>JAIRQN010000069.1 GCA_031256445.1 Treponema sp. | reverse complement strand
TTCCCGCGCAAGCTTTTTGAACATACTACTTCCGCCCGCGCTTTGTCAAGTGCAAACGCAATTAATTTTTTTCCGCGCGCTGCGCGGCTTTTCACGGGCGCCGCTTTTTCACAGGCGGCTGCCAAAGCAGTTTTACCATCTCTCTGAAGATCTATGCGGCAAACCGCCCCGCCGGGCTCCGTCTGCCAAGGCCGGGCCGGACGCATTTAGCGCACGGTCTCCGCCATTATATCCTGCTATCAATCTACCAACCCTTACACTCCTTGTCAAGCGGAATTTGAATTTTTTTGAGATTTTTTTCTTGAAAAATATTATGATAATGACGCGAATTGAACAACTAAACCAACAGTTACAGGGAGGGCCAGATTGTCATAATCTTCCAGCGGCAGGGCTTCTATTATCATGGCTGTAAAAGCCGCCGCAAGGGCAATGCGTATGCTGCCGCAAACCATGTAAGCGCTGATTAGAACCGCGGCAAAACAGGCCAGTGAACCTTCTACGCTTTTACCGCAAAGGAAAGCAGGCCGGTACCTGCCGAAAACCTTTCCAACCAGACTTGCGAATCCATCGCCGAAGGCCAGAGCATAAATCGCAATAGCCGCAACAGGAGAAGGGTATAAAAGCAGGGCAAGAAGCGCTCCCAGACCAAGGGTTACAGGCCCTATTACAAAACGGCCCATATCCCTGGATCTGGATGCCATATTGGTTAAAGATGAAATCACGGGAACATTGACACCGTAAAGACGTAAATATTCCATGAATGTGTAGCCTAAAGTGCCAACCATGAGCAATATTACTGTGAACGGCCTGTTTATGGCCGCCATTGAGGGGCTAAGGGCTATTAGGAAATGAATTGACTTTCTGACAATTTCGGTTTTTATTTCATCAATTTCCTTCCCGGTAATGCGGGGGTTAATGTAAAAATTGGGAAATGTTGATAAACTAGAAAACCTTGTCGATTCCATACTGTTTAAATAGCAAAAACTGTGCCAAGTTAGTACCGATAAAGAATAACGCATCGTAAGTCCTTACGCTATATAGAGTTACGATAAAATAAATAAAAAATAAAAGAAAATATTTCATTATTAAACACGAAAAATGTATAAAAATTTATACATTTAGTATACAAAATTTACTAATGTGTGAATGAAAGAAAATACCTTTTAACATTAATAATAATTATAATGAAAAACGCAACCAGAAATTATAATTTCTGTCTAAACCTGATATGAACACAATAAACAAATCGCCAAAAGCTGTAGCTATTCCGCTTTATTCCATTGGGGAGGAAATTTCTCATTCAATTATTCATGGATTGGGTGTATTGGGAGCGATTGCAGGGCTTGTACTGCTTAACCTGAAAACCACAGGCATATTAAGCGGGAACAGAGAAACACATACTGATATTGCGGCCGCTCTTCTCTTCACCGTTACAATGACAGGAATGTTTTTGGTATCTACCTTTTACCACGCAATACAGCATAAGGGAGCAAAAAGCATATTGCGCAAAATGGATCATTCCATGATTTTTATTTTTATTGCCGGTACTTACACTCCTTTTTGCCTGTCCGGTCTTCAGGGGGCGTGGGGCTGGAGCATCTTTGCCATTGAGTGGGCATTGGCGGTTACAGGCATAACGCTTAATATAATTAATTATAAGTCTCTGCGAAAAATCGAAATTGCCGCTTATATAATGATGGGATGGGTAATAATTATCGGTATTGTTCCGCTGCTTAAGTCTGTGCCAATTGACACTGTTGTACTGCTTATTGTAGGAGGAATCACATATACAGCAGGCGTATTCTGGTATCGTAAGAAAAATTTGAAATATACCCATGCGGTCTGGCACATGTTTGTCGTTTTGGGGGCTGTATTCCACTGGTTCGCGGTGTGGAATTTGTTCTATTGATATTATTCATCTGTAGAATTATCCGCCTGGTTTTTATATACTCTCATTATGAAAATGTACCATTGGGCCGATGAAGCCGCAGCAAGAGTAATTTTTGAAAAGGGAGAAAAGGATCTCTATACCTGCGCGTCCGGGATAACGCCTTCGGGAACAGTGCATATCGGAAATTTCAGGGAGATAATAACCGTAGAACTGGTCGCCCGCGCCTTAAAAGACATGGGCAAAAACGTGCGTTTTATCTATTCGTGGGATGATTATGATGTATTCCGCAAAGTCCCGGAAAATATGCCCAGGCAGGAAGAACTGAAAAGTTTCCTGCGCCTTCCGATTACAATGGTGCCCGATCCATGGGAGAGGGATTCAAGTTACGCCCGTCATAACGAAATTGAAGTTGAAAACGCGCTGCCGAAAGTGGGAGTATTCCCGGAATATATCTATCAGGTTGACAGATACCGGTCTTCAATGTACGCGCGGGGGATTCGCAGGGCGCTTGAAAAACGCGGCGAACTGAAAGACATTCTCAATAAATTCCGCGATGAGGAACATAAAATCAAAGGCGAATACTGGCCTGTAAGCGTATTCTGTGACAAGTGCAGCAAGGACGAAACTGAAATTGAAAGCGCAGAGGTATCGTCTGCAGACGATACGTCTGAGGACGGCAATTGGGAGTTAAGTTACCGGTGTAAAAATTGCGGCAATGCGGAGAAACTCAATATTAAAACAGCCAAAAGCGTAAAACTTTCATGGCGGATCGACTGGCCCATGCGCTGGGAATATGAAAAGGTTGATTTTGAACCGGCAGGCAAAGAACATCACAGTTCCGGCGGAAGTTTTGATACAGCGAAGCATGTGTGCAGGGAAATTTTCAACTGGGACGCGCCTGTTACATTCCGCTACGATTTTATCGGCTTAAAGGGGACGCCCGGCAAAATGTCCAGTTCAAAGGGGCAGGTAGTGGATTTGCACCAGGTGCTGAATGTCTATACCCCGGAACTGACGCGCTACCTATTCGCGGGAACAAGACCGAATACGGAGTTTACCATTTCCTTTGATCTTGACGTGATAAAAATTTACGAGGACTACGACAAAACAGAGCGTATAGCATGGAAGATGGAAAACGCCAAAGATGACACGGCGTATCAAAAGGAAAAACGCATTTATGAATTATCGCAGGTCAGCGAAAAGGGAAAGTCAGCGCGTCTGGAAGATTTGATAAAGCAAGGTTTTTCTGCGCCGTATCAGGTTCCCTTCCGCCATCTGTGCAATTTGATTCAGATAGCGGACGGCGACATAGAGAAAGTTCTGTCCGATCTTGCAGCTAACGACAGCAGACTGCCGCAGGGACAGACGCAGGAAGCAAAGCGCCTTTCATCTCTTAAAGAAAGAGCGCAGTGCGCCAAATATTGGATAGAAAACTGCGCTCCGGAGGATTTCCGTTTTCGTTTACTGCCCCCAGGCGCGCAGTCAGTGAGAACGCTCTCTGATACCGAAAAAAACGCTGTCCGAATTCTGCGTGACGATGTAATTGCCAAAATTGAAGAATTTTCCGATGACAAATCGTGCGCGGCGGCAATTTACGCGGCCGCTGAAAAAGCGGGAGTTGACGGCAAGGTATTGTTCGCGGCTTCCTACCAGGCGTTGATTGGCAAAGATCAGGGGCCAAGACTGGCAAACTTTTTAAGATCGATAGATAAGGAAAGGCTTCTGTCAATTTTGAAAGATTACTGAAAGAGCGTGTTCGGTCAGGAGTGTGAAGTGATTAACAAAAAACCACTAATCACTTCACACTTGTCACTGATCACTGTTGTTAGTTCGCCGGGCTTAAAAACGGCAGTTGATTGGGAGACTGCGGCCATTTTGTTTTTTCTTCGGATGAAGAAACCCTGTGAAGGAGCAAATTGTTATTTAACAGAATCGCCGCCGCTTCCTGGGGAATATTCTCATCGGTGAAAACCCCGGTTATTTTGTTAAACGGCAAAAGATTATAAGCGCCGCGATGATTGAATTTTGGAGATTCTGTTAAAATAAAAACCTGTTTAGTCCGTTTAACAAGTTCCACAACTGTTTCTACGCGCAGATGATCCCTTCCTGTAAATCCGTACTCAGGAATAAATCCATCGGTTCCAAGAAACAGTTTATCCGTAAAAAATGTCTCCGAGCATTTCGCCGCCATTGGGCCGACAAGCACCTGAGATTCCGGCTGAAAATATCCGCCCAAAAGAATTATTTTTATATTCGGAAGACGGCACACAAAATTTGCAATAAAAGCGGAATTGGTTATTATTGTAGCGTTTTTTTGAGCAAGGGCGAGTTCTTCGGCAAATAAAGCGCAGCAGGAACCTGATTCCAGCAGCACGGTTTCTCCTTCTTCAATTAACTTTACAGCGGCTTTCGCTATTCTGCGTTTTATTGAATGGTTAAACGCCATGCGCTTGCCGGTGTCATACGCGCCGTCCAGGCTTGCGTATCCGTGAGTGCGGCGGATTATTCCGCGTTTCTCCAGAATATCCAAATCCTTGCGCAGTGTTACAGAAGAAACATCCAGCAGTTCCGCCAGCAAAGTAACTTTTATGTTTTTTTGCGCCGCTAAAATATCAAGAATCTTTACATTTCTGTCTATCATAGAGAACCTCCATAACAAATTAATAACTATTTATTTCAAAATCAATTTAGTTGTGTAAACAATTAAATAGATGAAGCAATGCAATAGCCTATACTTACAAAATAAATAATCTGTAGAAATGGTCAAGAGAATTCGTTCAAATTTTATATTTCAAGGGATCTGCTTTCAATTTTTTCCAGAACGTACGCCGCGAAATCTGCAATTTTCATCGCTGGAAGCTGTCTTCCGTCGCGAAGGCGTATTGATACCGTTCCTTCATCGGCTTCACGCTGGCCTGTAACAAGCATATACGGAATTTTCCGCGTCTGGCAGCCGCGAATTTTCGCATTCATGCGTTCATCACCCAATTCGGTTATTACGCGCAAATTATTAAAGCCGTTTGCGCGCGATTTAAGTTCTTCAGCGACTTTTTTTGCGTAATCGTTAAACACTTCCGAGACGGGAATGACGGCGATTTGCTCCGGCGCGATCCATACAGGAAATGCGCCGCCGAAATGCTCGATAAGAACGCCGAAGAACCGCTCAAGGCTGCCCAAAAGCGCACGGTGAATCATGTAGGGACGTTTGTGCTGACCGTCTGAATCAACGAATGTCATATTGAAACGTTCAGGCTCGTTAAAATCGAATTGAATTGTCGTCATCTGCCACTCACGGCCCAGGGCGTCTTTAATTTTAAGATCGATCTTCGGGCCGTAAAAAGCGCCGCCGCCTTCATCAATTTCATATGAAAGCTCTTCAGCGTCAATCGCGCACTTTAGACTTTCAAGCGCAGCATCCCACCGTTCCTGCTCCCCAACGCTCTCTTTCGGTCTTGTCGCCAGATACGCCTTAATATCGTTAAATCCAAATACTTTCCACAAGCCAAGGCTAAAACGCAGTACCTCTCGAATCTCGCTTTCCATTTGCCCGGGTGTGCAGATAATATGGGCGTCGTCCTGGGTAAAACCGCGCACGCGCAAAAGACCGTGCAGAACACCGGAACGCTCATAACGGTAAACAGTCCCAAGCTCTGCCCAGCGAAGGGGCAGATCGCGGTATGAGTGCCCTTTATTATTGTAAATTAATATATGGAACGGGCAGTTCATCGGCTTGATTATATAGTCCTGATTGTCAATCTGCATCGGACTGTACATATTTCCCTTGTAAAAACCAAGATGCCCGGATGTCTCCCAGAGCCAGCTTTTGCCTATGTGAGGCGTATACAGTATTTCGTAACCATTGCGGTAATGAAGCTGACGCCAGAAATCTTCAATTGCGGTTCTCATTCTGCCGCCGTTGGGATGCCAGTAGATAAGTCCCGCGCCGGCTTCTTCATGAATTGAGTAAAGATCAAGGTCTTTTCCAAGGCGGCGGTGATCGCGTTTTTCAACTTCCTCAAGGAAGGCCAGATGGGCTTTGAGATCCTTTGGATTTTCCCAGGCAGTACCGTAAATCCTCGTAAGCATGGGCCGGTTTTCATCGCCGCGCCAGTAAGCGCCGGCTATACTCATCAGTTTAAAAGCTCCCGAGTGTATTTCCCTGGTGTTCCCGACATGGGGTCCCCGGCAAAGATCCGCCCAAAGCGTTTTGCCGGACGAGTCACGGTTTTCGTATATGGAGATAGTTTCGCCCTGAGGCAGCGCCGAAATCAGTTCCTTTTTAAAAGGTTCTCCGCTGAAACGGCTTAGAGCCTCATCGCGGCTTACTTCCACCCGTACAAAATCTTCCCTGCTGTCGATAATTTTTTTCAT
>JAIRQN010000083.1 GCA_031256445.1 Treponema sp. | reverse complement strand
ACAACAACCCAGGAAGGTTTGAATATTTTAAACGCAATTAGCAAACTGGATTAATTATGGAGAATTTTACAAAACAGTCAAATAACATAAAAGATTATCCGGTATTTTCAAACATTGATTTATATTATTCGCTTTTATATAGAGACATAAGCAAGGAGTCCCTGATGATTCTTGCTGAGAGTTTTACTGATAAAAAGTAAAATTAAACATCTCTAACAAAATAATTAGCGCTATTTATCCCATTCCCAGCCATTTTTACCGGCGCCAATTTCAAAATGGTATTTCGCAATGCCAAGATCAACTTTTGTATAAAAACCGGAACCGGCGGCGGCTTTTACTGCGCTGCCGCGTAATTCAAAATGAAATTTTTGCTGGTTCATGGCGGTAGGCGCCAATTGCGCCGCTTCCATTCCTTTTATAAACCAGTCAGGCATTTCCCCGCTGACAGAATATAATTTTTCAATTGGTTTGGATTTATGATGAACGCCCCCGTTTTCTCCATAACCCAGAGACAACACCATCAGTAATTTTTCACCGGCGTTTACCTTTGCGGCGCTTTTCTTTTTTTTATAACTCATCGCAACCCAGCAGGTATTCAGGCCAAGCTGCTGCGCTTTTAACGCGATCATTTCACCGTAATAGCCTGTTTTCTCTTCAAGCTGGCTGCCCGTTTTCCCGATTAAGGCAATATAATTTTTTACATTTTTAAATTTTCCATACCTTGCCATGAAACATGAAAACGCGTCCGGCTCGTTCAGGCAAAGCTGAATATTCAATCCGCTGACAGAGTTACATTCATCAATGGTTTTTTTCAGCTGCTCCAATGTTTCTCCTTCAATTTTTTTATCAGTATAACTCCGTACTGAATGCCGCGCTTTGACAGCTTCAATTAAATCCATTTGTTTATTCTCCGTTCTAACTATAATTTTTAAACAAAAAACGGCGGGAACGTAACGCCCCGCCGTATAAGTTAGTGTCAGTACACTATGCCCACTTTACAAACCCGCTCCTGTACGGATGTATCAGCGCTTCGTGCTTGGGCAGAATACGCACAGTGTGTCCCTGCATTCCGGTATCGACACATTCAACGCGGACCTGGAACAGGTTAAGATTGCCTTCGCTTCGCAGCCACTTCATTTCCGTCCTGCGGGCATCGGTAATTTCGTTTGTCAGGTTGGACACCGTGCCGTGGTAAAGCTCAACATGAAGTTCGCCAGGCGACACTGTGCCAAGCTCAAGATATGCGGTAACAGTCAGCATATCGCCGCGCTGCATTACCGGTTTGGCGCTGGATTCCAGCTTGACGATTTTAAGGTCGTTCCATTCATGCTGCAGTTTGCCGAAATAAGCCGCGAGAGACTTGGCTTCGGCGTATTCGTCCTTGCTGAAACGGCGGTAATTTTTAAGCGCCGGAAAGTAAAACTGATTTGAATAATCCATCAGCATACGATGACATGACATTGACTGCCCAATCTGCATCATGGTGTTTTTCATCATTTTGATCCATTCGCGCGGGAGCCCGTCATTTCCCCTTTGATAGAACATCGGGATAATGTCCCTCTCCAGCAGATCGTATAACGCCTTGCTTTCAACATCGTCCTGAAGTCTTTCATCCTGGTACTGTTCGCCGTTGCCGATTGCCCAGCCTACTTCGGGATTGTAGGCTTCGTCCCACCATCCGTCCAGAATGGAGCAGTTGAGCACGCCGTTCATCGCAGCTTTCATGCCGCTGGTGCCTGACGCTTCCATCGGCCGCCTTGGGGTGTTCAGCCATACATCGCCGCCCGATGTTAAATACTTGGCTACGCTGATGTCATAATTCTCTACAAACACAATGCGGCTTGTAACATCGTACTTGTCGGCAAAGTGAATAATATCGCGGATTAAATCTTTGCCCGGCATATCATGGGGATGCGCTTTTCCGGCAAAAATAAGCTGAATTGGACGGTCGTTATCCCTTACAAGGCGCAGCAGGCGTTCAGGGTCTCTTAACAGCAGGTTGCCGCGTTTGTAGGTGGCAAACCGGCGCGCGAAACACAACGTCAGCGCGTAGGGAGAAAGAGCGTCATTCGCCTGACGGATACGCCTTTCCATCGCGCCTGTGCGTTTGTACTGCTCGCGAATCCTTTCGCGGACAAATGCGACAAGCCGTTCGCGGCGGCGTTCGTGGGTACGCCATAATTCTTCGTCAGAGATACGATCCATGCGCTCCCAGATTGCCAAATCGGTGGGTTTATCCTCAAAGTGAGGGCCGAAATAACGATCCAAAAGATCCAGCATGCCGGAAGAAATCCATGTGCGGGTATGAACGCCGTTTGTCACATGCCCGATTGGAATTTCATTCAGAGGCAGGCCGGGCCAAAGCCCCTTCCACATGTCGCGGGAGACTACTCCGTGCAGCCTGGCAACGCCGTTCGCGTAGGCTGCCATTTTAAGGGCAAGAACTGTCATGCAGAATGTTTCTCGGTCGTCATTGGGGTATACCCTGCCAAGGCCGAGGAAGTCTTTCCAGGAAATTCCCAGAACCTGCGGCCAGGAGCGGAAATATTTTTCCATCATTTGCAGATCGAAACGCTCGTTCCCGGCAGGAACCGGCGTGTGAGTGGTAAAAATGTTTGTCGGCCAGACAACTTCCCGCGCTTCATCAAATGTGAAGCCTTTTTCGGTCATTATCTCCCTGATTCGCTCAAGTCCAAGGAAAGCCGCGTGCCCCTCATTCATGTGAGTGGCGGCGGGGTTTATTCCCAACGCTCTCAGGGCGCGGATGCCGCCGATACCGAGCAGTATCTCCTGCTGCATTCTGGTTTCCTTGTCCCCGCCGTAAAGCGCCGATGTTACATTACGGATATCCATCGTATTTTCTTCGATGTTTGTATCCAAAAGATAAAGCGAAGACCGGCCGACTTTTACTTCCCAAATCTGGGCTACTGCCTGCTGGCCAGCCAAATCCACAGATATTTTTAGAGGGTGTCCGTCTTTGCCGGTTTTTCTTTCTACCGGCATATTATACCAGTCATTCTCAGGATAGCTTTCCTGCTGGAAGCCGTCGGCGTTCAGCATTTGCTTAAAATATCCCTGCCGGTACAAAAGCCCAATACCGACAAGAGGCAGTCCCATGTCCGAGGAGGTCTTCATGTGATCTCCTGAGAGAATCCCAAGACCGCCGGAATAAATGGGCAAAGATGTGTCCATACCGTATTCCATTGAGAAATACGCGACTACATCCTTGTGACTGCCACGGTACCAGGTTTCTCTTTTTTTATAGCGCAGGAAACGCTCATAGACTTCTTTTAGGGCGGCCAGATAAGAATCGTCTTTGGCGGCATGAGCAAGCCTTTCCTGGCTGACCATTCCCAGAGTTCGTACCGGACTCTGCTGGGACAAGAGCCAAGAATCATAATCCAGCCTGATAAACAGCTGGACCGCGTCATAATTCCAGGATAGCCAGAGATTGCGGGCAATCTCTTCAAGCGGCTTTAAAACTGGCGGTAATTTCGGCTTAACCGTATATGTGGATATATTCATAATGTTAAGTTTATGGGGTGAATTAATATATGTCAACATGGAAAAATGATTGATATTGGCTATTTATTAAGATTATTTACCAATTGTTAAGTATTAAAGGGGTGTTATTTAGAAAAAGTAATTATTACAGGCTAAATTTATAAGCATTTTTCTGCTTTTTATACTGAATAAGGTTGACAATGACCCATTAATTGATATATATTATTAAATGTTAGGTATTTAAGGAGTTTAACATGGAAAAGAAACTAACCCTCGTTTATATTATAAGTATTTTACTGTTTTTTGCTCTCAGTGTATCGGGATGCAACGATCTGTTGGTAACACAGCCGGATCCATCGGAGCCTACGCCTACGCCTTCAAGCACACCGGTCGCGCCGACAGGGCTTAGTGCCAGTGCCGTATCATCAAACGAAATATACTTGTCATGGAACGCGGTATCAGGCGCGACAGGCTACAGGGTTTATTCGGCTGCCAGTTCAAGCGGTACAAAAACCAACATTACCAGCGGATCTTTAACATCTACATATGCCAATGTCACTGGTTTAACAGCGGGCACTACATACTATTACTGGGTAACAGCCCTTAACGGCAGCAGAGAAAGCGGCTATTCATCGAATGCTTACGCGACAACTCTATCCTCATCAACGCCGACGCCAACGCCAAATGTACCAAGCGCGCCGACAGGGCTTTTTGCTATACCATCAGTAAATGAAATTTATTTGTCATGGAACGCGGTAACAGGCGCGACAAGCTACAATATTTATTCCAACTCAACCAACTCCGCTACCGGCAGTACATTAATCGTATCTGTTTACAGCAATAGCGCAACTATTACCGGAATACCGGCCAATACTACACGCTATTATTGGGTAACAGCCGTTAACAATTACGGAGAAGGCGACTTCTCTTCATCTGCAAGCGCGACAACGCTTGATGACGGCAGCAATCCCATCATTTTCAGCGAGGGTTTTGAAGATACAAGTTCATTTACCCTCGTGAACGGTTCACAGGTAAACAGATGGTATATTGGAACCGGTACTTCTTACGCCGGCAGCAGATCTGCATACGTTACCTCCTCTTCAAGCACATCATACGGAAGTTACGTTTATAACACATCATGTTATGTGCATATGTACCGCGATGTAACATTCCCGGCATCCTCCTCGGCGTATACGCTTACTTTTTACTTAAAAGGAACCGGCGAAAGCAGTTACGATAACTTATCCGTACGCCTGGTAGAAACCTCAGCATCAATTTCCACCAGCGGTTTTCCAACTGGCACCATAATAGGATCGACTTATTACTCCGGCAGTACTTATAGTAGTTTTACTCTGGTAACCATCAGTATTCCAGCGTCAAATTCCGGAACTACAAAGAGATTGGTATTTTCATGGAAAAACGATACATCTCAATATGGCACGCCTGCCGCGATTGATAATATTGTACTGAGCCGCTAGGGAAACGGCGTAAAACAAAACGGCGGGGATTTAAATTCCCGCCGTTTTTTTTTATTGGCTATACAGCGCAGTCGTTATAAATATGCTCAGCGTTAAAATGATGACGGTATGATAATACGGCTACAAGTGAACGAAGTACAAAATACCTGCCTGAACGTTTAATAATGTATATGCCGATATCAGCAGATAAATTACCCGGATTTTGAAAGTAGACTGAATAATCCTGGTCAGCTGAATGTTGATTTTGCCATTCGCGCATGGTTATAAGACGCTTATCAAAAAGTTTCTGTATTACACATTCGGCATCCATCAATTCATCATTCATGCAGCATCCTTAATTTCGTTATAGGTAAAGGAATAAGGGGTTAAAGTATAGATTTTATCAATTATTGCAACAAGTTTTTCCGCATTATCCATCGCTATTTCCCGAATAATATTTTTTGTGTCTTCAGAAAGCATTTCCTTTATTGCACGAACAATCTGGTTATCCAATTTATGACTTAAATCCTTGCCGCTGCGAGCCATGGTAAACTCAATTTTTCTGTAATGCCTCCAGTAATCATCCATTACATGATCATCTACATTTTTTATAAGTCCGTCAAAACCGCTCTTATCCATAACCATAAGAATATGTACATGAGTTTGCCTGACAAGGCTTTTAATGACAGCTTCCTCGGTTTCTGACCATGAAACTAATCCGAATTCAAGCAGGGTAGCCTCAAAATTTCCGGAAACAGTTTCATCCACCATAAAATGAAGATGGGGAATATTCCATTCTTTGTTTTTTTCAAAAACCATTTTACCAATTCCGACAAAATTTTTTCTTTCAACCGGAACATAAAGCAGTTCATTTTCTATTTTGGAATTTTCGGTAACTTTATTTATTAATTCTGTCATATAAATACCCCATTAATTAGAATATAGGATATTGGGATCGATCTTGTCAACAATACGCAATACACAGTGTCATTCTTGCGAAGACTCCTGCAGAAATACAACCGCTCCAAAAGACCCAAGGACAAGTTCTTTCCCCGGTTTAACATCTTCGTTTGCTATAACAGTCCGCGCCCCGTAAAAACGCTCCGGCAGCCGGTAAACCCTCTGTTCGCGGGCGAAGTTGCAGATAACAAGCAGTTCTTCGTTTTCGCAAGCGCGGGTATAAACGAAAAGATCAGGATCGCCGGGCAGCAGCAATTCATAACTGCCGCAGGTAATAATGTCCATTGTTTTGCGCAGTTCAACAAGCGTCCTGTAAAAATTAAAGACCGAATCACCGCGCTGCGTCTGCTCCTGCGCGTTTATTTCGAGGTAATTGGGATTCAGCATTATCCATAGTTTATTTTCCGGCGCGGAGGAAAACCCGGCGTTATACTCCTGATTCCACTGCATGGGGGTGCGGGAATTGTCACGGCTTTTCAGACGCATATAGCGAAGCATGTCCTCTTTGGCGATTTTTTCGGGAACAAGGGCGTAATAGGCGTTAATGCTCTCCAAATCGCGGTAATCGCCTATGTCCGCGAAAGGGGCGTTTGTCATGCCGAGTTCTTCGCCCTGGTAAATGTACGGAGTTCCCTGCATAAAATGCAGGCAGACTGCGAGCATTTTCGCAAGCTTCTCCCGCGAAGGCTTTTCGCGTAACGTATCCCCGCCGCCAAAGCGCGAAACAATGCGCGGCTGGTCGTGGTTGCACCAGTACAGGCTGTTCCACGCGCGGCCATAAAGCTTATTCTGCCAGCGGGAGAGAACTTCCTTTAATTCCGTTATGACAATTTTTCTGTCATTCCATTTAAATGTTTCGCCTCCGTCAAGTTCCACAGTTTCAAACTGAAACACCATATTAAGCTCGGAGCTTTCCGCATTGGCGTATTCAACAGCATCATCCGCGGTTATGCCTCCTGTCTCGCCGACTGTCATTATGTCGTAATGGCAAAGCGCCTCGCGCCGCATCTCCCGCAGAAATTCATGGACGCGCTGGCCGTTGGGAACAATTTTTTTAATATTACCGTCCGGAAAATCATTTGGTTTGGAAATTAAACTGATGGCGTCCATGCGGAAACCGTCGATTCCCTTATCGAGCCACCAGCGCATCATCTTGTAGATTTCTCCGCGAAGAACAGGGTTTTCCCAGTTTAAATCCGGCTGATGAGGCGAAAAAATGCCAAGGTAGTACTGACCGGATGTTTCATCGTATGTCCACGCGCTGCCGCCGAACCACGCTGTCCAGTCATTCGGAGGGTTGCTTCCGGCGGACGGGCATTCATTCCC
>JAIRQN010000059.1 GCA_031256445.1 Treponema sp. | reverse complement strand
AACGCCAGCCGGCCAGCGGTTCGGTGAATATAAATATACTGCATGTGCCCATGCGGATATATTCATAATCCGCCCGTTCTGTTTTTCCGGATGCCATAGGTATCGGTTCTACGGTATTGCCAAATTGATACGGTTTTTCATCCATACAAATAACAGGCATATTTTCATTATACGGCCGCGAATACACAGCCAAAACATCCTCCATGTTCGCTATAAACTGTCCCGGCGGGATACACCAGATTGTTTTTAAATGAGGTTTAAGTTCGTTTTTTTAAATACGTTGCTGACAGTCGTATGCGATATGGCGTCAATGTAACAGAGCTCCGCGCACTTATCCGCCAAAAGCCTTAAAGTCCATCGGGCACGGCCTTCGGGCGCTTCAGCGCATGCCAACGCGATTATCCGGGCTTCCAGCCTGCCGTTTATTTTAGACGGCACGGGCGGCGTTTCCCGTTTCTTCCTTTGCAAAAACTTGTCTATGCTTTCTGCCGCTAAAAAATCACGCCTTGCGTTTATTATTGTCCGGCGGCTTACCCCCAAACGTTCTGCAAGGGCTTCCTGCCGTTCCGCTGTCCTGTTTCCTGAATATCAAGAGCAGGTATTATTTTGCACGGTTGACTAACCTCACGCTGTGTACGCCTTTTCTGCAAAACTTCTCAAGTTCAGCCCGTTCATTTTTTTCAACATAACTTGTTTCTTTTCCATGTTGTATTCCCTCCATAATTAGGATTATACTACATGGAAAATTATGTGTATATATTTTGCGTTTACATACTACTAGATCAAATTTATAGACTGACACTAATTTACAATATTCGGGCAGTTGTTTCCGGAAAGCACGTCAATCAAATTCCTTACAGACATTTCCGCCATCGCGGCTGTCGCTTCTTTTGTATGAGCGCCGGTGTGCGGCGTAGCGATAACGTTGTCCAGGGTAAACAGCGGCGATGAACCGGGAGGCTCCGCTTCGAACGCGTCCAGTCCAAGCCCTCCCAGATAACCTGACGTCAGGCGCTCATACGCGGCGTTCTCGTCAATTAAACCGCCCCTGGCCGTGTTGATAATAACGGCTCCTTTCTTCATGATTTTCATAACATCGCTGTTGATAATATTCCGCGTTTCATCTGTCAGCGGAAGATGCAGAGATACAATATCCGCCTCTTTGATAATTTCTTCGAATGACGCGGCGATGATTCCGTTTGCCGCGGCATATTCCCTGTCTATAAACGGATCATAAGCCATTACTTTCATTGAAAATCCGGACGCACGTTTGGCGGCGGCTTTGCCAATCGCGCCAAGCCCAAGTATGCCGATTGTCTTGCCGAAAAGTTCAAAACCTGTGGAGCGCAGCCATTCGCCGTTTTTTGTTTCCTTGTCCAGAAGAGGTATTCTGCGCGCGATGCATAACAGAAGCGCGAAAGCCAGATCCGCTACCGCGTTTGCGTTAACGCCGGGGGTGTTGCAGACGGCGATCCCTTTTTCCTTCGCCGCCTGAAGATCAACGC
The DNA here is from genome assembly GCA_031256445.1 of Treponema sp. Lineage (GTDB taxonomy): Bacteria > Spirochaetota > Spirochaetia > Treponematales > Breznakiellaceae > WQXQ01. The sequence goes on along the minus strand of JAIRQN010000059.1, from coordinate 1,102 downwards.
GGTCAACGCCCGCGCCGTAACGCGAAATTACTTTTAACATGGAAGCGCTGTCAATAACCTTTTTTGTAATAAAATCCAGTCCCGCGATATAACCTTCGCATCCGGCAAGCAGAGGGATAAGCTCGTCTTCTGTCAGAGGTTTTCCGTGCGGATTAAAAACCAGATCACCGGTGAAGGAGCGCAGCAGATCAAGAGCGGGAACCCCCTTTTCCGGTTTAAAGGACGTAGGCGTAACCAAAACTTTCATTTTTCCCCCTCCCCATGTATAATGATTCAATTGTACCATTGGGAGGTTATGAATGACAATAAAAGAACAAATAGGCAGTCATTTTTTAATTCCTGTTGTAGTGATAGATGACGCTCAGAGGGCGCTGGACACGGCAAGAGCCCTACAGGCGGGCGGAGTAGATACGATGGAAATAACCCTTCGCACGGAAGCCGCTTTTAAGGCGATTGAGAACGCGAAGAAAGCAGGCCCCTCCCTGATTGTCGGAGCCGGAACAGTGCTTACCCTGGAAAAATGCAAAGAGGCGGTTTCACGCGGAGCGTCCTTTATTGTATCTCCGGGATACAATCATGAAATTGTCGAATACTGCCTTAAAAACGATACGCCGGTTTTTCCCGGCTGCGTAACTCCTACGGAAATTACCGCCGCAATCAATATTGGTCTTCATGTAGTAAAATTTTTTCCGGCAAATGTTTACGGCGGAGTCTCGGGAATAAAAGCCCTTGCCGCCGCGTTCTCCGGTTTAAAATTTATCCCCACAGGAGGGGTAAATAATGAAAATCTTGCGCAGTTTGTAATTCCGGAGGTTTTTGCCATAGGCGGCGGCTGGCTCTGCGAACGCAAACTTATCGCCGGCGGGGATTACGCGGCAATCACGGCGGCCTGCGTGAAAGCAAAAGAAATAGTGAAGGAAATTAAAAGTAATTCTTAACTGGCTGTTAATCTTTTAATATGATAGTATACCACCATGTCAAATTCTTTAGAGCCAATTTTTTTTACTCTTAAAAAAGCCCAGGCGGAACTGGCCGCTCAAAATCGCGCATCCAAAGACAGGGCGCTTGCCGCCGCCGCCGCTGAAATTGACAAAAACAGAGT
>JAIRQN010000053.1 GCA_031256445.1 Treponema sp. | reverse complement strand
TTTGAAAGAATTTCCCGAGTATTATCATTAAGACGCTGAATGAGCAAATCCCTTTCAACCGGCTGATACTTTATCGAATCGCAATTAAGTGTAAATTGTGAATAGCCAATATTGCTGCTCCCTTTTGGAACAAGAATAATTTGAGAAATATCAATAATTCCTGCAATTGTTTCGCGGGTTACTTCTTCTGCTATCTTGAGATAATCAGGTTCATCTTCGATATTGGGCAGATCGCTTTGTTCGGTCATGTAATTTTGTTTTGCCTCGCTTACTATTGATTCAAGTGTTTCTTTTTGCAATAAATATTCTGAGGATGGCGCTTTTTGATGGTTTTGAATTGACTCTCTTACTTTTTGTGCAAATTTTTGTTCTGCAGGCTTTTGATACATTGACTCTGTATTATCAGTTTCATCTTTATTGTCAGTATGAGATTTAAATTTTTTATTTACGTTTGGTGTTGATATAACCGTTTTAGTTTTCTTGGAACCGCTTTCGTTTTCAAGATACACTTTTTGAAGCTTAAGAGGAGAATCAGCACGATTTGCTTCGTCTACTATCTCCTGAAATTTATCATGCGCAATTATATTTAATCTATCAACTGCAGAAACGCCTGTTATCTTTCCGTAAGGTAAACGAAGACCTCGCCCTATTGATTGTTCAACTAAAGTGCGGGCATTAGCGGCTCGAAGCGGAATAATCGTGTAAAGATTTGTAACATCCCATCCTTCTTTGAGCATGTTAACATGAATAACAATCTCTGTTGGTTCATCACTTTTTTCTACCGCAAGCAGTCGTTCAACATTTTCCTCTTTTTCTTCACCGCTCTGACTTGAATCAACCTGAATGACTTTACCTTTATACGCACCATCATAAAAATCATCGGACTCGATTTTAGTTTTTAAATCTGCAGCGTGAGTTGTGTCTTTTGCAATAACAAGCACAAAAGGTTTTACAATTTGTTTTTCATTTTGACGTGCATAAGTTTCAAGCTCAACTTTAACTTCCTCGTGAACTCGTATACCGTCTTCGAGTTTTATTCTCTCCAATTGCTCGGCATTGAATTGAGAAGGATTAAAATTTTTTTGCGTAACAACAGCAGGAACTTTGACAAAGCCGTCATCCATCGCTCTTGAAAGAGGATATTCATAGATAATGTTATTAAAAATAATTTGCCCTTTTGCGGATTCTACAAACGGCGTTGCGGTTAATTCAAGACCAATAACAGGCTTTAATTCATTTATCGCTTTTAATCCTGCGGAAGCACGATAGCGGTGAGACTCGTCCATTAAAAGAACAAGATCGGGCAGAGCCGCAAGATATTCAAAATAACTTTGGCCGATATACTCGGAAAGCCTTTTTATTCGAGGCGCTTTTCCTCCGCGAACTTCGGAATTAATCTTGGAAATATTAAAAATGTTGATATGAATTTCGTCATATAAACTATTATCTTTTATGTTAATGCCAGAATCGTAATTATCGCCTGTAATTATAAGCGGTGGATTTTGCGCAAATTCAGCTATTCCTTTGAACACATATTTGGGAGTATTGGGTGTAAAGTCATCTATCAATTTTTTGTAAATTGTCAAGTTAGGTGCAAGTACAAAAAAGTTTCTCATTCCCTTGTGAAGATGAAGATACGTAATGAATGCTCCCATTAGCCTTGTTTTACCTACGCCTGTAGCAATCGCAAAACAAAGCGATGGAAATTCACGCTCAAAATCGGTAACTGAAGGATACTCGCTTTTTATCGCAGAAAGACTGCCGGGAAGATTTTGATCTTTTACAGGCGGAGAGATTTCGTTTATACGCGCAAGTATATCAAGACTTTCTCGTAACGGCTGGCGAAGACTGAGCCGCCCTGCGATGGAATTAACTAATTTATCTGGCATAATGATTGTCCCAATTCGGACTATTCCTCCTCTTCTTCAAATAAATCTTTTTGTACTTTGGTTGGCTTTGCTGCCATTGGGAGATTTTCTATCTGCAAGCTATAATCATCGTGTCCCCATTCGCATTTTGTTAATACTGTATTGGGGATTTTCTTGATGGTCAGGTTCGGAAAACCGCCTGCGCGGGAACGAAAAGCTGTGCACATAACAAGCAGAGTTCGATTATTTCCTACTTCGTCGGATAAAAGAGCAAGCTGTTCATGGGTAAGGTGGGCGGTGGTTATGTAGATAAAATCATTTTCAGTTGATTTGCCGTGCATCCAGTAGATTGTGTCCGACGGATCGTAAGTAAAACCTTCCAATTTACAAACTGCTTCCGCAAGCATTTCGGCATTGTATTCTTTATTGATAACCCAATTTCCCCATTTATCTTTTTGCAGCAGAGACGGAGCAAGCCGATAATATCTAAAACCGCCTCCGCCTTTCCAATCTACCGATTGAGTAACACCGCCTGAATCTTCACCATCGATAACTTTTTTCAATCTGGGAATGATATGCGTATGGCAATGTTCGCCAAGTTCCACCATTATCCAACGCCGTCTCATCTTTTGCGCAACAGCTCCTGTTGTGCCTGAACCAGCGAAAGAATCAAGGATGAGATCGTCTGGATTGGTTGCTAATGTTATTATACGTTCAAGAAGTCGTTCCGGCTTTGGTGTTGTAAATACTGATTCAGAATTAAATTCTTTTACTTCTTTTTTTGCATCTTGATTGTGTCCAACTTCTGAATGTTTCCAGATTGTTAAAGATACAGAACCTTCTTTCACATCTGTTAAAAAACGCTTTTGACGAGGCATATTATTACCATCATTGCCGAACCAAATACGATTTTCTTCTACTAATTCCTGAAATCTTTCTTTATTTATAGACCAACTTCTACTTGCTGGAGGATAAAAAACCATTCCAGATGGTGTGGTTATTGGGTAATCACAATTTTCATTATACGTTCTAACAGTTAAATCACTACTTGTCCAAACACCTCTCGGATCATTATCAGGATTTTTATATCGTGCATCCATCTCATCAGATCTTGGTAATAGATTAGGTCTCCATATCTCTTTGTTTTTTGCATAAACCATTATAAAATCATGATTATCTGAAAGCCATTTAGCGTCATTCTGCGGTGAAAATTTCTTTTCCCATATTACATTAACAATAAAATTATTTCTTCCAAATATTTCATCTGTCATAACTTTAAAATATGCTTGTTCTGTATCATCTAAAGAAATCCAAATTGAACCGTCTTTTGCAAGTAACTTATGCAATAATTCCATTCTGTCACGCATTAACCCAAGCCATATTGAATGTTCTATTCCATCGTCATAATGCTCAAATGCGCTTCCTGTGTTATACGGCGGGTCTATATAAATACATTTTACTTTACCTGTGAATTCCTGTTCCAATGCTTTGAGTGCAAGCAGGTTGTCTCCGAAGATGAGATGGTTGTCGAAGATGTCGTTTTTATTTGTGCGCTGTTTTGCATGGTAGCTTTTTGTCGGGTCTTCGAGGAGTATACGCGGTTCAAGGCGTGGTCGGCTCTCTTTGCCAATCCATGTCAGTTCAAGGCGTTGGGGGTTAGGGAGTATCAAAAATACCTCTCAGTATACATTATTCATCCTTTCAATGGTAAAATTTGAAATTTTAATAATATTTTATTCTTTTTAAATATTTTAAAAACTCTTTCATTTCTTTTGAATAACAATTCATTAAAATTTGTTATTTCCCTTTCACTTGATTTAAATATACCAATTATATAATTATCATCCATTAAAGCTTTTAATAATTTATCTTTATCAGTATTACTATCAATTTTATCAATAATTTTACAGAATTTTTTAAGAGATATGATAATTGTTTCTTCCATTATCAAAGGATATTCTGCTTTTAATATACATAATAAATCTTCTATCTTTGGAAATACTGCTCTTATTTCTAGAATTATATTGTTATATAAAAATTTTGAATATTCTTCCAAAGCATATTTAAAATCTGAATTATCTACTTTTATTTTATCATGATTAACTGCACTTTCGAATAATCGACTCATAAAATATATAGCATCTCTTGGACGTTTAATTATTACTTTTTGAATTTTATCAAATGGATATATATTATCCTCAAAAGAAAAATAATTATTCCATATATCATCTATTTTTTCTTTACCATCTAGAACAGATATTAGCCTATTATTAACAACTGTAATTAATAAATTGGGAAATTTTTCCCAATTTATTTCATAAGAATCCATAATTAGCTTATCACTATCATGAGCATCTTTAAGAATAAAGCTAAATATATCTTTTCTTAAAAACAACACTGATCTAATATTTACTTTTGGATTTCCTATTTCATTTTTTAATTTGTCAATATATTCAAATAATGTGTTTATCATAATTGATTGGTATTCTAGATTGTTTTTTGGATCCCATCCTGCATCTAGATTATCTGCAAGAATAATAATTTTAAATTTCTTCTTTTCAAGGTATTTATTAACAAGTAGTACCATAAGTTTTATTTTCTCATATATCTTATCTATTAAAACGATATCCTTTGTAATATTAATTTCTGGAAATTGTTTTGAAATATAATTTATCATTCCAAAAAAATTAACGCCAAACATATCTTTATTTTCACTATGATATTTTATTATATTTATTTTATCCTCTTCTTCTAAATTGGTAGTGATTATATTTTTTACTATATCAAGAAATATTTTTGAATATATAACATATTTCCATGTTACAATAAATAGCGCATGCTTGGAACGTTCATGATAGTAGAGATTAGTAAATTCTATGTTTCCTAATATCTCATCATAATCTGGTTTAATTATAATAATAAAATTATTATTATCAGCTATAAAAACTTCATTTAAACGTCTGAAAATTTCTGTTTTCCCACTTCCTTTCCTTCCTATTACAATAATTTTTTTCCTATTTGGATTAATTGATTCATTAAAAGCATCTATTTCAACAAAATTTTCTGTACTACTAAGTTCTTCATGTTCTGCAACACCACAACCTATACCTAACTTTAATAAATTTAACTCATGATCAATTTCATCATTTTTAATTTTTCCTATAATTTCCTTTCCATTCTTTTTTTGTTCATTAATAATATTTTTTAACCATGCTTCTGTTTTATTTAAACAATCATTTGTAGAAGAATATTCAATTAATATGTCACTATAATCTACAGGTACATAAAATGGCTCTGGAGCTAATAATAACACTTTCTTTTCTAAACCAAATGCTATTCCTGCGTAAAGTGAATATTCAGCGTTTGTAATATCAAAATCAATTTTATCTATACCTACTAAATGTAAAATAATAATTTCAGATTTAATTATAGATTTCAAATACCATACAAATGGTTGGTATGCAATTTCTTCCTTATTATTAATAATATATTTAATGTTATATAATAATGGTAAATATTCTTCAAGTTCATCTGCTGCTTGATTTTTATTCTTTATATTAATAAAAAATACATCATTTTCAATTGATTCTTCTTCATAATTTGGCAAAAAATCTTTTATTTGAAGAGAACTACTAGTTATATTTTGTTGGAATTCTCCTGATATTTCTTTTGAAGTAGAAAATGGCGTAAATTCAATATTACTTAATATTTTTATAGCTTTATAATTTTGTAATGCATTTTTTATATTATTATTTAAAAAAATCTTTAATCTTTTTTTTTGTGCTATTGCATATCCTAATTCAAAAAAAACATTGTGATTTAAATATGTTAGGTCACATGCAAATATTTCACAATCTTTAATAGCATTAAACACTTTAGAACCTATCACATTAGCAGATTGTTTTATATTTTCCCATAAAACCATCTCATAGCTTCCTTGGTATGAATTATAATTTTGAGCAGCTCTGGAAATAGCATCTTTATTTTCCTGATGATCCTTTGTGTACGCAAAAAATATTTTTTTCTTTTCCATCTGCTCCATCCTCCTAAAATAATATTTTATTAATATTAACATAAAAATCTATATTTTGTAAATAAAATGTTCCGTAATCTGCTGATTATCGCAGATATTCGCAGTTCAATCCATGCCCCATACCAAAACTCCAAGCAATTTTAATAGTAACCCTCTGTGGCTAAAATAATTTTCCTTATCCGTGTAATCCGTGGACACTTTTCATCTTATCACCCCCTTACTACTTATCATGTATATAGTATATAATAAACCATGCGACAAAATGAGGCAAAATATAAAGCAACACACGAATTTACTTCTCCGTTGTTTCCTAACGAAGAATGGATACAGCAGGGAGAAAATATATTTGTTACAAAAAGCTGCTTGTTTGGTCTTATGACGAACTTCGAGCTATTGTAAGCAAATAAAAAACCCGATCATTAGACTAAAGTATCCGAAGGATACTAGTTGTGGCAGAGGAGGCTACAATGCCGCCTCCCCAAGTGGCACTTTCAATATGCAACATTATTTACATTTTGTCAATTTTTTATAACAACTGCGGACAAAGTTCTCTGATCAGCGCCGGCCTAAGCTCCGTACCAAAAATCAGCGCTAATCTCAGCTTTCTTACTTTTCCCTAATCGCGGTCAGCAATACTAACAGCACCCGCTATCTGTCTTTGCTACTGTCATACAGAAGCGTCTGAATATTATCCAAACGTTCCAGAATGGTCGATATATCGCCGAGCTGTTTGATGGAATTGTACTCATCTTTGCTGGGTATTTGCCCGACAATGACGCCGCAGGAACTGCAGATAACCGGGTTCCAGAAATCATTGTTTGACATTTTTACGGGTGAACAGGAAAAATCCGTTCCATTGCATTTGGGGCATACTGGCGTTTTCATTTAATACCTCCTGGTAAAATCAACGTAAGATAAAAAGGCGGTTGTTCAGGAACTTAAGTTTCCGAACGCCTCAATTATAATTATACAGCTTTTCCGGAAAATTGTGTAGACAAATTTTCCCTAATACAAACTGTTTTTACAAATACTTCCGTAAAAGGTTTAACATCTGTCTTGCTGTCATAATGCCATATAGTATAGCATATAAATCATGAAAATGGGGGAACATATGCGCAGAAAAGACCGGGAAGTAACGGACATAAAAGATATCGAAGGAATTTTGCTTCAATGTAAAACGTGTCATGTCGCGATGATTGATGAAAACATGAATCCGGCGGCTCCTTATGTCGTGCCGTTAAGCTACGGGTATAAAATAACCGGCGCAAACTCTCTTGAACTGTATTTTCACAGCGCCCCGGAAGGCAGAAAACTTGATATTTTAAAACGCAACAACAGAGTCTGTTTCGAGATGGCGTACGAAGGAGAGCCTGTCCACAGTGAAACGCCCTGCAATTCAGGCTATTACTACGCAAGCGTTATCGGTTCCGGAGATGTTCTTTTTATCGAAGATGACAATGAAAAGCGCGAAGCGTTATCCGTCATGTTCAGGCATCAGACAGGCAAAGATATAGCGTTTAACAGCGAACAGGCGAAAACCGTCTGCGTGTTCAAAATTGTATCAGCGGATTTTACAGGCAAGAGAAAAAACAAAAACTGAAGTTTCAAACTTCGTTTGGTTCAATAAACTGAAGTTATCGGACAATCCAGTATTAAAAACTACCCTAAACGTCCAGATTGCTCACCAAAAGCGCGTTTTCCTCGATAAACTCCCGCCGCGGCTGCACAACCTCGCCCATGAGCGTAGTGAAAATGCGCTCGGCTTCGGGAACATCGTCAAGGTGCACCTGAATTATGTTGCGCTTGTTCGGGTCCATTGTTGTGTCGCATAACTGATCGGGGTTCATTTCACCTAACCCCTTGTAGCGCTGAACCGCGACTTTTTCCGCATCCTTGCCGGACTCGGAAAGAATGCGGTCCTTCTCGGCGTCATCGTAGGCATAAAATGTTTTCTTGTCGTAGTTGACCCTGTAAAGCGGAGGCATCGCGAGGTAAACATGGCCGCGTTCGATAAGAGGCGTCATATAACGGTAGAAAAACGTCAGTAAAAGCGTGCGTATATGGGAACCGTCAACATCGGCATCCGCCATGATGATTATTTTGTGATAGCGGATTTTTGTTACGTCAAAATCATTGCCGCAGCCCGCGCCGATACTGGCAATAATGGGCTGAAGTTTTTCGTTGGTGATAACTTTTTCTATCCGCTGCTTTTCAACATTGAGCATTTTTCCCCAAAGCGGGAGAATTGCCTGAGTGCGCCGGTCGCGCCCTCCCTTCGCCGAGCCGCCCGCCGAATCGCCTTCTACGATGAAAAGTTCGCACTTTTCGGGGTCTTTTTCGGAACAGTCGGCGAGTTTGCCGGGCAGCCCCGCGCTGTCCATCGCGTTCTTGCGGCGTGTCGCGTCACGCGCCTGACGGGCGGCGATACGCGCCTTTGCAGCTAACACAGATTTTTCAAGTATGTTGTTAATTACATCGGGGTGCTTGTCAAAAAACAGTTCCAGCTGCTCGTTTACAAGAGACTCAATTATGCCCTTCACTTCGGAATTGCCCAGTTTGGTCTTGGTCTGCCCTTCAAACTGCGGGTTGGGCACTTTTACGGACAAAACGGCGGTCAAACCCTCGCGGACATCATCGCCGGAGAGGGTCTCGTCCAGCTTTTTGGCGTGTTTTGACTTCTTAAGGAACTCGTTCAATATGCGGGTCAGCGCGGATTTAAAACCGACCAGGTGGGTGCCGCCTTCGCGGGTGTTAATATCGTTTACAAACGAAAACATTATCTCGTTAAAACCGTCGTTATACTGAACGGCAACCTCAACTTCCACCTCGCCGCCAAGCCCGTCGTCGCGCTTGCCTTCCAGAAAAACCGGCTCTTTGTACAATACGGTCTTGTTCTCATTCAGGTACTCAACAAAACTTTTAACGCCGCCTTCAAAACTGAATTCGTGGACTTTGGGCGTGGAGAGCCTCTCGTCGCGGATAGTGATATTAAGCCCCTTGTTCAGAAAGGCAAGCTCGCGGAGGCGGTTGGACAGGGCGTCAAAATTGTGGGTTGTAGTCTCAAATACCGAAGAATCCGCTTTCCAGCGGATTACAGTGCCTTTGCGATCAGGGGAATAGGCGTAAGGAAGGCTCGAAGCGCTTATTTCCTTCGCGGAACTTTCGGGAATTCCGATTTTATAACGCTGTGTATAGACCTTGCCGTCAACATGGACAAAGGCTTCGCACCACTCGGAAAGGGCGTTAACGACCGAAACGCCGACTCCGTGAAGGCCGCCCGATACCTTGTACGATTTTTTATCGAATTTACCGCCCGCGTGCAGCCGCGTCATTACAAGTTCCAGGGCGCTGACATGTTCGGTCGGGTGAATATCGACAGGTATACCGCGTCCGTCATCTTCTACCCGCACCACGTCATTACCCTCAAGAATCACCAGAATATTGGTACAGAAGCCCTGCATGGCTTCGTCAACTGAATTATCTACAACTTCAAAAACCAGATGATGAAGGCCGTCAATACCGGTTGTCCCTATATACATACCGGGCCGTTTACGGACAGCTTCCAGGCCTTTCAGAACGGTAATATTTTGCGCTGAATAGTTATTTGCTGTGTTCATTTCATCAGTATACAAATTTTAAGAGGCATGGTAAAGCTGACGCGGTTCTGCGGCTTAAACCATGCTTGCCAAACTCTGAATTTTAAGATATAGTTACCTCCTGTCTGAATTAACAAATTCCGTCAGCTTTTAAATATTTACAGAATGGTGTAAAACCTGTGGATAAAAACCAGGAAATTCCGGCGGGAATTTTATGAAAGGAAGAGGTGAATAAAAGTTCCTGAACAAAAAAACAGAATTTTTGCTAATTCCTTATGGGATAAGCATTTAGCTCAATTTTACTGTTCAGGTATTAAGTAAAAAATACATTTTTTTTATAAAATTTAGGTTGAAACATTGTATTAAAAATATTATCCTTGTGGATAATGTGTTGAAAAAAAGGGCATAAAATGGCTGATCTGGATTATGAGGGTTTTTGGAAAGAGACCCTGATCCAACTGCAGAACGACCTGGGGGAGGAGGAGTTCAGCGGCTGGTTTTCGGAATTAAAATATCTTCGAACCGGGAAAAATGAAAAAACCGGCGAGAACAGTATTGTTGTGGGAATTCCTTCAACTTTTCACCGGGATAAGGTAAAATCCAGGTATCAAAACGCGATAAATTCAAAGTTAAAGGAACTTTCCGGCATAGATATTATTATCGAATATGAAATAACCGGTAAAACGGTCAAAGAAGAGCCGGCTTCTCAAATTCAGGTAAAAAAAGACGCATCAACTTCGGCAAGTCAGGAAAAAACCAGGAAGCCAAAGGAAAAACATCCTCAATTGCGGGATGATTTTGTATTTAATACCTTTGTCATTGGGGATACAAACGGTTTCGCGGCAAACGCCGCCATCGCAATCAGTAAAAACCCGGGAAAAGCCTATAACCCGTTCCTTATTTTCGGCGGCGTTGGGATGGGAAAAACCCACCTGATGCAGGCAATCGGCAATTACATACATGATAACTCAGACAATAAAGTTATTTATATCACCTCTGAAAATTTTCTGAATGAATATGTCCAGGCTATTCAGGACGGGAAAATGAACCATTTTAAAAATAAATTCAGAAATACTGATGTTCTTTTAATTGACGATATTCAGTTTTTTCAGAATAAAGACAGAATTCAGGAAGAATTATTTCATACTTTTAACGCTCTTTTAGACTCAAAAAAGCAGCTGGTTTTTACCTGCGACAGGCCTGTCTCGGAACTAAAGAGTTTTTCGGCCAGATTACAGTCCCGTTTTGAACATTGCCTTCCCGCAGACATGAAGCTTCCGAGGTATGAAGAACGCTGCGCAATTTTAAAAAAGGCGGCGGAAAGCAAAAACGCTTCCATCCCAATAGAGGTTATTCAGTTTGTCAGCCAAAATATTACTTCAAATGTCCGTGATCTTGTTTCAGCTTTAACAACCCTTATCGCTTATACAGAACTTATGGGTAAACCCATAGATATAGAAATAGCCCAACAGAGGCTGAACAGCGTTATAAACGCGCCAAAACAGGCGAATCTTTCAATGGATATTATAATAAGGGCAGTGGCTGAACATTTTCGCCTTACCCCAAACGATTTAAAAGGAAAAAAAAGAAACCAAAGTATTGTTTTTCCCCGTCAATTGGCAATGTACATAAGCAGGGAAATAACTGATTATTCAACTACAGAAATTGGCCAGGAATTTGGAGGGCGGGATCATTCTACAGTTTTACACTCTGTTGAAAAAATACAGGGTCAGCTTCTTACAGATCCGACATTGGACAGCACTATTGAAATTATTAAAAGTTTAATAAAGGAATATAATGCAAAAAGGTGAAAAAGGTGTTATTATTATGTGTAAAATTAACGCCCTGTGGATAATGTGCAGTAAATTGCGTAATTATCCATAGTTTGTTGATATTATAAATATATAACAGGTATGGAATTAAGTGAATTATTCACATTTCCGGCTGCTTATTATTGTTATTATTATTTATATATATAAATTTATATTAATAGGGGAGAAAAAACATGAAATTTTCGTTTGATAAAGAGGCAATACTTAAAGAAATTTCCATCGCACAGGAAATTATTTCTTCAAAAAACGCTATCTCTATTTTATCAAATATATATTTGGAAGCGGCGGATAACAGTCTTATAATAAAGGCAACTGACAGAAATGTTAATTTTAAAACAGTTGTTCCGGTTACCGTTATTGAAAAAGGGGCGACAACTGTTTATGGAGATCTGTTTTTCAGAATTATAAGCTCATTCTCCCATAATGAAATTGAATTTTCGCAGAGTGATAATATTGCAGTGATAAAACCTGTAAATAAAAATACGCCGAAACATCAGCTTAAAATAATTGTGTCAGATACATTTCCTGAATTTCCGGTATCCGGCAGTTCATTTTTTGAAATGCCAATCAAGGATTTCAAAGATATGATAAAACAGAGTATATTCGCTGTTTCTGATGATGAAACAAGGTATTTCATGAACGGGGTATACCTTGAAAAAAGCGAAGATAAAATAAATATGGTGGCGACTGACGGAAGGCGTCTTGCGTATGTGGGAAAACCGGCAAGCAGTAAAATCAGCGATTTTTCCGGCGTTATAATACCGCCTAAAATTCTGAATATTATTTCCAAAAGATCGGGAGATGAAGGGCCAATTAATATTTCCGTTAACGATAAAACAATTTATATTAATTTCGCTTCATATGAATTTACATCTGTCCTTATAGAAGGCATGTTTCCAAATTATAAAAAGGTAATTCCGGAAAGCCAGGAATTCAATATTATTATAAAAAGGGAAGAAATGCTGAGCGCTTTGCGTCAGGTTTCAAATACTGTTGAAAAAAAATCCCACAGAATATATCTTGGGATATCGTCCGGAAAAATGGCTGTTTATTCTGAAGAAGGGGAACATGGAAAAACAGATGATGAAATTCCATGCCAGTATGACGGCGAAGAACTGACAATTGCTCTTAATTACCGTTATCTTGAAGAACCGTTCAGAATAATGGACGACGAGAATATAAAGATTAAATTCACAAGTTCAATCAAAGCGATAACTATAGAACCTGTTCCCACAAAAGACTTTTTCCATATTGTGATGCCAATGCAATCCTAGTAAATGATATTTTCTTCTTTGCGGACAGCGTCTTTCAGAAATCTTGCGAATGCGGAAATTTTTACCGGCGCGAAAGATGTTTTTCTTGTGGGCGAGAACGGACAGGGAAAGACAAATTTTCTGGAAGCTCTTTATTTTTGCGCCTATGCGTCCTCTTTCCGCGCAGTTCGTGACAGTGAATTGGCCTGTAGCGAATTAACGCCGCATGGTTATTTTTCCCTGAACGCGGAGAAAGATTTTTCCGCAGATGTAAAAATTGTTCAGGAGAAGCGGCTTGTTTCAGGATTTTCTGCCGGGAACGGAGAGGCTTTAATTTATGACGAAGTGCTTGTCAAATTTGAAAAAGGAAAAAAGTCAGTTATTATTAACGGAAAACGCGCCGAAGACCGGAAGGAGCTTCTTTCAATAGCGCCAAGTATCGTTTTCTGCCACGAGGATATGGAGTTCGTCAGCGGAAGCCCCGAACGCCGTCGCTGGTTTTTTGACCAGACGCTGAGCCTTTATGACATAGTGTATCTTGACGGCCTTCGGCACTACAGGCGCGTGTTAAAATCACGTAACACGGTTTTAAAGGAAATTGCCGCTAAAAAATTTACCGGCAGCCCGGAGTCTGTTCTGGACGCGCTTGATATTCAGCTTGCGCAAAGCGGTCTTGAGTTGATGGAAAAGCGGGAAAAAGCGGTCAGGGAATTTTCCGGCCTTTTAAGCCCTTTATATGAAGAGGTCTGCGGCATTTCCGGCGTTACTGTGCAATACAATCAATCATGGAATAGTCCTGACGGCGGACATTCGTGCGATGACATAACCGGCCGGCTGCGGCAGCGCCGGGCAGCGGACATCGCCGCCGGGATTTCGCTGTCCGGTCCTCACCGCGACCGGTATGTGTTTACCAGAAATGATCGCGAATTTACGGGAAAAGCATCCACAGGCCAGAGGCGTCTTTTGGCGCTGCTGCTGAGAACAGCGCAGGCCCGCTGTTTTTCAAAAGAGACCGGGCAAAATCCCGTGCTCCTTCTTGACGATGTCCTTCTTGAAATGGACGGCGAAAAACGCAGACGTTTCCTCTCTGTGCTGCCCGCTTACGATCAGGCGTTTTACACCTTTCTGCCGGAAGAACCGTATCAGCGTTATCAAAAAGAAGACACGCTGGTGTACAGGATTAAAAACGGACAGGCGGTTTCAGAACCATGTTAAATTATGTTATATTGTTATTATGAAAAAAGCCGGAGATATCCTGTCGGCGCTTTTTGACGAACGGTTCATGCAAAAAGCCCAGGGCTACTCAAAACTTTTTAACTCATGGGCGGACATAACTGCCAGGAACGGAATTGCCTCCGCGGCGGATCATTCCAGGATAAAGGAGCTGGACAGAGGCATTCTGTTAATCGAACTGGATCACCCGGGCTGGAAACAGATTCTCCAGACAAAGCAAACCAAATTTTTGAATGATTTCCGAATCCGGTTTCCGGAACTGAATATCTCGGGCATATCACTTATGCTCGGTCAGCCGGAGGCTGGAGGTGAAACAATACGGACAGCAGAAAATATTCAAACGGCGGAGGTTATACCGGAGGAACAACCTTCGGCAACAGGTTACAATGCCATTAAGGACGATGATTTCAGGGAGAAACTGATAAAACTGGGACAGAGCATTGCCGCCGATGAAAAGGCGGGAAAAAAACAAGGAGCAAATTCATGGAGAATGTAAACATCAGAAAAGGAGTGTTATCTGACATTCCGTATTTATATGAAATATGTCTGAAAACCGGAAATAACGGAAAAGATGCGTCAGATCTGTTTTTCGATCCTTTTTTAATCGGCCAATATTACGCGGCGCCGTATCTCGCTTTTCATTATGGGATATGTTTTGTGGCGGAGTATCAATACCGTGTTCAGGGATATATTCTCGGCGTACCGGACACCGTCTCTTTTGAAAAATGGATGGAAGAGCAGTGGCTTCCTCCCCTTCGCCAGCGCTATCCAAAACCCTTTTCCCCCGAAATTGTCCGCTCTGAAAAAGAAGCGTGGATTTTAGACAATATTCACAAAAAAAGATTTCCTGTAAACGCTCATCGCCTGGATACGCCGTCATGGCTTTCGGATTATCCTGCCCATCTTCACATTGATATTCTTTCAGTCCTTCAGGGAAAAGGCATTGGGCGCAAGCTGATGGAAAAGCTCTTTACTGAACTGGAAAAACAGAGAGTGCCCGGCCTTCATTTGGGAGTAAGTTCTTCCAACCCCGGCGCGGTCGGTTTTTATAAAAAATTCGGTTTTTCAGTGCTGGAGGAAGAAAGCTGGGGTTATACAATGGGCATTAAAATTGACGAGTGCGGCGATATATTGTAACCAGTACTGCCGGAAGGCTGCCGTAAGGCTCGTGACTAAAATCCTCAAAAATGGTACTATTAAAATAATTATTTCAAATTAGTTCGTGTTAAGGAAAATTGAAAGTGGCAAAGACTGATACAACCGGCGAAACGCCCGAATTACCCCTTGGGAAAGTAATCCCAATAGCGATAGAAGACGAAGTAAAAACAGACTATCTCAATTACGCAATGTCGGTAATTGTCAGCCGCGCCCTGCCCGATGTGCGGGACGGGCTTAAACCTGTACACCGCAGACTTCTCTACTCAATGGACGAGCTGGGTTTACATCCCGGCGCGGCAACAAAAAAATGCGCCCGCATTGTCGGCGATACGATGGGTAAATATCACCCGCACGGAGACCTGTCGCTTTATGACGCCCTTGTGCGCATGGCTCAGGATTTTTCCCTGCGTTACCCATTGATTCATAAGCAGGGCAATTTTGGCAATATTGACGGCGACGGCCCCGCGGCCATGCGCTACACCGAGGCGAAGCTTTCCAAAATCGGCGATGAAATGCTTCGGGATCTTCACAAGGAAACAGTCGATTTTGTCCCCAATTTTGACGAATCAGAAATTGAACCTTTTGTACTGCCTTCCGCCATACCAAATCTGCTTATCAACGGTTCCAGCGGAATCGCCGTTGGTATGGCGACAAATATGGCGCCCCATAACATCAGTGAAATTTGCGAAGCAATCTGCGTCCTTATCGACAATCCTGACTCGACAAACGATGACCTGATGCGTTATGTACAAGGCCCGGACTTTCCGACAGGAGGGGTAATTTTCGGCAGGCGCGGCATTAAAGACGCTTACAGAACAGGCCGCGGCAAACTCCTTGTCCGGGGAAAATTCAATGTTGAAACTACCAAGCAGGGCAAGGAAAAAATCGTCTTCACCGAAATTCCCTATGGCGTGAACAAGGCGCCGCTGCTGGAAAGAATCGGCCAGCTGATGCGTGATAAAATAATCGACGGCATTTCCAACGCGAACGATGAATCGGACCGGGAAGAAAATATTCGCATTGTTATTGAATTAAAAAAAGGCGCCATTGTAAAAGTTATACTGAATCAGCTTTTCTCGAATACGCAGCTTCAGACATCCTTTGGAATCATCAATCTGGCTCTTGTCGGGGGTAAACCGCAGTGTCTCACATTGAGAGAATTAGTTCACTACTTTGTGGAACACCGTGTTGATGTTGTAACACGGCGCACGCGCTTCGAACTGCGCAAAGCCGAAGAACGCGCGCATATTCTGGAAGGGCTGATCATTGCGCTTGCCAATATTGACGAAGTAATCGCCATCATTAAAAAGAGCCGCGATGTGGCGGCAGCCCGGCTCAAACTGCAGGAACGATTCCTGCTCTCCGAGGCGCAGTCCGAAGCAATTGTCGAAATGCGTCTTGGCCGCCTGACCAGCCTGGAAGTTGAAAAAATTCAGCAGGAATTGGACGAACTGAAATCCCGCATCGCCTACTACAAATCGCTGCTTGCCGATGAAAAAAAACTGCGCGGCGTTATCAAGGATGAGACGCGCGAAATCGCCGCAAAATACGGCGACAAGCGGCGCACGGAAATTGTCGCAGGCGAAGTGGAAAATATCAATATCGAAGACCTTATAAAAAAAGAAGAAATGATGATCCTCATTTCCAACCTTGGCTATGTAAAGCGCGTTCCCGTTTCCGCGTACCGGAATCAGGGCCGGGGCGGCAAAGGAATGCAGAGCGCGAAACTCGCCGAGGACGATTTTGTCGAGCAGATATTTGTCGCTTCCACGCATGAGTACATAATGTTCATCACGAGCGCGGGCAAGGCGTACTGGATGAAAGTCCACGAATTGCCGGAAGGCAGCCGCACAAGCAAAGGCTCGCATATTAAGAGCCTGCTCACTGTTTCTCCTAACGAGGACATTACGGCTATTGTCTCTCTTAAGGATTTCAGCGACAGTGAATACCTGTTCATGGGGACAGCCCGCGCCGTTGTAAAAAAAGTAAAAACAAGCGAGTTTGTCAACGCGAAGACCCGCGGCATTGTCGCGATAAATCTTGACGAAGGCGATAAACTGGTCAGCGCTCTTTTAACAAAGGGCAGCGACGAGGTTGTGCTCATTTCCCGAAGAGGACAGGCGCTGCGTACTTCTGAAGATCTGGTTCGCGCGATGGGCCGCTCCTCGCGCGGAATTTCCGGCATGAAGCTTTCAAACGGCGATGAACTGGCGGGCATGCTGAGGGTTGTTTCAGACGAGAAAATGCTGATTCTGTCGGAGTACGGCTACGGCAAGCGCGTCGATTTCAGCGAATTTTCATCGCACGGACGCGGCACCGGAGGACAGAGGATTTATACAGTTACCGATAAAACCGGAGAAATAGTCGGCTGCGTCAGCGTATTGGAAAATGAAGACATAATGTGCATCACAAGCCAGGGCAAATCGATTAAATTGAAAGTGAATGAAATTCGCGTTATGGGCCGTTCCGCTCAGGGAGTGCGCCTGCTCAGTATCGACAAGCCGGATTTTGTAATAGGTCTGGACAGAATCGTCAAAGAGGAAGAAGCTTCGAATTTGAGTTCCGCTGAACCAAACCCCGCAGAGCCCGGTTCGCAAACTGATAAAACCCCGGCGGGAGATTCAGACAAAACTGTCATCCCTCAGGATGATCAGCTTCCGTTTGATGAAGACGCCTCTTAAATCCTGAGGCGCGGAACAGGGTTAAGTAACAGAAAAATTGTTTATGAAGAGACATATATTTTTATATATTTTATTGATTGCCTTTATAATGAGCTGCGCCAGCAACCGGAAAGAATCTTCTTTAAGCGAGCCTGTTTTTTCATCAATTGAGACTGAACCGGCGGAAATTACCTTGCAGCCATCTGCGCCTGTGTTTTCGGATATTACCGGGAAAGACTGGATGTTGACAGGAGTTTTCATTGGCGGAGCAGATACCCTGTTCAGCCGGGAAAACCTGCCGCGCGAAAACGGAAGGAATTATTTCACTCTTAAATTTGACTCCGGGACAGTAAGCGGAACAGGAGCGCCTAACCGGTTTTCCGCGCCATATACTTCCGGCGACAACAATTCTGTCAGTATTTTGCCAATGCGCTCAACTTTGATGGCTGCTCTTTTTGAGCCGGAAAACCTGAAAGAACACGAGTTCTATGTTTACTTACAAAATGCCAGCGCGTGGAAACTCGCTGATGAAAAACTGACGCTTTTCTCTAAAACCAAAGATGAACAGGAAGCCCGGCTGGTTTTTGGTTTTTAATGTTTCACGTGAAACAAAAAAGAAATTTACCACGAACAAATCCGAACCAATAATAAAAAATCTACCCGCCAGACCAAAGCAACATGCACGCCCGAGCCTATATAGGGGTATGAACTCTTTTTTCCCGAGTTCAAATCTTTTCTTTATGAGGTTTTTATGAACAATGATTATTTTGTCTCCCCCTTACAGGATTTCGCTTTTTCCCAGATTTTCGGGAACCAGCAGAATATCGACAACACAAGAGATTTCCTCAAGGCTCTGTTAGATATTCCAAAAGAAGATTATGACAAGCTCACTATTGTTAACCCGATTCTGGGAAGAATGTCTAAAAAAGAGAAAACTGCGGTAGTAGATGTCCTGCTTAATACAAAGTCAGGCAGAATAATCCATATCGAGTTACAGGTGGAAAAAAGACGTAATATGCGAAACAGAATTATGTATTACGCCGCCAGAAATTTGAGTGACCAGCTAAAATGGGGAAATGATTATAAAAAAATAAACCAGGCAATAAGCGTAGTAATCTGCGATCATAATCTGCTTGAGGAAGAGGACTCTTACATTAACGAGTATATGTTAAGAAATGATAAAAAACATTGCTTTACTGAATTAATGAAAGTGATTATACTTGAACTGCCCAAGCTGCCTGAAACAGAGGATGGAACAATCTGGCGGTGGATGAAGTTTCTTAAATGCAGCGGGAAGGAGGATTATGAAATGCTGCGTAGAAAGTATCCCGAACTTGAAAAACCTATTGTCTGTGCAAAAAGAATGTCCTTAATACAGTCAATACGCTATTTGCACATGCAGCGTGTTTTTCAAAAAGCAGACGAGGAAAATTTGCGCGAACAGATAAAACTTGACGGCCGAGCTGAGGGTCTTGCTGAAGGTCTTGCTGAAGGAAAGGTTATAGGTATTGCTGAAGGCAGAGCCGAAGGTATTGCAGAGGGGAAACGGGAAGTTGCCTTAAGGCTTAAAAAGATGGGGCTTTCGTATGAACAAATTGCTGAAGGTTCTGGATTACCGCTGGATGAGATTCAAAAATTATAAAACAGTTGCATTAAAAATTCGCCGTTCACATCTCCGTTTTTAAACCGCCGTTTACTGCCCTTTCCGCTTTTTTTTGCGCCTGCCGCTTTTTGGCCTGAAGACGCTTTTCTTTGGCGGCTTTGCCCGGTTTTGTGGGACGCCGTTTTTTGGGGAGCCTCGCGGCAGCGGCGATTAAAGCTTCCATTCGGGAATACGCTCTTTCCAGGTTGGTCCGCTGGGAGCGTTCTTCATCCGAAGCTAAAACAAATTCACCTTCATTGGAAATGCGGTTCGCGAGGAGAGATTTTACCCGCACCAGCTCCGGTTCAGAAAGTCCGGCTAATTCTTCAAGGCGCAGCCTTAATGTTACTTTTGTATTGACCTTGTTGACATTCTGCCCGCCAGGGCCTCCGGAGCGGGAAAAGCCGGCATCAGCGAAAGCGTGAATTGATTGCCGCAGCAGGTTTAAATCCATAATTTATTTTCTTTTTACCACTACATACCAGAGTTTTCTCATTAACCCAATCCGTCCGAGGAGCAGCCAGTACAGGAGGGCGAGCAGCAGCAGAATGGGAATGCCGAAAATGATGATACCGATGATGATCATAACCAGAGTTGAAAGGAAGCTGCCAAAGCTGCCGAACAGTTCCTTTACGCGCTCTCCAAATGTTTTGCCCTGCAATGGTGAGGACGCCACCGGACCAAGAAGGGTCAGATCGATTGTGGCATAATCAACCCTGTCCGCAAGGTTACGCAGCTGCATACCGGTTCCTTCGATGTCGTATTGAAGATCGGAAATATATCTTTCTACCGAAAGTATCTCTTCTATGGTTTTGGCTTTTTCAAGATATGACTGGTATGTTTTCAATAGCTCCTTTTTTGTGACAAGCCGTCCTTCCAGATCGTAGTAACGGAGGGTGACATCTTCCGTGTTTTCACTGCGTCGAAGCAGTCTTCCTATGCCGTTCATTTCCGCGAGGAAAGTGTCGTATGCAGGAGCCGGAACCCGAAGCGAATAACTGTAAGAGTTTTCTTCGATGTTGGTTGAAGCGGCGTATGCGTCGTACTTTTCCATCAGGCCGGAAACAGAGGCGTCCGCTTTTTCAAGATTTTCCACCCTGACTCTGACGCTTGCCCGTTTTATCAGTTTGCGTTCCGCGTTTGGTTTTGTGTCTCCTGTCGCTTCTGTATTATCCATGCCTATTACAGATGTGTCCGCAGTGACACTCATGGCAGCCGTTTCCGGAGCGTATGCTTGATCAAATGCCTCTCCCGCGGAACGCGAGGCTCCCATTGCTCTGACTGCCGAGCCGGCTCTTGTATGATTTGCAGTTACATATTCCTGGGGTTTTCGGCTGCATCCAAAAAATAAAAAAACCACCGCTAACAATGTGAGTAATATCGCTCTCTTTTTCATTTTTATCCTCCGCTGATTATAATATATAACAAAAGCAAGTTACTGGCATAGGTGACTGACACCTTACCGGAATTTATGTATAATGGGCAAAGGAGCGTCAATCATGGAAAAATTTAAAATAAAACTTCTTAAGCTGGAAAATTCACGAACACGCAGCGCATGTATGCGCAACGCACGGATGCGCAGTGTACGCATGGAATTCCATATTGACAACGATGTCCGGCGGGAGTACGGCCTGAAAGACAGTCTTTTTTCTCTGACCGGTAATGTTATTCTTGCCGATTTAAAACAGACGCGGGAGTTAGCCGCAAAATTCAACCTTAAACAGGATCCCGCTCATCCTGAACGGTACATTAAAGCGGGTCAGCTTTACGCGATGGGTCTTATTGATGAAATCCTTCACTATGTGGTTGCCCTTTACCGCGAGCAGGTTCAGTCCGATATTTTTGAAACGGCGCTGGACAGGCTTCATACCAAACTTGGCAAAAATAAAACAAGCAGGCTTTTAACTTCTTTCTCCGGGCAGTTTCCTCCGAGGGCTGTGTACAATGGCGAAAAGCAAATTAACGAATATCTTAACGGCAAGGAAGACGGTGAAAGCTGCCGCGCCCTCTCCATAGAAGAGACCATGCTTCTGGCGCTCGCGAATCTTAACCCGGCGTTCGCTTCTTTTAAATTTATGTTTGATGACAAAAAACTTACCAGCAGTACTGTTTACCCTGACGCTATCGAAGAATTAAAAGCGCATCTAAAAGATATGCCGGCTTTTGGGCCTGATGGCGTAAACCTTTGGGAATTACTCCGCGCTCCTGCTCTTGCTTCTCCTGATTCACTTTTGGGTCAGCTTGAGTATATGCGCAAAAATTGGGGTTTCCTTCTCTCCAAATTTATGATGCGTCTTTTAATGAGTCTTGATGTTATCAATGAAGAGAATAAACCCGTCTTCTTCGGACCGGGCCCTACCGAGATTTTGACTTTTGCGGGTCTTGATGAATACGAAAAATTCAGTCCCGATCAGGACTGGATGCCCAAAACGGTTCTTATTGCGAAGAGTACCCTTGTCTGGCTCTTTCAGCTTTCGCAAAAATATAACAGGGAAATTACGCGCCTTGATCAAATCCCCGACAGAGAACTTGATGAGCTCGCGGCCCGCGGTTTTACAGGTTTATGGCTGATTGGAATTTGGGAGCGCAGCAAGGCAAGCAAAACGGTTAAGCAGTGGACAGGCAATCCCGAAGCCGCTGCTTCCGCTTACAGCCTGCATGATTATGACATCGCGGCGGAACTCGGCGGCTGGGGCGCTCTGACCAATTTGCGCGAACGCTGCATCCTCAGGGGAATTCGTCTTGGTTCTGACATGGTTCCCAATCATACCGGCATTGACAGCAAGTGGGTTATTGAACATCCCGACCGCTTTCTTCAGCTTCCGTATTCGCCGTTTCCGACTTACAATTACAACTGCGGGAATCTTTCGGGCCGCGATGATATTACCGTACAGATTGAAGAACATTATTTTTCCCGCAGCGACGCGGCGGTCGTCTTTAAAAGAATCGACAACAGCACGGGAGAAACGCGCTTTATCTATCACGGCAACGACGGCACCTCCATGCCGTGGAACGATACCGCGCAGATTGACTTTCTGAATCCCGAAGCGCGCGAAGCTGTTATCCGCACAATTATCGGGGTGTGCCAGCAGTTCTCTATTGTGCGCTTTGACGCCGCGATGACTCTGGCAAAGAGGCACATTCAGCGGCTCTGGTTTCCGGCTCCCGGCACAGGCGGGGCAATCGCAAGCCGCGCGGAACAGGCAATTACCACTGACGAATTTAACCGCCGTATCCCGAATGAATTCTGGCGCGAGGTAGTCGATCGCTGCGCTGCTGAAGCGCCGAACACGCTGCTGCTTGCCGAAGCTTTCTGGATGATGGAAGGTTACTTTGTGCGCACGCTCGGCATGCACCGCGTTTACAATTCGGCTTTTATGAACATGCTCAAAAATGAGGAAAACGAAAAGTACCGCGCGACCATTAAGAACACGATGGAATTCGATCCTGAAATACTCAAACGGTTTGTCAATTTTATGAATAACCCCGATGAAGAAACTGCGGTCGCGCAATTCGGCAAGGGCGATAAATATTTCGGCATCTGCACATTGCTTGTAACGATGCCGGGGCTGCCCATGTTCGGGCATGGCCAAATCGAGGGTTTCGAGGAAAAATACGGAATGGAGTACCGCCGCGCGTACCGCGATGAACAGCCGGACGGTTACCTTGTAGAGCGTCACGAGCGGGAAATTTTTCCGTTAATGAAAAAGCGTTCCCTCTTTTCCGGCAGTGCGCAGTTCAGGATTTACGATCTGTATTGCGACGGCGGCTCTGTAAACGAAAATGTTTTCGCCTATTCCAACCGCGCATGGATAAAAGGCTGCGAAGAAAAAGCCCTGATTTTTTTCAACAATTCCTACTACGAATCATCAGGCTGGATCAAAATGAGCGATCCCGCTATCCCGAAAGAAGACGGCGGCGTATGCAGGGATTCCCTGAGCGAGGCTCTCGCTATCCACGGCGAGGGGCATTACTTTACCCTGTTACGCGAACAGAAATCGAATCTGTGGTACATCCGCTCTTCCAAGGACATTTGCGAAAACGGATTTTATGTAAGCCTGAAAGGTTACGAGACGCAGGTTTTTATTAATATCTACGAAGTGGAAGATGATAAAAAGGGCCGCTGGGCAAGACTGAATAACGATCTTAACGGAGCCGGAGTTTCTGACCCGCAGGCGGCGGTAATGGATATTTTCCTTGGCGAACTTTATTACAGATTCAGCGAAATTTTCACACAGCAGATCGCCTGGGATTTTTACGAGCAGCTTTGTTTTGTGACGAAGAAAGAAAAGAAAGACGCTTTTTTTGAATCGCTCAAGGCGCCCGTTGAAATATTTATTGATACGGCGTTCCGTTTTATCAATGGCGCGGACGGCGTTTACGAGGCATGGAACCCCAAAGGCAAAAACGGGGCTGATATTAAATTAAAACAGATTGATAAAGATGCGGTTTACAAAGAGTTCGAAGATTTTATCAGCAGAGCCATTAACCTGAAAGCCGGGCAAAAGAATCTTGCTTCTCCTTTCTTTATCGACTATACCGATAATCTTGCGAAGAGGCGGATGTTATGCGCCATTACGCTCATTTACGGCGTTCTTTCAGCGCTTCGGTCCGTAATCGGCGCGGGAGCCAGCGGTAAGCACGCCGCTGAACTCGCGTTTGTTCACTGGGATTTCGGGCGCAAAATAAGGGATATTCTGTACAGTTTCGGCGCGTCAGAAGCCGAGGCATGGCGCATAACAGATATAATGAAAGCTGTTTTAAGCAGGATCGCTCCTGCCGGATGCGCCGCACCCGCCGGACGCGCCACGCCTGCTGGATGCGCCGCTCCCGCCGCTGCCGAATTCGCGGCGCTTGCAATCGAAGAATTTTATCTTGACGAGGATTTCAGGCGTATTCTGGGAATGAATGTTTTTGATGACGTTACCTGGTTTAACAAGGAAGGTTTTGAGGACGCGTTATTCTATTCATCGCACATGCTTATGCTGGAAAATGATTCCGCTTTTAACGATGCAGTGTTAAAAAACAACGGGCCCAAAAAAAGCAAGCCGCTGGATGTTTCGCGGCAGGACAGGACAGAAAGAATCGCGGATATTTACGCCGCGCTG
This sequence comes from Treponema sp., assembly GCA_031256445.1. Taxonomy (GTDB): domain Bacteria; phylum Spirochaetota; class Spirochaetia; order Treponematales; family Breznakiellaceae; genus WQXQ01. The sequence continues at coordinate 3,524 of JAIRQN010000053.1, read as the reverse complement.
AAAAAGGCCGAAAAGGATTCCGGTTACCGTTTTGATCATCTTCTTGAAAGCCTGACATCGCCGTCCAAAGGAGCGTCCGGGAGGAAGAAGAAATGAGCGTTAGCTGCAAATATATGGCACTTGGCATGTGTTGTTTAATATCATTCCCGCTGTTTTCTCAAGCCATGTATCTTGAGCTGAATCTGAACGAAACAGGCGGCAGCCCCCGCAGGAATTTTGTTTCATTCGCGAAACCAAAGCCGCCTGTTGATGTTTTCCGCGTAATTGAAAAAGCCGCCAGAGACGGCAAGATAAAAGGAATCATTTTAAATATTGGATCGGTGCCGGGAGACAAGGTATATTTATGGGAGCTGAGAAGCGCGCTGGAAAACTTTAAATTGAGCGGAAAAAAAATCTGCGCTTTTATCAGCAACGCGGACATGGACATTTACTGCCTTGCCTCCGTGGCGGACAAAATTGTCATGGATGAACTCGGAACGCTGAGTTTTACCGGCTATTCAATAAACAGGGTCTATGTGAAAAATACGCTGGAAAAATTCGGCATCGGCGCACGGGAACTTCGCTATTTTGAATATAAATCCGCCTCGGAAACATTTACCCGCGATTCAATGTCAGAAGCGGATCACAGGCAATACGGCGAATATCTTGACGACATTTTTAATTTTACGCGCGGCGCAATAAAAAAAGCGCGTAACTGGACAGACGAAAATTTTGACGCCGCCGTTAACCGTGATTTTCTGTATTCTTCAAAAGGCGCGCTGGAAAGCGGGCTTGTTGACAGGACAGGAAGAAAAAACGCGGTACTGGAAGCCGTAAAGGAAATTGAAGGCGCAGAAGTTAAAAATTTCGCGTTATACGGCGAATCTGTTTCCAGCCTCTGCGGAGATGATATAATTTATACTCCGCCAGGCTCCGGCGGCCGCCCTTTCAGAAGGGCTCCGGTTATTGCGGTCATTTACGCCAACGGGCAGACCGATATGGAAGGGGGCATGGCGGCCTTAAGCCTTGCGGAAATAATCCGCGATGCCTCGGAAAATAAACGGGTAAAAGCGATAGTAATAAGAATTGATTCGCCCGGCGGAAGCGCGGAAGCCGCGGATCATTTCGCCGAAGCGGTGCGTTATGCGAAAGAAAATGTCCCCGTAGTCGTGAGCATGGGCGAAGTGGCCGCTTCCGGCGGCTACTGGGCGTCGATGTACGCAAACCACATAATGGCGGCTCCCTATACGGTAACCGGCTCCATCGGCGTAATCGGAAGCTGGTTTTACGATAACGGGCTGAACGCGAAACTTGGACTGAGTACGGATATAATCCAGCGCGGCGCTCACGCCGACCTGCTGACCGGAATTATCCTGCCGCGCCGCGATCTTAACAAGGAAGAAGAAGAGCGGTACAGGAAATATATAATGGAAGTTTACAGTTTATTTACCGCGAAAGCCGCGGCGGGCCGGGGCATGGAAATTGAAAAGGTGGAAGCGGCGGCGCAGGGCAGAATTTTCTCCGGAACGCGCGCGCTGGAAGCCGGATTGATAGACAGTATCGGCGGTCTTGCGGACGCCATGCGTAAAGCGCGTGCGTTAGCTGATATACCGGAAGGAACGGCGGTAAAATACTCGGAGTACCCCAAACCGAAGTTTATGGACAAGCTTGTGGAACGTTTTTTGCAGTCAAAAACATTCGCGAAAACCGCTTTCGGCAGGCGAATCTCCGGTCAAAACGGAACATTCGCGCTTTTTTCCGATATATTTCATCCGGACGCTGATATTTTCTACCGCCTGCAGAACAACGGCAAAGTAATGCCCATATTGCCGCTTGATTTCAATGTCAGGTGAGGAACGTGAAAAACAGATACTTGATACTGCATAAAAATTTTCCTGTCGCGTCCGTAATTCTTGATGAAGATTATGACATTGAAAAAATTGAAAAAATTCACAGCAAGGAAAGGCTTCCCGTTGGATTATTTTTAAAACAAATAAGCGTTAAAAATTTAAACGGATGGCTTTTCGGCAGGGCAATTCCCCAAAAAAGAAACGGCTTAAAACAAATTCTGGAAGCTACAAAAACACGCAGTAATCAGGAGTTGCTGATTAAAAATTTAGGACTTGGGCTTACAGACTGTTACTGGATTAAACCTGAAAACGCCTCCTTGTCATGGGATGAAATTAATTTTTTTCAAAATATATTTTCCAAAGATGTCGAAAAAATTTATCTAAGAGAATCGTCTGATGACGGTAATATTGATTTAATTAATAATATTTCTCCAAGTAATGTTTCCAGCGGTATGCTTCCCAAGGGATGGATATGCAGGAAAAACAAACGTTATATGATAAAAGGAAGCGAACTGGAAAATTATCAGGAGCCATATAATGAAGTTATTATTTCGCGATGGCTTGATGTTTTAGGCATTGATCATGTGGATTATTGGTTAAAATATATTGATAAAAAACCCTATAGTGTCTGTGAAAATATGTTAATTCCCGGAGAGGAATTAATCAGCGCATATTATATCAGTAATATAATAAAAAAGGACAATAAAGATTCATTTTTGGATCATTATATAAAATGCTGCAAGGAACTTGGATTGAACGATTCAATCAGGCAGGATTTGGATAACATGATATTGATTGATTACATAAGCGCGAATACGGACAGGCACTGGTCAAACTTCGGCGTGATAAGGGATTCTGACACGTTACGTGCAAAGAAACTTGCGCCCATATATGATAATGGCGCGTCAATGTTCGCAAAAATACATTATTTTGATATTAAAGAAATAAATAATAATTTAAAATGCCAATCCTTTAATTCAAAACAGGAAGAAAATATTAAATTAGTTACAAATTTTTCTTTGCTTGGCAATCAGGCAGTTATCAGTATATGCGATACCGCAATGGAAGAATTCAATAAGAACAAATACATGGATGAAAACAGAAAACGCGAAATTGTTTTAAGAATAAAACAGCGTATTACAATGGCTGGAAAAAAGCTCCGAAAGAAAGCGAAGTAACCGGGAGATATAAACATGACCAGAGCGGAAAAAAAGAAAGCGCGTAACGAATTAATAATGAAATTATCGCCATGTATATTCTGGGACGTTGTTATTTCAAGACTAGATGCGGATCAAAACAAGGATTTAATTATCGAAAGGGTATTAACAAGAGGATCAGAAAAAGATGAAATACTTTTATGGAAAATGTATTCATACAGGGTAATTAAGAATGTTTCTGTTAAACTATATGAATTAAATGACTTAACAGTTCGTTATATGAGTTTTGTATTGGGTATAAAGGAGGAAAAGTTCAGATGTTATGGAAAAATACCGTCGCATGTGAATTACTTGAACAATTAAAATTATTACAGAAACATGAGTTATTTAAAGAATATATCCTTGCAGGCGGCACCGCCTTGGCATTACAGACAGGTTATAGAACATCAGAGGATATCGGTTATAAAAAACACGGTATAGGGAAAAAGGGATTTTTCAGTTTCTTAAAAAAGTGATATATATGGAAAAAATAGCCCAA
>JAIRQN010000078.1 GCA_031256445.1 Treponema sp. | reverse complement strand
GAAAAGTTGGAAAACTTCTTCGGACACCTTCATTAATTACTGTTTTTTCGTATTATTTCGCAGAAATAAGAGAAAAAACAAAGGCTGTCCGTGAAGTAACCAACTTCTCGGACAGCCCCTATTTAGCGGGGGGTGCACCGGTTTCGACTGGTACGTCTTCGGGGTATAGACTGCAGATGGAGCGCCCGTCTCCTGATTGGGCAAAAATTTAACTGCCAACTACGACAGTTACGAATACGCCTTAGCTGCGTAATCGCGTGGAACTGCCCCGCCGCTCTGAGGGACAGCTTCCGCGTCGCAACCAGAGCTGGTTATGCCGCCGCTTCCGGAGGCGGCATGGCAAGATTTCCCGGAATAAGGACAGGCCGCGCGCCGTTTAGCCAAGCCTGCCCTGACAATAAGATAAACGGCTAAATCTGTAGATGTCTGTGTTTCGCGTATTGGGACGGGGGTTCGACTCCCCCCACCTCCAGAAAAATTAAAAAAAGACTAAAATATTTTTTATTTAAAATAAAAATAATGATTACTTGATATTTGGGGGAGTCGAAACGAAACCGCGGCCCCATAGGACGCGAAAGCGTCCGAATGGGTAAACCGTCATGGATGGCGGTTTAGCGGTGTAGGCGGACTGTAAGCCCGAAGCAGGAAGCTGAGGGCTGAAAGGCGACTCCCCCCACCTCCAGTTTATTCACGGATATGTTCAAACCCTTTTTCAAATATATCTTTTACATGATCATCCGCAAGCGAATAATATACTTCTTTTCCGTGTTTTGAATATTTCACAAGATTCGCAAGGCGCAAAGCCCGCAGTTGATGCGAGATTGCGGATTTTGTCATGCCCAGCAGCAAAGTAATATCACAGACGCACATTTCTTCGCAGGAGAGCGCCCATAAAATACGAACTCTGGTACTGTCAGAAAACATTTTGTAAAGATCGGCAAGATCGTAAAAATCCTCGTCTTTGGGCATTTTATTACGCACACGCTCAATTAAATCCCCGTGGTTTAAATCACATTCGCATACTGCGGAAAATTTCGCCGGAGATTCCGGCGTGTTCTTTTTCATAAAATATCCCCAATATACGCGCCTGTTAATGGTACTTTTGCGAGATATCCTTGAACTGTTCCTGTACCATTACAACCGCGTCGGTAATAACAGGATCAAACTGCGCGCTGCGTCCGGATTTAATTATTTCCAGCGCTTCGTCGTATGGCATCGCGGCCTTGTAAACGCGGGCGCATACCAGAGCGTCGTAAACATCGGCAACTGAAGCAATACGCGCGGTGAGGGGAATGTCTTCTCCCTTTAACTGCTGCGGGTACCCCTTACCATCCCACCGCTCATGATGACCGTAACAGATATCCTGACAGTGTTTCAGATACATTGAAGCGTTAATATCGCCCAGTTCAGCAATTATTTCTTTGCCTCTTGTAGTGTGGGTTTTCATTATTTCATATTCATCAGGATCAAGTTTTCCCGGTTTCAGAAGTATCTTGTCAGGAATCGCGATCTTGCCTACGTCATGAAGAGCCATGGACTTCATGATAATTTCCGGATTGTAATTTAAAAGATCTTCGGCATATACCGAACCGGTTTCTATAAGATAATCAGTTAATATTCTGACAAAAAGCTGCGTTCTCTTTACATGCTCGCCGGATTCCAAATCGCGGTGTTCAATGACATTCGCAAGCCCCTGCAGCGCGTTATCCAGAGTTTTGGTAGCCTCGGCGGTTTTTTCAGCCACCATCTGCTCAAGGCTGTCACTGTAGTTCTTGAGTTCAATCTGGTTTCTGACGCGCAGCTTAACAATTTCCGGAAGGAACGGCTTGTTAATAAAATCAACGGCTCCTGCGGCAAGCAGCTCGCTTTCAGAATCATTTTCGGCGGTAATAAAAATAACCGGTATCCTGTTAAATGATTTATCGGCTTTTAAAATTTCAAATAATTCACGCCCGTTCATTTGGGGCATCATCACATCCAAAAGAATAATTTTTGGAAGAGGGTTGGCGGCGTGAAGTTTTTCCAGCGCTTCTTTTCCGTTAAACGCTGGAATAATCTGATAATCATTTTTTAATATTTCCTCGAGAATCATGACATTCATGTCAATGTCGTCTACAACAAGAACTGTCGGAATTTTTTCAAGCATTTTCAGCAATAACCTTATCTACTTCCGCCAATGTTTTGGCATGAGCGTCTTTTACTACTGTTATCTGATCCGGGTTAACGGATTTTGCTTTAATTTGAGTTTCAAGCTCAAGGCATTGATTGTACAGTTCGGTAAGAGACAGGTTACCGGCCAGTCCTTTTAATGTATGAGCCGCCGTTTGGGATTTTTCAAGATCCCCCGATGTAAAAGCTTCTTCAAGTTCGTGTATGCAATTATTGTCTTTGAATTTTGCAAGCATTCTGACGTAGAACTTTGCGTTGTCCATTACTCTTTTAACGCCTTCATTAAAATTTACATAAATAACATTATCAGCCATTTTAACATCTCCTTTTGGGATTAACGCTCGCGATAAATAATCCTGCCTCTGCTCAGATCGTATGGAGAAAGGGCAATTCTGACCCTGTCGCCAGGCACAATCCGGATATAATGTTTGCGCATTTTACCGGACAGGTGAGCCAATATGAGGTGTCCTTTCTGATTGTCCAGTTCAACGCGGAACATTGTATTGGGAAGGGCTTCCCTTACTATCCCTTCAACCTCTATCGCTTCTTCTTTTGCCACAGAAACTCCTTCTTTATCATGGTATAGTTTACACCACTTAATGTCAATGATAAAATGATTCATGCATTATTACAGTACAAGAAATAAAAATGAAAGCGTAAATTTCGCAAAGGCGGCCCTTACCGGCCTTGCTCCGGACGGAGGACTTTTTGTACCGGAAGTAATTCCTCAATATCCGGCGCAGGTGCGTTCATCTCTTGGCTCAATGAACTTTCGCGACATCGCTTTTGAAACAATCAAGCCGTATGTGCAAAGCGATATCCCTCCCGGCGCGCTGGAAGACATAGTCAATTCGGCATATACGTTTGGTTCGCCTTTTGTCAGCGTTATGAACTGGTTCGCGCTTGAACTTTTTCACGGTCCGACCGCCGCTTTCAAGGACTTTGGAGCCCGTTTCATGGCAAGAGCCTTCTCTTACCTGCGCCGGGGCGAAGACCGCAGGTTAAGAATTCTTGTCGCAACATCCGGCGATACAGGCGGCGCTGTCGCGGACGGTTTTTTTGATATACCAGGCATTTCCGTGACAGTGCTGTACCCCAAAGGCCGGGTAACGCCCCTGCAGGAGCGGCAAATCGCCGGTCTGGGAAAAAATATCAGCGCGCTTGCGGTAGAAGGAAGTTTTGATGACTGCCAAAGGCTTGTAAAGGCCGCTCTTGCCGATGAATATCTTAAAAAAAAGATGTCGCTTTCCTCTGCCAACTCGATTAACATAAGCCGCCTAATTCCGCAGGCCGTCTATTACGCGGCCGCAGCCGGCAGAGCGTTCGCAGGCTGCGTTGATCCAGACGGAGAAGCGACGCCCCGCCTCGCGGGTTTTCCCCGCGCGAAAGAAGCGCGCCGCGGCCTTCCCGTTACCCTTTGCGTGCCTTCGGGCAATTTCGGTAATTTAACAGCCGGACTTTACGCAATGAAGATGGGTGCGCCTGTTACGCAGTTTATAGCCGCGACAAATATAAATAAAACGGTTCCTGATTATCTTGCTTCGGGCGAATACCTTGAGCGCGCTTCGCAGGCCACAATTTCCAACGCAATGGATGTCGGCGCGCCCAGTAATTTTGAACGAATGTCAGCTCACTTTTCATGGGATAAAATGAAGCAGCTCATCCTGGGAGTTTCCGTAAACGATGAAGATACGCGCGAAACCATTGCCCGCGTATCGCAAAAATCCGGCTATATACTTGATCCGCACAGCGCTGTCGGCTGGAAAGGCGCGGAAAAACTGTCCGCTGAAAATAAATTAAACGAAAGAGCAATAGGGATTCTCTGCACCGCGCACCCGGCGAAGTTTATGGAGATCGTCGAACCTCTTGCAGGCTCCCTTCCTGTCCCGACTTCTCTTGCAAGGGCGATGGAAAGAACTGTCAGCGCGAAGACAATTCCGGCGCAGGTTCCGGCATTTATTGAAACATTAAAGACACAAGAGGCGGCATACGATTAGTTGCCGAATTAAATCACTGTTTGCGCTGCTGTCAGCCTTTCTCTTTCTGTTAGCGGCGCCGGCAGCTTTCGCTTGCGGCATTGAAGGGCATTTTATTTTTGACGTATCAAACGAAGAAGAAGTTCTCTATTACGGGTGTTATGACGCCATTAACGGCGGACCGCATATAATAGCCTACATTCTTACAAAGGAAAGAGCGGAAAACTCAGAGGCCGGGCGGCCTGCTGCGATATTTACCCAGGACAGAGACTCAGGCGTATTATTGAATCTTTTAACGGAAAACGGCTATACCATGCCGCATCACGAAGATTATTATTACTCGGGGTACGACAGGGGCCACATGGCGCCTAACGCTGATTTTAATGATACATACGAAAACGCGCTGGCGACATTTTTTATTGCCAATGTCTGGCCTCAGCTTCCGGAAATAAACAGGGGTTCATGGCTGAGTACGGAATATAAAACAAGGAGGCTGGCTTCTGAACGCCATGCCGTTACTGTTTTTATCATCGTTGACGAATTCAGCGAAAAAAAGGTAGAAAACATTCAGGTTCCTTCGTGTTTTAAAAGAAGAGTTTACGATTCCGGCACAGACGAGTTAATATATGAAATTGACATATATCAACTGACAGAAGAGGAAGAAGAGGAAACGCAATGATCTTCCGCCGGTTCCTGCTGCGATAATACATATAAATAATCAGAAAGCCTGTTTAAATACTGCGCCGCATTCGGGCACAAGGAACATTCTTCATTAACCGCGAAAAACATCCTCTCGGCTCTTCTGGCGACTGTCCGCGCGATATGAATTTGAGCTTCCGTTACGCTCCTGCCGGGCAATAAAAAACTGGATTGTTTCGGGCAGTTCAAAGAAAGCCTTTCTGTCTCTGTTTCCAGCGCGTATGTTTCATCATTCGTAAAACAGTACCTGCCGTTTGAAGTATCAGAAACATGCGCCATCAGTTTTATTAGTTTTTTTTGTATTTCTTCAATGAACTGCCGCGTCTGCGCGTCCGGAAGCATTGCCTTTATTAAACCCAGATGCGAAGCAAGCTCATCCGCCGCTCCTTCAAAATGAATAACCGGCGAATTTTTTGAAACGCTTTCTCCGTTTAAATTTGCGGTCTTACCCATACCACTTTTTTTTATTTTAGTGTCCATGATTCATTATTATATGTTAATTAAACAAAAAATAGATACAGAAACCGCGGTCATTTTCGGCGAGAATTGACAATATGCCTTTATTAACATGGTTTCTTATGATAATATTCTGATGTGAAAAGGAGATTTTTATGAAAAAGGCTTTTTGTCTTTTAACGGCTTTAACGCTTTTTATTGCGTTCAGCCTCCCTGTTAATGCCAGAGGCGTACGGGATGAAGCTTCCCGGTCTTCCGGCGCGGTTCCAATAAAAGGAATAATAAAATTATCAACCACAACAAGCACCCAGGATTCCGGGCTTCTTGGCTTTATCCTTCCTGTTTTTACAAGGGAAACCGGCTGGGAAGTTGAAGTAATCGCGGTCGGAACAGGCGCCGCCCTGCGGATGGGGCGCGACGGAGACGCGGATGTGCTTCTTGTTCACGCAAGACCCGATGAAATAAAATTTGTAGAAGACGGTTTCGGCTTAGAGCGTTACGATGTAATGTACAATGACTTTTTGGTCGCCGGTCCCGGAACTGGCGGTATTGCGCATAACGACAGTGTGATACAGACTTTTAAGGACATCGCTTCCAAAAAACTCCCCTTTGTATCGCGGGGAGACGACTCTGGCACCCACAGAATGGAACTGTCCTTATGGCAGGCCGCGGGCATTGATGTTAAAACCATGGACGAGTACGCGTCTGTAGGTCAGGGCATGGGCGCAACGCTTCAGATGGCTGATGAGATGAACGCCTATACGCTTACAGACAGGGCCACCTGGCTGATCCTTTTAAAGGACGGAAGGATAAAACTTGACGCTGTTTGCGAAAAAGCGCCCGATCTGCTGAATTATTACGGAGTGATTCCCGTAAATCCCGCAAGACATTCCCATATTAATTCCGAAGGCGGCCAGGCGTTTGCCGGCTGGATGATAAAAGATTCCACGCAAAAGCTAATCGGACAGTACGGACTTGCCGAGTTCGGCGGCGCGCTTTTTACACCTAACGCAGGAGCGAATTGGTAAAAAAATGGCGTTATGGGGCATTTTCAATTTCAGCTGGGAAACACTCGGAATAATAGGCACTACGCTGAAAATGTCATTCGCGTCAACGCTCATCTCCACACTCATTGGCGGCGCGCTGGGGCTTCTGCTGGAAAGAAATTCTTTTCCCGGAAAACACATAACGGTAAGGCTCTGCCGCACTTTTATGGGAACGCCGCCTGTAGTGGCAGGACTTGCAGTATATCTTCTTTTAATGCGCCGCGGCCCTTTGGGTTTTCTTGGGCTTCTCTTTACTGTTAAGGCGATGGTAATTGCCCAGGTAATCCTTATCACTCCGATTATCACAGGCATGGTATATACATACGCTGTCCGCTGCGCGCCTTCCATACGCGTATTCGCCAAAACAATGGGCGCAAACAGAAGGCAAACCTATCTCCTTTTTATAAAAGAAATGAAGGGAGAATTTTATTTTGCCGTCGTTACGGCATTCAGCCGCGCGATCAGCGAAGTGGGAGCGGTGATGATAGTGGGCGGCAACATCCAGAACAGGACAAGGACTATGACTACCGCAATTTCCATGCTTCGGAACACGGGAGATTTCAGCCAGGGAATAACGCTTGGAATTGTCCTTTTAATAATTGCGTTCGCGCTTCAGTCTGTTTCCGATTTATTGCGCAAAACAGAAATAAATGAGGAAAATTTTTAACCAGGGAGACGCCATTTTTGAAACTGACAAATGTTGAAAAAAAACTCGGCCGCTTTTCTCTTAACATTGACTCCCTGGCGCTGTCAATGCCAGGCATTTACGGCCTTATCGGGCCTAATGGTTCCGGAAAATCCACTCTGGCTAAACTTATGACAGGGCTTCTGGAAGCAGATAACGGGATAATTGACTGCGAAGGGCTTGGCGCAAGAGATATTACATATCTTGGCAGAAAACCTTACATGACAGACGATACAGTTTATAACAATCTGGTTTATCCTTTAAAATTGCGCAATATAAAACCGGATTTGAATTTAATAACCGCATTCCTGGACAGAATGAAATTTTCTCTCTTTTTAAAGCAAAAAGCGGGAAGCCTGTCAGGCGGCGAACAGCAGAAACTCGCCCTGCTGCGCGCTGTCATTTTCAGTCCGCGGTTTGTTATCATGGACGAAGCCATGACCGCAATAGATATTGACAGTCTGCATCTTTTTGAACAATTAATACTTGAAGAACAGAAAAAAAATAACTCAATCTGGATTATCATCAGCCATCAGATGCCGCATATAAGGCGCATCTGTGATTACCTTTTTTTTATGTATAATGGAAGGATAGAAGCCGAAGGAAGCGATGGAGATTTATTCTTTAACGTCCGCAATTCGCATATAAAGCAGTACCTTCGTTCCTATTATAAATAGCAATTATGAATTTATTAACTGTTGATACAATTGAACAAGCCCGCCTGAAAATATCGGAAAAGATTAAATCCTGGCCTGTTAAAACAAAAACAATTCCATTAGGTCAGGCGCTCGGCTATACCCTTGCCGAGGATATGATTTCTCCATGCGACATTCCTTCTTTCCGCAGATCAACTGTAGATGGTTACGCTGTAACCGCGGCTGACACCTGCGCCGCCGCCGATTCAATTCCAGTTTTTTTAAAACTGGCAGGCTCGGTACAAATGGGAAAGCCTGCCGGTTTTTCGATAAGAGCCGGCGAATGCGCGTATGTGCCTACAGGTGGAATGCTCCCCGGCGGCGCGGACGCGGTTGTAATGGCCGAGTACTGTGAGCAGATAACAGAAAACAGCGCAGCGGTTTACGAGTCTGCAGCCGAAGGAGCGGGAACAGTACAGGAAGGAGAGGATATTCAAAAAGGAAAAATATTTTTGAAAGGAGGGATAACCCTGCGTCCTCAGGAAATCGGCGCTTTGGCGGCAGCGGGAATTACAAACATTCCGGTTTTTTCACCCGCTTCATTGAGCATCATTTCCACAGGCGATGAACTTGTGCCTCCTGACAGGGAGCCGGCTACCGGCGAAATACGCGATGTAAACACATACGCCGTCAAATCGCTCGCCGAAAAATACGGTTATAATGTACTGTCCGCCGGTTTTCTCCCTGACGATGAGCAAAAACTGGAAACAGCGGTAAGAGAAGCTGCCGCCGCAAGCGATATTGTAATTATCTGCGGAGGAAGTTCGAAAGGCGAAAAAGATTATACCGCGGCGATTGTCGGCCGCATTGCAAAGCCCGGCGTTTTTACCCGCGGTCTTGCCGTTAAACCGGGCAAACCGGCAATCCTCGGCTGGGACGAACAGAGTAAAACCCTGTTCGCAGGGCTTCCGGGTCATCCCGTATCAGCGATGATTGTTTTTACCCTGATTTTTTGCCAGCCTCCCTTTCGCTGCAGCTCAAATTTATCGCATCCTGTTCCGGCCAGGATTTCAAGTAACATTCCGGGTTCTCCGGGAAAGACTGTCTGTCAGCCTGTCTCTCTCAGTTTAAAAGACGGTCTTTATACCGCCGAGCCTGTTTTTGGAAAGTCAGGAATGATCACGACACTAACGCGCGCGGACGGTTATATAATTATCGAATTAAATAAAGAGGGGTTAAAAAAAGACGAATCCGTTATGGTTTATCTTTTTTAGACTGATATGGCAGAAAGAAATTTATATTTAAGCAATATTCCCGTGGAAGAAGCCATTAAAAAATATTTAAACGCGCTTGATGGAAAACTAATGCCGGCGTTTGAAGAAATTCCATCCGAAGACAGTCTTGATCGCGTAACGGCATGCGCTGTTTACGCCCGCTGCTGCTCTCCGCTGTTCAACGCCGCGGCGATGGACGGAATCGCGGTAAAGGCGGCGGCGACTTATGGAGCGCGGGAATCAAACCCCCTGACATTAAAAGCGGGACAGGATTTTATCCCAATTGACACAGGGGATCCCGTTTATCCTCCGTATGACGCTGTGATAATGGCCGAAGATCTCATTCAGTCCGGTGACGAAAAAATGGTAAAAATACTGGAAAGCGCCGCCGCATGGCAGCACATAAGACCAATCGGCGAAGATATTGTCACAGGAGAGATGATAATTCCGGGCAGGCACCGGATAAGGCCGATTGATATGGGCGTTTTGTTTTCCGGCGGCATTAACCGCGTAAAGGTTTATTCAAAACCTGTGGTTGCCGTTATTCCCACAGGCAGCGAATTAATTGAAGCGGCGTTTCCTTCGGCGCCGTCCGACGCTCTGCTTAAAGAAGGCGAAATAATTGAATCCAATTCCCGGATGTTCGCCGCTTTGGTGAATTATAACGGCGGAACGGCTGAACGCTTCGGCATAATTCCCGATAATTATGAACTTCTTAAAGAGGCGGTTTATAAAGCGGCCGGAAAATCCGATATGGTGATTGTCAACGCGGGCTCAAGCGCTGGCGCCGAGGATTTCACAGTCCATGTGTTACGCGAAATCGGAGAGGTAGTCGTTCACGGAGTCGCCATGAAGCCGGGAAAGCCTGTGATACTCGCCATTGTAAACAACAAGCCTGTAATCGGCACGCCGGGTTATCCTGTGTCCGCTTATCTTTCCTATGTTACATTCGCCGCTCCTGTCCTGTCGGCGCTCACAGGCCGCGCGGACTCCCCGCCGCAGACAGTGCAGGCGGTAATTTCACGGCGGATTGTTTCTTCTCTTAAACACAGGGAATATGTCCGCGTAAAGGCAGGGCGCGTAGGCGGCAGGCTGGTTGCCTCTCCCCTTGCGAGAGGAGCGGGAGCGGCCATGTCTCTTGTAAGAGCCGACGGCTTCTGCGTAATAGACCAGCACAGCGAGGGAATTGAAGCCGGCGAAAGCGCATCTGTGGAACTCTACCGTTCAATGGATGAAATCGAACACACCCTGGTAGCCGCCGGCAGCCATGACCTTATCCTTGACGTTATCGCCGACATGATGTCAGGCCCTGCTTTCCTTGCAAGCTCCCATGTGGGAAGCGCCGCAGGACTTACGGCTCTTAAACGCGGCGAATGCCATATCGCGCCTGTACATCTGTTAGATGAAGAATCCGGCGTTTACAACGCAGGCTGGATAAAAAAAATGCTGCCGCAAAAAGATGTAAGTTTAATCAAGGGAGTAGGCAGGGTTCAGGGATTGATAATTCAAAAAAACAACCCGCTTGGAATAAAATCCATTGCCGACATTTGCCGCTGCCGCTATATCAACCGTCAAAGAGGAGCAGGAACAAGGCTCTTTCTGGATTTCCTGTTAAAAAAAGAAGGAATGGACAGCGGCAGCATAAACGGCTATACAAGAGAAGCCGCTACCCACATGGCTGTCGCGGCTTCAGTTCAGGGCGGCGGCGCTGATGCCGGTATGGGTATCGCCTCTGCGGCAAAAGCCCTTGATCTGGATTTTATCCCTTTGGGAGAAGAAGAATACGATTTCGCTGTTCTTTCGGAATTTCTGGAATTAAAAGAAATGCGGTTTTTCCTGCAGGTTCTAAAAAGCCCTGAATTTATAAAAAAACTGGAAGAATTCGGTCCAAACGCCTATACATGGGCAAATATCGCGCAGATAATCAAGGTATAAGGAGGTAAAAAATGGCGTCCGATTTTACGCATTTCAACCTGAGAGGAAACGCAATAATGGTAGATATATCCGCTAAAGAAATTACTTCCCGCACCGCCCTGGCAAAAGGAAGCATTTCCATGAATGACGGCGCAATGAACGCCGTGCTGGGCGGAACGGCAAAAAAAGGCGACGTTATCGCGGTAGCGCGCATAGCGGGGATTGCGGCAGCCAAAAAATGCGCGGACCTTATCCCGCTCTGCCATCAGCTTAATATTGATAAATGCGGTTTAAATTTTGTAATCGAGAAAGAAAAAAACGAAATTGAAGCATCATGTGAGGTGAAACTTTCCGGCAAAACAGGCGCGGAAATGGAAGCTCTTACTGGAGTTTCTGTCGCGCTTCTTACAATTTATGATATGTGCAAAGCCCTTGACAGAGCAATGACAATAAACAATATAAGGCTCTGCGAAAAATCAGGGAAACAGATTGCTGATTGATTCATACGGCAGAAAACTTGATTATTTAAGAGTCTCAATTACCGACAGATGCAATCTCCGCTGCTTTTACTGCATGCCGAAACAGGGGGTAGAATGGAAACCGCACAATGAAATTCTCTCTTTCGAAGAGATTCTCCGGCTGGTAAGGATAATGACAGGCCTTGGAATAAAAAAAGTCAAGGTAACAGGAGGAGAACCTTTACTGCGCCGGGGCGCGGGTGTTTTTCTGAAAAACCTGAAAGAAATTGAAGGAATGGAAAATGTAACGCTTACAACCAACGGTCTGTTGTTGGGCGCATATCTGGAATACGCGCAATTCACAGACTCGCTGCCGGACTGTATCAACATAAGCCTTAACGCGCTGGACAGCGGACGCTATAAGCGCATAACGCTGGACGAAGAAGCCGATCCAAAAACAATACCGGCATTAATTGACCGTCTTTCTGATAAAGGCATTTCAGTAAAAATTAACTGCGTACCTGTCCGCGGTTATAACGAAGAGGAAATACCGGCCATTGCCGCTCTTGCGAAAGATAAAAATATCGCCGTGCGTTTTATCGAACTGATGCCGCTTGGCAGCGTGCTGTCCTGCCGGCCGGTTCCCGGAAACGAAACAGCCGCAATAATTGAAAAAAAATTCGGCAGGCTCTCGCTTTATTCCGGCGTTGCAGGTAACGGCCCTGCCGTTTATTACAGCTTAAGCGGTTTTAAGGGCACGATTGGCTTTATAAATCCAATTACGCAGTGTTTTTGCGACTCTTGTAACCGCCTGCGCCTCACCTGCGATGGTTTTTTAAAACTTTGCCTGTCAGGCGATCCGGGCATTAAATTGAAACAGCCGCTCAGGAACGGCGCGTCTGACAGCGAACTTGCCAATGCCGTAAGTGAAGCTGTCTCTGAAAAACCGCAATTCCATTCTTTTTCAGAAACATACAGGGAAACAAAAGCGCATCGCGGCGGTATGTCTAAAATCGGCGGGTAAGTGATATAATTAAATTATGGGAAAGGTACTGGCGGTCTGCACAAGCGCCGAAAAAGGGACGCCCAAGAGCAGCGTTGGAAAGGCCGAGTTTATAGCAGGTCATGGCATAAAAGGGGACGCGCACGCGGGAAACTGGCACAGACAGGTAAGCCTTATCTCTCATCAAAAGATAGAGGATTTCCGCGCCAAAGCCGCCGATCCTGCGGCGGCGTTCCCCGCGCCAATACAGGACGGCGCATTTGGTGAAAACCTTGTTGTAGACGGCATTGATTTTCGCAGCCTTCCCGCCGGAACCCTTCTTGAATGTAATGATGTCGTTCTGGAAATAACCCAAATTGGAAAAGAATGCCATAATCAAAACGCGGGGAGCCGCGGCGCAGATGCCGCAGGCTGCGCCGTCTATAAAGCAATGGGCGACTGTATAATGCCCCGCGAAGGAGTATTCGCGAAAGTTTTAACCGGCGGATTTATCTGCGCAGGAGATGAAATGAATATCCGCGAAAACATTAAACAGCGGGAAGATAAATACCGTGTCTGGATTATTACAGCCAGCGACAGGGGCGCCGCAGGAGAAAGAGAGGATTTAAGCGGAAAAGAAATACGAAAGATCGCGGTTAAAAACGGTTATGACATTTGCGGTTACACATTATTATCTGACGACAGGGAAGATCTGGAAGGTGAACTGAAACGCGTCTGCGACCGCGGCCTTGCGGATTTAATTCTTACAACAGGCGGAACCGGTTTCTCCCCGCGGGACTGCATGCCGGAAGCGACCGCCTCTGTCGCGCACCGTCTTGCGCCGGGAATTGCCGAGGCTATGAGAGCCGCCGGTATGACTGTTACAAAACGCGCAATGCTGAGCCGGGCAATCGCGGCAATACGCGGCAATACGCTGATTATCAACCTTCCGGGCAGCCCAAAAGCGGCTCAGGAAAACCTCGAATTTATAATTGACGAACTTCGCCACGGACTTGATATACTTACCGGCCGGGACACAGAATGCGCCGGGAAAACAAACGGTAATTAAAACATCCGTCTGCCGGTACTTTATTCGTATTTACAAAACTTATCTAGCATTTATAAAAATATCATGATATACTTTCACATATCCAAAAACAAGATAAAAATTTATTTGGAAGGGAAATATGAGCGAAAAGTATATTAAATACAGCTTTCTTACAAGAATGCTGCTGACCATTGCCGGCGGGAAAGTGATCAGAGAAATGAAAAGGAAGTCCAGGAACTGTAAAAAAGCCTCGGATAGCACTTTGCGGCACATTTTGACCACGTCAAAAGATTCCGTTTACGGTAAAGAACATCATTTTGATAAGATATTACAGGCCAAAACGCCTGAGGAGCTTGCTGAATTGTATCATAAATATGTACCTATCAATGAATACAAGGAGCTGCTGCCGTACATAGAAAGACATAAAACCGGCGAGCCGGACGTCCTTTTCCCTGGCAAACCGTTTCTGTACGCCACAACCTCAGGGACTACCAAAGAACCCAAATGGATACCGTTAACCGCAGAATATCACAAAGAGGTGTACGGGAAGATGTCTCTGGGCTGGTTCTGGACCCTGATACATAATAAACCAAAGGTGTTTTACCGCCCCGGTATCTCAATAGTCGGAAAAGCCATTGAAGGCAAAGCCCCTGACGGCACTCTATACGGCTCTATCTCAGGATATACCTTTCGGGATATTCCCAAATTTATGCTGAAACTCCATACCGCTCCCGGGGATGTGTTTAATATCCCGGATTATAAATCCCGGTATTATGCCATCATGCGTATGGGAATTGAGCGGGATACCCATATAATTCTGACCGCCAATCCAAGCACCCTGGTGGAAATGCAGAGTTACGCGAATGAGTACCTTGATGAATTCTGCGAAGATATCGAGAATGGAACATTAAGCGCCAAATACCCCATACCGGATGAAATACGCGCTGTGCTGGAAGCCAAACTGAAACCCAATCCGGGCCGGGCGGCGGAACTGCGAAAACTCAGGGAAAGGTACGGCACTCTTCTTCCCAAACATTACTGGCCAAACCTGCAGATAGTGAATGTCTGGTTCTGCGGCAATGCAAAAATTTATTATGACAAGGTGCGGGATTCCTACCCGTCCGATACAGTCTTCCATGAGTTCGGATATTTTGCCACAGAATGCAGAGCCGGACTTGTACTAAAGAGCAATTGCCCGGATACAACCCTCTTTTGCCATAAAAGCCATTTTGAATTTGTACACGAATCCGATTTCGATAATCCGGACCCGAAAATTCATCAGGTTTGGGAACTGGAAGCGGGCAGGCGTTATAAAATGGTTGTTACCACCTGCGCCGGACTGTACCGGTATGATATGCATGACCTCATTGAAGTCACCGGACATTATAACGAGTTCCCGCAGATTATTTATATTCAAAAACTGAACGGGGTAACCAGCATTACAGGCGAAAAACTGCATGAAGATCAGTTTATAGAAGCGGTACATGCCGCGGAAAACACGACCGGCATGAAAGCGCCGTTCTTTGTGGGTTTCGCGGAACCGAACAAGTCCAGCTACAAATTTTATTATGAATTCGCCGATCAGTATGTATCCATTGAAGAGGCCGAAAAATTTACAACCCAGGTTGATCTCTGCCTGCAGGATTATAATCCCGAATACAAGGAAAAACGCGGCACCGATCGCCTTAAACTGCCGGAAACCTTCATTTTGGGTCCTAAGGCCTTCGAGCGTTTCAAGGTAGCCTGTATAAACCGCGGTTACCGGGACGGCCAGTTCAAGTTTAATCTTTTAATGCAGGACGAAATGCGTCACGCGTTATTTAAGGAACTCATTAAAACCAGCCGGTAAACCAGACGCATACCGGGAAACATGAACGATCGCTACTGCAGGCAGGTAATAATTCCGCAGATTGGCGCCGAAGGTCAGGAAAAACTCTCCCGCTCCGGCGTATTTGTTATAGGCGCGGGCGGGCTTGGCTCCTCCGCCCTGTTCTATCTTGCGTCCGCAGGCGTAGGACGCATTGGCTTCGCGGACAGCGATTCAGTGTGCCTTAGCAATCTTAACCGCCAGATTTTGCATAACATCCGCGACATCGGGCGGTATAAAACAGACTCAGGCAGGGAAAAATTAGTCAATTTGAATGATGAAATAGAAATTATCTCCTTTAATGAGCGCATAACGGATCTTAACATTAAAAATATAATCAACGGTTATGACATTGTCCTTGGAGCGGTTGATTCATTTGAAACGCGCTTTATAATTAACAGAGCTTGTATTTCGCTGAATATACCGTATATTGACGGCGGAATTAACGGGTTTTCAGGCTGCGTTATGTTTTCCAGCCCGCCGCAAACCCCCTGCTTTAGCTGCGTATTCCCGCTTTCTGCAAAGAAGCACCCCGCACGGACATCAAAGGAAAAAGAAGCAACAGGCGCTCTCGGCGCAACGGCAGGCGTTATAGGAACATTTCAGGCCAATATCGCGCTTTTACGGCTTTTAGGCCGGCCGAACCCGGCGGCAAACAAACTTTTAATTTACGACGGCCTTCAGATGAGCGTTGATCATGTTGACATTAAACGAAACGATAAATGCCCCGCATGCGGGCATTATTAAAGCGTATCAGGCGAATCAAGCCAGGCCGGAAGCTGCATTGTAGCGTCCAAATAACCCATGCGTTTTTTCCTTACGGAAATTTCCATCAGCGCAAAACCATCGTCTTCCATTATGCGAAAACGCATTATGGAGATTGGATCATCTTCGGAAATGCCGACTTCGTCCGCTATTGAGCCGCGTATTACTTTTTTTACCATAAAATTTGATGAAAATATTCCGCTGTGCAGCGGCGCAAGAACCATACCGAAAAGAGGAGCGGCAATCCTCTCGCGTTTGTCCACTTTTGCGGCATCCGACAGGGGAAGATCCGTGCGGGCGGCTGTCATTATTACTTTTTTATTGATTTCTCCGGAAGCCGTAACTGTTTCAAGAGCGACCAGTTCACCGGGACCGCACTGGAAGATAATATCCTGCATTGCCGGGATTAAGGCGCCCTGGGGAGCCGATATTTCCTTTCCGTTAATTGTTTTAATAACGGAACCTTCGCTGATAAGATGCAGCATGGCCGGAGTGTTAGGCGCAACATAGATTATCTCCGCTCCGGAAAATGTTTCGCTTAAAGCCAGTCCAAGCCACGGACGCTGGGCCTTTCCGCCTTTTATCATTGCGGGAAGAGCGGCCGCGAGCCTCTCGGCGGGAATTGCGAAATTAAGCCCCTGATGATATTCAATTCCCGCGAAAACAATTCCGACAAGACGGCCTTCGCTGTCCACTATCGGCCCGCCGGAATTGCCGTGGTTTACCGCGGCGTCAAACTGAATAACATCCCCAATTTGCAGAAAACGCCTGCCAAGAGCGGAAACAATCCCGGATGAGACAGTTTTTTCCAATCCAATGGGAGAACCGATTGCAAGAACCGTATCGCCTACTTTCGGAATTACGCGATCCAAAAGCGAAAAAACATATTCAGTTTCATATTCGGTCTTTAATAAAGCAAGATCCAAAGCCTTATCCCAGCCAATAACGCGCGCAGGGATTCTTGGACTTGATGAGTCTCCCATACGGATATAAAGACGCGAATAGCCTTTGTATTTAGGATCAACTTCGCTTGATATTACATGGTAATTAGTAATTAACAGCCCTCGGGCATCGACAAAAAACGCTGAACCCAGCACCCTGTCCGGTATTCCTCTTCCCCTTTCTATCCTTATTCCCTTGTCTACCCAGACTGTAGCGACTCCCCTGATCATATCAGAAACGCTGTCACGGCCTTTCGCGTATTCCAGCAGCGGTTCGGAAACATTAACGCCGCCCGCACTTTCCGCCGCAGAAAGAAAAAAAGCCGCCGCGCGGCGTTGTTTCACATTTACCGCCTTGTCAAGAAACAAAAGAGCCGATTCCAAATCAATAGGTTTTATTTCATGGGACTTAACAGCGTCAAGAAACGCGCCGAGTATATCGTCTTCTGACAATTTTTTCTTCGCGCCTGCCAGAATAAGATCCGGCTCCATGCCGGTATTCTCAACCGTTACGCCGATACTGGCAAGAGATCTCCCAAATGTTACGGCATCATCCCATTTTTCTTCGGTTACCGCTTTCTCCTGCATCAGGCGCAGATTTTCTGTCGCTTTTTCTTCATACTTTATTAACTGTTTCCATTCTTCATTATTTTCATTTTCAATGGCGGAAAAGACTTCCTTAAAGATAAAAATTTGATTAAGAGCCGCAACTGGATTCTCATCTGTCAGTTTATTAATTTTTTCCAGCCTGACCGCGCTTGAAGGGCGGGACAGGGAATCGCCTATGGAATTATCAACGCTCCTGCACGAGAACGAAAATAATATAACGAAAACTGTTAAAAAGGCGCGTATTTTTACTTTCATTTCTCTGTCCCGGATTCCCTGTAATTCATTTCGCCGCTTCCGTCCATGTCCCATGAATAAACAACCGAACCGTCCGGCAGATACACTTCGCCTGTTTTAAATTTACCTTCTCCTGTCCAGTCGCTTTCAGATGACATAATCAAAGCGCGGTAATTGAGGGTATCGGAGAAACCGGGCCCCGGCCGGCGGAAACGCCGTATTGTTTCAATTCTTCCGTCCAAATCCAGATCCAAACGCTGAATTACAGGCAGGCCATTTTCAAATTCCGTTACGGAAACGTTTTTTCCGTTTAAATTTTTGGCGGGAACCGTCTCGACAGCCATTAACGGCATGCCCTGTCGCATAAAAATCGTTTCCTTTCCTCCGTCAAATTCCGCGCTTGGACGGGAAAAACTCGAACAGAAAGCAATAAGAGCGCGGTAAGAAAGGGTCATATTTCTGTATTCAGAAACAGGATATGAAAGACCGGCAATATTGTCACTGCCGCCAAGTTCGGTAAACAGAAAAGGCGCGTATTGAAAATCCGCCGGACCGAAATAAAATTCTTCGCTGCCGAGCGTTATTTTCTCTGCGGAAGGGTATCGCTCCCATGTTACTGCCGCTCTGTTTTCGTATCCACCGACAGGCGCAATTGCTGAAACCGGAACCCCGTCCGCGCCAAAGAAAAATTTAAGATCAAAAACATTTCCCTGATTTATATCCAACTCCAGCTTTCTGATTACTCCCGACGTTATTTCCGCGCGGGTGTCCGTATATCCGTCAAAATCATCATCAGAAATAATTATTCCGCTGAAAGAAAGAATTTTTTGCGTAAACAGCCCGCGCCCTTCCTCGCTGCGAAGATATTTATAAACCTGGCCGATAACGTTCCTGTCCAGCGCCTGTTCAGAAAACAGTTCATTGATTGCCTGGTTGTCGTCGATAAGCCCAAGATGAAGCGCGATTGGAAGAGAAGCATGAGCGGGCCTGAAGTTTTCCGGTTTTTCCCTGAACAGGGAACCCGATCTGTAAGATGCAGTCAAACGCCGGGCGTATTCGGCATCCCAAACAAAAGGCGCCGCCATCCAGGCAAGAGAAGGATCTGTTTCCAGCAGCATGGGAAGACGCCTGTTCGCGAGATCAAGCAGATTTATATCGCTTTCCGGCAAATCCAAAGGCTCAGGTTTTCTGTTACGTGCATATTCAAAAAATATGCGAAGCGGGCGCGGATCGCGCGGATATCTGTCCATGGTGATCAGGACAAGACTGCGGAAATGCGCGAAAGCCTGCGCGTCATTTGCACTTACAGCGTAACCTCTTGCAGCCAGAAGCCGCAAAACCGCTTCCTGCGCGGAATGATTCCTGATTTTATCAAGGCACTCAAACGCGTCCGCGTACCGGCGCATCGCGATCAGCTGTTCAATTTTGAACAAGAGCGCGTCATCCCCGCTGTATTCTTCCCAGCGGTTCACTTCAATCGCTTTGTTCAGCGCTTCCAGTACGCTGTTTCTGCTTTTATTTTCATTGGATCGCGCAAGCGCCAGAAGAAATGAAACATCGGAAGAAACACCGGAGAAATCCGCGGCAAGTTCAAGCGCCAAAAGGGCTTCGCTCCACCGGTCTTCCGCAATCGCCTGCCGCGCCCAGCCGATATACTGCCTCGCGATTTGGGATTCGCCGCGCGGTATGTCCTGAGGCTGGGCATTCAAATAAAATATAAACACAAAGAAAAAGAAAAATAACATAAACCGCGAACCAAACGAACCTTTAATTAAATATTTTTTAATTTGCATCTGCGCAGGTACAAGCGCGTTCCGGTTCGGGGATTTAATCATGTCGCCGCCTTGTTTATTGGCATGCTTTCTTCTTTCGCGGGAAGGCCCAGAATTTCGCGGACTTCGTCATCAATCAGGGTTTCCCGTTCAAGAAGCGCATCGGCTATTTTTTCAAGTCCGTTTTTATGATCCGCGATTATTTTCTGCGCATTGTCTCTTGCGCGGTCAAGTATGCCCTTAACCGCCGTGTCTATGCGATGCGCCGTATCTTCGGAATAATCCTTGTGACGCGCAATTTCCTTTCCAAGGAAAATAGGCTCGTCTTCCTGGCCGTAAGCGACAGGACCAAGCTCGTCCGCCATGCCCCATTCGCATACCATGTTACGCGCCATTTCAGTCGCCTGCTGAATGTCGTTCTTTGTTCCGGTGGTGGTTTCGTCATAAAAAAGCTTTTCCGCAAGCCAGCCGCCGTAACAGATCGCGATGCGATCTTCAAGCCAGCCTTTTGAGCGGCTGTAACTGTCTTCTTCCGGCAGCGAAAGCGCCATAGCCAACGCCCTGCCTCTTGGAACAATGGTAACCTTATGCAGAGGATCGGCGTTCTTCAGGAAATAATGCAGTATCGCGTGTCCCGCTTCGTGAAGGGCAGTCATGCGCCTTTCTTTATCAGATATGACAAGGGTGCTCCGCGCTACGCCCATCAGCGCCTTGTCCCTGGCTTCTTCAAAGTCGGACATAAGCACTTCCGCCCTGTTTTTGCGGGCGGCAAAAAGAGCCGCTTCGTTTACAAGATTCGCGATATCCGCGCCGCTCATTCCCGGCGTAGCTCTTGCGATACGGGCAAGATCAATTTCCTTTTCCAGCGGAATTTTCGCGGAATGAATTTGCAGTATCGCTTCGCGCTCCTTGATATCGGGCATGGCGACAACAACCTGCCTGTCAAAACGGCCGGGCCGCAGAAGAGCCGGGTCCAAAACATCCGGGCGGTTTGTGGCGGCAAGTATTATTACGCCGTCTTTTGAATCAAAACCGTCCATTTCCACAAGAAGCTGGTTTAATGTCTGCTCACGCTCGTCATGTCCGCCGCCGTAACCTGCGCCGCGCGTACGCCCGACAGCGTCCAGTTCGTCGATAAATATTATACATGGAGCGCTTTTTCTTCCCTGATCAAAAAGATCACGCACGCGGCTTGCTCCGACGCCGACAAACATTTCCACAAAGTCGGAACCTGACATGTGAAAGAAAGCGACGCCTGCTTCTCCGGCGACAGAACGGGCCATCAAAGTCTTGCCTGTCCCAGGCATACCGACAAGAAGTACGCCTTTTGGAATCCGCGCGCCCATCTTGGTAAATTTCTGCGGGTTCTTTAAAAACTCGACTACTTCCTCAAGTTCGAACTTGGCGTCTTTTTGACCCGCGACATCGGCAAAGCTGACCTTTTTCCCTTCATCATGATAACGCTTTGCCCTGCTCTTTCCAAACTGGAAAGTCCTGCTTCCCATGCCCTGCATGTTCCTGAACATTATCATTATTATGCTGAAGCCGATAATCCAGGGAAGTATATCCATAAGAAAACGCCCCAGGGTGAATTTAGCCGCCGCTCCTGTTACATTGATGTTCTTTTCCCGGAGGCTGTTCAGAAGCTCAGGATCTGAATATGGAATGCGCGTTTTTAACTGAGCGGCTCCATTGGCCGATGTGCCTTTCAGATACAGATCGACAGTGCTGTTCTCATGAATGATAACAGAATCAATCTGGTTTTGTTCCACAAAGCGCGTAAAATCGGAGTACGGGATTTCCCTGACAGGGGTAGATTCGCTTCTGAAAAAATAAGCAAGAAAAAGCCCCATTATTATAAGAAAAAAAGCAAGAGCGAAGCCATTCGGCCGCCTGACCTGAAGCGGGCCTTTCCCCGGCATATTATCATTGGAATTAAACATTAACACCCCCGCATGAAAGCATAAAATAAACAAGGGAATTTTACGTTTTTTACATCAGATAGGCAATAGGTCGGTGAAGAAGGAAGATTACTACATGACAATAAGTCTCTGCTCTCTCCTCAGGGACTGTTCCAGCTACCGCCAATAACAGACGGATCAAACATTCTCAGTTAAAGATTCAACATTCATTCGATTCACTGTTCAGTCTTTGTATTGTTTCCAGATCCAACCCTGTGATTTCACATACAACTTCAAGGGAAATACCTTTTGATAATGCTTTTTTAACAACTTCCCGTTTTCCTTCGGTTATACCTTCGGCCAATCCTTCATATCTTCCTTCGGCACGACCCTCAGCAATACCTTCAGCTCTGCCTTCGGCACGGCCGTCAATCTTCCACTGCTCAAGCAGCATTCTCTCGTCTACTTTCCGGAGATTCCTCTGCATATGCAAATAGCGTATTGATTTCCATAAAGACATCTTTTTCGCGCAGTATATCGGTTTTTCCAGTTCAGGGTACTTTTTCCCAAGCATTTCATACTCCTCCTTCCTTTGACACTTTAAGAACTTCATCCACCGCCAGACCTCCCCGTCCTCTGTTTCAGGCAGTTTCGGCAGTTCCAGTATAACCACCTTTACCAAATCCGTAAACAGCCTGTTTTTTTCATTTCTGAGCATGTACTCGTTAATATAGTCATCTTCTTCCTCTAGCAGGTTATGATTGCAGATTACTATACTTACCGCCTGATGCAGTTCTTTATAATCATCTCCCCAGCTTAACTGATCTCCAAGGTTCCTGGCTGCGTAGTACATTATCCTGCTTTTCATGTTATGTCTTTTTTCCACCTGAAGTTCAATGTGGATAACCCTTCCTGACTTGGTATTGAGCAGGACGTCCACTATTCCCGCTTTTTCTTTTCTGGACAACCGCCCCAGAATCGGGTTGACGACTGTAAGCCTGTCGTAATCGTCTTTTGGTATATCCAATAGAGCTTTCAGGAAAGCTGCGGTATTGCCGATATTCTGCTGGTTCCCGAAAATCTGGGAAAAAGCGAAATCCTGTAAGGGAGAGATGAAATAATCATTGTACATAGAAACCTCGCAAA
>JAIRQN010000051.1 GCA_031256445.1 Treponema sp. | reverse complement strand
AGGCTCCAAACCGAGCTGGAAGCCGCGCTGACGGAAGCCCATGAAGCCAACTACGCCAAGACCAACTTTCTGGCGAACATGAGCCATGAAATGCGCACTCCGCTCAATGCCATAGTCGGATTGTCTGAACTTATTCTGAGCGAGGAAGATTTATCACAGCAGGCAGCGTCAGGAAAAATCGAGGATAATCTGAGCAAGATACACAGCTCCGGAATGACGCTTCTTGGCATCGTTAATGATATCCTTGATATTTCCAAAATCGAATCCGGCAAGTTTGAGCTGCTCCCTGTCAAGTACAGCACCCCGAGCCTAATAAACGATATAGTATCCCTGAACATTGTGCGCATAGGAGATAAACCCATACACTTTAAACTTATAGTAGATGAAAACCTGCCGGAACAGCTCCTTGGTGATGACCTGCGTGTCAGGCAGGTTTTTAACAATCTTCTTTCAAATGCGTTTAAATATACAAATTCCGGAACAGTCGAATGGAACGTGTCATTTGAACCGGAACTTCCAGAGAAGTTACCCGATGTTGGCGATAATGTTTGGCTCGTTTCCAGTATCAAGGATACGGGGGCTGGGATCAAAAGCGAAGATTTGGAGAAATTGTTTAAAGATTACATCCAGGTGAATGCGCGGGCGCACCGTAATATCGAAAGCACCGGCCTGGGCCTTTCCATTACAAAGCATCTTGCAGACATGATGGATGGGACTATCACAGTTGAAAGCGAATACGGGAAAGGCTCGATTTTTTCCGTACGGCTGCGTCAGCAGTTTGTGTCCGATCTTACCATCGGCGAAGATACAGCCAGGGATCTCATGAGCGCCCGCTTTACCGATAACAAGCGCGTTCAAAGCGCGAAATTAAAGAGGATAGATCTTTCATATGCGAGTGTCCTCGTTGTGGACGATATGCCGGTAAATCTTGATGTTGCGAAGGGTATGCTGAAGCCTTACGGTTTGCGTGTAGATTGCGTGAAAAGCGGTCCGGAGGCCATAAATTTGATCCGTACTTGCGCAGATAACGCAGAGAACCCGCGTTATGACGCCGTGTTCATGGATCATATGATGCCTGGCATGGACGGGATAGAGGCGGTGCGTATCATCCGCGAAGATATTGGCACTGATTATGCGCGAAATGTTCCGATAATCGCGCTAACAGCGAATGCCATCATAGGCAACGAAGATATGTTTCTGGAACACGGGTTTCAGGCATTTATTTCAAAACCAATAGATACATTGCGGCTTGATTTAATACTTCGCCAGTGGGTAAGAAATAAGGACCGCGAAGGAGGGCAGATAATGATAACCGGCGTGGACATAGCCGCGGGTCTTAGACGTTTCGCCGGAAATGAAGAAGAGTATATGAAAATACTGAAATCATACACTGTGAATACCCGTCCCCTTCTGGATGTTATCAATAAGTATCTTGAGGAAGAAAACCTTTCGGATTACGCTGTCACAGTTCACGGGATAAAAGGATCAAGTTTTGGCATTGGCGCCATGCGTTTGGGAACGCATGCGGAGCGTATGGAACGCCTGGCAAAATCCGGCAATAAAGAACAGGTAATGGCGGCTAACAGCGCTTTCCTGAAATCTGTAAATAACCTTCTGGGTTCAATTGACAGCGCGCTTGATCAATATGCCGCGAAAAACAAAAAACCTGTCAAAGCCGCGCCAGACCCGGAACTCTTGCAGGATTTGCGCAAAGCCTGCGATGAATACGATGTGGGCAGAATCGACGGGATTATGGCGGCCCTTGAATCTTTTGAATACAGGAACGGCGCGGAGCTTGTCGCCTGGCTGCATGGACAGGTTGAAGACATGAATTTCAAAGAAATCTCGAACGGAAGCTGGCCGGTATAATCATATAATTTTCATGTCCACCGCGGTACGAATGGCTTCGCCCATGCTTGATACTCCCAATTTACTGTAAATTATATTAACAGCCATTTTTATCGTATTGATCGAAATGTTTCTGTTGGACGCAATCTCGGAACGCGAAAGCCCTTCGGCCATGTCTTTCAAAATCTCGATTTCCCGTTTTGTCAGTTGAATTCCGCCTTCAATATTATTGGCCAGCCTGAATTCGGCTATCATTTTTGCCTTTCTCTTCGCATAGGTCGATGATACGCGGTTGATGTCCTCCAGCCACTTTTTCGGTATCTGGCTTGTCTGTGCATGCGGGGCAGCGCTTCTGGAAGCGGCCAGAGTGAGAGTGCGCATATCTTTCCCGTGCTCGGTGAACGACGCGATAATCCTGTTTGATTCAGAAAGACGGTAAGCTTCCGTAAACGCGGCGATTGCCTCATCTTTGTGTTTAAGCTGATAGAGAGACAGAGCCTTAAGCGTCAACAGTTCTATTTTACAAAACAGAATCATCGGATGTTTCATCGCGTTTTCAATAAACGCCAAAAGCGCGCTGTATTGATTTGTTTTATAATGATACCGCGTTCTTATTCTGTTTGCGTAATTCTCCAAAAATGACGAATGTGTAAAAGGAGAAAAATCGCCTTTCAGCCATTCCGGTATTTGTTCCGGCTGTTCCAGCGCCAGATGGTAGAAACCGCAGGCAATATCGTATATCGTATAACGGACCCCGTAATCATTTTCATTAAGCAGCGCTTCCATTTCCTTCAGCTTCGCGGTCGCGCCTTCATAATCCCCGCGGGTAAAATCAATATTCATCAGATAAACCAAAGCCCTGTTCTGGGTGGCATATTGATCATGTTCGCTTGCCTTTGCAATTGATTCTTTCAGATACTGTTCGGCATCATTAAATTGCCTCCGGTAAAAACACAATTCGCCCAGTATGAGCTGTTCAAGACCGCTGTAGAATCCGTACATTATTTTTGATATATGCGGCGATATGCGGGATACCGCGGCGATGTATTCTTCCATCGCCCCGGCGCGGTTTGTTCCGACAAGAGAAGACCAGGCAGTTGATGACAACTTATATGTTCCAATAAACCTGAACGGATTTTTGTTGAAGTATTCGCTCATCTTCCTGGCATAGACATCAAAATCATACACATCGCTGTATGTACACATATACAGCCGCACCGCTCCCCATGAAGCGTAAATAGTGGTAAGTATACGGTTTCTCTCTGGCGTATCAGGCTGCGCTTCGTAATATTTTGCGTATTGCTCCGCCAGGAGCTGCGCTTCTTCGTATTTGCCCAGATTTGTTTTAAGCCTGATATGCATGGAAGGGAATAACGGGTTACCGGGTTTCTCCGCTTTCAATATTCGTTCAAAAATATCCAAAAGATAGCTTGCCATATCGGGCGGTATCTCCATATTCAGGGATGCGACTTTTTGCGTAATCGCGTCATAATTGGCGGATTTTTCATAATAATAAAACGCATCAAGATGATGGCCGTTTCCGTCACACCATTTTGCCGCGGCTTCGTAAGTATCTGTTCTCTCTTTATCGGTCAGTATTTTTTCCTGCTTTTGTCTGAGGCAATCCCGGAATAAATGATGGATCATGTATGTGTCCATATTAAAGTCATAGCGTATATAGGCATTCAACTGTTCCATTCCGCTGATTAATTTATCATCATTCGCCAGCGTTTTAACGAGACTGGCGGCAAAGCGGTCGAGCAGTACGATACGCATCAGGAAACGCTTAAGCGATTCAGGAATGGTTTGAAGTATTTCGGCTTCGATTAATTTAAAAATATTTTTCTTCATTGCTTCAAGCGCGTACCGCTCGTACTTTTGCTTTTTTGCAAGAGATCTTCCTATCAGGTTGATGGCAAAAGCCCAGCCCTGGGTATCATCGTAAATATTGCGTATATCCACATTTGTCACCGGAAGATTTAGCTGGGAGAAATATTTGGATATTTCATCCTCCGTAAAGCGCAGCATATCTTCCTGTATTATAAAAACTTTCTTGCGCATGCTCATGCCGACAAGATTAATATCCGGCATGCTGCGCGTAATCAGCATTATCGGCATGTTTGAAGGAGAGACATTTACCATCCGTTCAAAGAAAGTCAGGATTTCGGAATTTTTCAGTAAATGAAAGTCATCAAATATTCCGATTATTTTTCCCGGGTGCGGGGCAATATGTTTCTTCATGGAGTCAATGAATTTTGAAAATGCCTGGTCTGTCTTTGGAAATCCGATCTCTTTAAGGCTGGAACTGTATTCCCGCGATACCATTAATGACATTTCTGAAATGCTTTCCCAAATGCGAAGCGGTATATTGTCCCTCTCTGAAATCTGCATCCACGGCGCGATAGCGTCATAATTGTTGAAGAATGAATGTACAGCGCGCGTCTTGCCGTAGCCGGAACCCGCGCATACGATAATCAACGGATAGTCCATGGCTTTTTTTAAAAGCTCATTCAAACGGGGGCGTTCCAGATAATCTTCATTTTGATTAACACATACGGCTTTGGCAGCGCCGTCTGCCACAGCGCCGTCTGTTTTGGCAGCGCCCTCTGCTTTGGCAGCGCCGTCTGCTTTGGCAACGCCGTCTGCTTTGGCAACGCCGTCCGCCACAGCGCCGCTTCCCGCATTTTTAACAGTTTTTTTTATAAGCATAATCCCACTTTATGATAGTTATTACTTTTTATTATAACCTGTAATTATAAAAAAAAATATGGTTATTTAATAAAGATTGGGAAAAATTATAATTTTCTGAATAAAAATTTGTCTTTTAGCGAATTAAAAGGAGAAAATCGGGGTGTATTTTGCGATACCGGCGCGTGTTTTGCGATTATTAAAAAAACTTTTAGGGTATTGTAATGATTTTCGGGCAGGCGTTTTAATGATAACTATGCAGGACAAGAAAAAAGAAAAAATAATGCTTGTTGACGATAACAAGGCGAATCTGACCATGGGAAAAAGCATCCTGAGCGAACTCTACGACGTCTTTGCGATGTCCTCCGCTGATAAACTTTTTGAAATTCTGAAGCATGTGATACCGGACCTGATTCTGCTTGATATTGATATGCCGGGTATGAATGGTTATGAGGCCATAACGCTCCTTAAGGCGGATAAGCAGTACGCTGATATTCCCGTTATATTTGTAACGGCAAAGAATTCCGAGTTAAATGAATATGAAGGTCTCGGTCTCGGCGCAATTGACTATGTGGCAAAACCTTTTGCCCCGGCCCTTTTGCTGAAACGCATAGAGAATCATTTGCTGATCCAGAAACAGAAAAAAAGTCTGCAGGAATTCAATGACAATTTAATCAAGATGGTTAAGGAAAAAACACATCAGCTTTATGATCTTCAAAACGCGATTATCAGCAACATGGCTGAGTTCGTGGAATTCCGGGATGTTATCACCGGTCGGCACATCAGCCGCACGCAGAAATATCTGAAAAAGCTGGTTGAACAGCTTGTTGAGGACGAAGTCTACACTGACGAACTTTTGATATGGGATATGAATGTAATATTGCTTTCGTCCCAACTTCATGATATAGGAAAAATCGCAATCAGCGATACCATTCTTAATAAGGCCGGAAAGCTTACGGATGAAGAACTGGAAATAATGAAAACCCATACCAGCAAAGGCGTGGAAGTTATTGAGAAGATAGAAAACTCCACTGACTTCGCGGGTTTTCTGGAATACGCGAAATTATTCGCTGGAACACATCATGAAAAATGGAACGGCTCAGGCTACCCTCAGGGCCTATCGGGAGCGAACATACCCCTGGAAGGCCGCATCATGGCGATTGCCGACGTATATGACGCGCTGATATCCACCCGGCCCTATAAAAAATCCTTTACCGCCGACGAATCGGCGCGGATTATCATTAACAGTACCGGCACCCATTTTGATCCTACGCTCATTAAAAGTTTTAGCAAGATAAAGGACGATTTTGCCGCTATCGCTGTGGAGTACATGGACTGACACCTGTCACTTTCATTGCAGGTAAACCTTTTGAAAAACGGCGCTATTGCCATCTTGCAAAGTTTAAGGACAAAAGCGTAATCCGGCCTAACGATCAAATGACGCCGTTATCCGAAATGCGGCTTCTTTTACATCGCGGACGTAGGATTGCACTGTTATAAGATAGACAGTGTTGGGCTTCGCCGTAATTTCCGCGTTTTTAAAAATTACATCGTTATCACCCATGTTTGAAAAAATAAACTGCTCGCCGTTATAAACTTCCATATATATTTCCACATCGCTTTCGATTTTCAATAATATAAAGCCTGTTTCCAATGATCTTATGTTATATTTTTCTATCCAGTCTCCGCCTACAGTACCGGAAACTGATGAGCCAATGCGCAGTTCCTCATGCTCAAGAGCGGTTTGAGCGGATTTATTTTGAGATGCTGGCAATTCCCCTTCGCGGTAATATACTTTATCGCTTGCAGTAATATATTCAAAGAAAATACGGTCTTTTGTTTTATCAGTTTGAATAATTTCACCGCTGCGGTTCTTAATGTCAACGCCGGCAGGAAACAGCCATATTTCAAAAACGCCCGCTTCTCCTCCCATATTTACAAGCCATTCATAGTTGGTTCCGTTCGCAATATACGGACTGTCTTTATCAGCTCCCCGTGTGAATTCGTAAGCGTTTAGCCCGCCGTCAAATACTCCGTCCGCTCTAAGCGGGTATCTGTCACCATTCCCGTTTACCCACGTTCCCGCGAATTCGGATAAATCCCCGTCGAGGATTGCGGTATATGGGTAACCAAAACCGGGCGGTAACGCTTCGTAGTCGTCACCGGGACCGCCTTCGTGTTCATCCGCATGATGCGTTTGCGCGGTTTGTGTTTGCTGCGATTGCGCCGAACCTTCGGTTGACGGGCTTTTTTTACTGCAAGTTGAAAATACAATGGTAAAAATTATTAAAATACCAATGATACTATGTTTATATGTTTTCATTTCATCTTCTCCTTATTGCGGACCGGAAAAAGCTTGACTTTCGCTTTTGATTAATTCCAATTTACCGTTTACCCATTTATATTCAGAAGTAACAGGACCGTCAACAGAAATTACTGTTTGTGTTTCGTTATTGGCCCTGACATTGGGTAATTTTGACAGTTCTTCATTGATTGAATAATTTGCCGTTTGCTGATTGTAAAGAAAAACTTTATATATTATGTCCGGATCCCAGCCGCTGAAATGTCCATGATGAACGGCAAAATCCAAAAACCCGTCAAAATTATAATCGGCAGGTATTGCATAATAGGAAAAAAATCCTTGAGGCGTACCTGCTTCTATTACTTTGGGTGAAAGATTAATTGTTTGCTCCGTATTGCCATACATAAAAACCATTCGGTCTAAATCCATCCCCTCTCTGTCCGCTCCAGTGACAGAATAAAAAACAGTTAT
>JAIRQN010000024.1 GCA_031256445.1 Treponema sp. | reverse complement strand
CAGCGGAGTATTGAATAATAACGGCGTCTGGGAAGAAAAGAAACAGCAATTTACAGAAGCGCAGCTATTAGAAGAATTTTGAATAAAAAAATAAATATAAAGGAGAAGATATATGAATTTTAAATTTAGTTTAATTAGCGTTTTAATTTTTGTGTTGATTTTTACAGCCTGCACAAAAAAAAGCGAAACACAACAACAAACAGCAACCGCAGCGCAAACACAAATCACTGATACAGAAGAAGATTTCAGCGCAGGCTTTGACCCTTCATATCTTCTTGACGGTGATTTATGGTTTACAGCGGCGGACACAGGATTAAAAGGTACATTTGCAACGCAGATTGCAGCGCAGGAGATACTCAATCAATATGAAAATTATGTTGCTTTTATTGATGATATATCTCCAGAGGAATATAAAATAATTTTCACATCAACGCATGCGATAGATTTGGAATTTCTCGCAGTCCGAATGGATTATAACGAAGCAAAAAATGAACTTTCTCTTGATGTAGTTAAGTCAATAGTAAGTGCAATTGTAAGACCCGATAGACCTTTTGTAGTCAACTGGGAGCCGCAATTAGAATTTCCGCACAGAGCTGTCGCTTTCTATGACAGAAACAATATTAAAAGATATTTTCCAATATCAGGCAATGCCACAAGCGAAGGTTTTCGTATGCATTTGAATGAGTGGCGAGCCAGTCCTCCGCAGGAGGCACAGCAATACAGCGCTCAAGACCTTATTCATCTATGGAGATTTGAATCAGGCAGTCATCTTTTATTTTTTCAAGGTAATATGACTGTTGAATTTGTAACTACCGGCAGTGTTGTAAGAGTATATCATGTGAATGAAGGCTGGAATTACAATCTTATCTACGAAGGAACATGGAGTTTAACAAACGGCAATAATCTGTTTATCGAAGGGGAAAAGGGATTAGGCGGAGGAACTCCAGGTTATAGTTTTACTTTTATTATAACAGGCGATATTCTTACCATAACAGATCATGTTGGCAATACGGCAGTATTTAGAAGGTTAGAATTTCAAGGTTGAGGTAAATAAAGGAGTGAATATGAAAAAGAGATTTAGTTTAATTGCAATTTTGGCATGCTGCTTTTACTGCGCAATCATCGTATTGATGTTTGGAGCTTGCACTAAAAAAAGCGAAACAGCCGCAGCAGTAAGCGCCGAAAGTTACGCAAAAATCCTGAACGGCGATTTTTCTGATTTTGCTGGAACATGGGTAAACGGTAAAGGTACGCGGGTAGAGCTTAAGCCCGACGGAATTTTTGGAAACTATGCTGAGTATCCAGATGTTATAATTGGTAATGTCCGAATAGCTGCAGATGGCGTTTATTTATGGGGTATAGGAACAGAATGGTTTGATTCTCCTATAACACTATATCCTGTTGGTATTGATGTAATGGGAGGGGACGGAATATTACAAACAGATACAACAAAGGTTCGTATTACAGCAGTTGACATTCCATACCGTAGCGAAGAAGTATTTTACCGCGAAGGGGAAGCGCCGCATGCAGCCGCTGCGCTTGGATCATATAAAATAGGCGATACAGGACCCGCCGGAGGTATTATTTTTTATGATAAAGGAAATGATTCCAATGGCTGGCGGTATATGGAAGCCGCTGTCAATTTCGACATTACATCATCACACGCATGGGGGTATTTTTCCAATAATATAGGTACGCGGACAACAATTGGAACCGGAAAGGAAAATACAGGATTAATGCTTGCAGCAGGCGCTGCCCCTGCCGCGCAAGCGTGTGTTGATTTTCGCGGCGGCGGTAAAAACGACTGGTTTCTGCCAAGTAAAGATGAATTAAACGAGTTATACAAACAAAGAAGCCATTTTGAAAATACAAGATTATCATTCTGGTCTTCATCGCAAGGTAACGAATACAACGCATGGAATCAAAATTTCGATAATGGCAAACAGGAATATAACGATAATACAAACGACTTCGCTTATTCAGTTCGCGCTATTCGCTCTTTTTCTGCCGATACTGTTTCACAAGGCACAACACAAACAACAACCCACTACGCGAAAATCCTCAGCGGTGATTTTTCCGCTTTTGCAGGAACATGGGTAACCGGTGAAGGCAGGACAAATCCGCTTAATGCGAGCGGAGTTTTCGGCAGCGGAAACGCCTACAATTTCAAAGAAATCGACAGCGGTTATTTTGAATGGATTGTAAATTGGGGAGGAGAAGCAGGCGAAGTTCCAATACGGCTTTACCCTGCCGGTGTTGAAATTTTCAATACATGGACAGGAAGCCGCGTTCAAACAGATACCGCAAAAGATCGTATTACCGTAATGGACGTTGTAAGAAACGATGAAGTATATTATCAGCCTGATTACCACGTTCAATTTAAAGGTGAAACAATTTATATGATATTTACTCTTTTACCTCAGATGAGCGGCAATACAAAAATAGGCGATATTTTAACCTACTTAAATTTTGCGTATGAAGACAAACAACAACAAATCGATCTTGAATATTTAGGACCCATATCGTACACAGGTCAAGGTTCCATAAGTATTTCCGCAGGAGATTATAATGCTGACGGGCATATGGATCTTACCCTTAACGGCGTAATTGTCCTTTACAATCCGCAGGCTAAAAGTTATCCCACACCCAATGATCCGTATGCAGGTTTTTCTCCGCAGGGTTCGCAATGATCAAGTAATGAGTAAAAAAAATAAAAGGAGTGAATATGAAAAAATTTATTTTAAATGGCGCTGTCGGTCTCTGGCTGGCAGCAGTAATCATTGCAATTACCGCAATGGCTCTTACAGCCTGTACTAAAAAAAGTGAGCGAACCGAAGGTTCGACACAATCGCAAACAACCGAAGCGGATAAAGGACCTTATCCGCAAATCCTCAACGGGGATTTAACCGCTTTCGCGGGAACATGGGTAGACGGTTATGGCACAAGAAGCCAGCTCAGAGCCGACGGAGTTTTTACCAGCGGTTCTATGGGTAATCTAATGGCTGATGGTTTCTCCATGTATGATTACGGCGCTTATGTTTGGAATGTAGTAGACACAGGCGGTTACGGCGGTTTTGGAGTAATGGTGTATCCTCCCGGCGTTCCAATCAATCTGTTCTACATAGACGGAGGAGTAAGAAAAATTGCCGAGACAATTGAAACAGATACAACAAAAGTCCGTATTACCGCAGGCCATGATGGTCCTTCTTCAAGCGCGGAAGTATATTACAGGGAAAGCGAAGCGCCGCGAGCCGCCGCTTCCTCCGGTGGACTTAATTTTTCGGTTACTTATATAAAACATGCCGACATAAACCATCTTGCAAACAGAAAAATAATACGGCATGGCGAAGGTTATGAAAAAATAATAATTTCCGCTGATGCCGATATATACGAATTCAAAATATATAGCTTAGGTATGGTTTATGATGAATTTTTATTCTTTGCAGAAGATATCGTTTACTCTCTTGATACATTGCCGGCAAGTTCGGCAATTGAATATACAACTCTGGTATCGGAAGGAATACCCGCAGAAGCAATCTCTTTCAAAACCGCCGACGGCGCGATGTATTCATACACGCTTGGAGTATCGGGAATGGACGGCAGTGTGATATTATCGCCATGGAATATCAGTTATCCTCAAACACAACAAACTGATATAAACGGACAATGGAGATTTGAGTCTGGCGGTAATGTTAATTTTTTCGGTCATGAATTTATCACCATCAGCCCTAACGGTTTTATGGAAATTTGGGGAATAAGACCTGGCGAATCATACCTGTCAGGAGGAGCTTACACAAAAGAAACCGCCAGTTGGAAAATCAGCGACAGCGGTGAATTGGCAGTCTACCATGAAAGCGGCGTGAACGGCGTTTTCAACTTTTCAATTACAATAAAAGACGATGTTATGAATATTACAGACCAAAACGGCAATAGCGCCGTTTTTCAAAAGGTTTACCTGCAATAAGGAGTGAATATGAAAAAGAGATTTAGTTTAAGTGCAATTTTGTCAATCTGCTTTGGCTGCGCAATCATCGTATTGATGTTTGCAGCCTGTAGTAAAAAAAGCGAGCGAACCGAAGGTTCGACACAATCGCAAACAGCGACAGCGGAACAAACACAAACAGTTGTAATGCAAACAGCCAACCCACATCCTGAAATCCTCAACGGAGATTTATCCGCATTTGCGGGAATATGGGTTAATGGTGAAGGTATAAAACAAGAAGTCAGAGCAGACGGAACTGTTTACAAAGAAGGCAGTAATGATGCCAGAGCTGCTTCAGGTTTTCAAAGATTGGACAATGATTCTTATTATTGGCTTGTAAGTATATTAAATTATGAAGGTATGGGACGCGGTGCTTTTAATGCTCAATTATATCCTGTTGGAGTAGAAGTAATAGGCGGCAATGGTAAAATCTCAACCGATACATCAAAAGTGCGTATGTTCTATCCTGAAGTTGATGCTGCTTATCGTTCAGAAGAAATATATTACCGCGCAGACGAAGCATCTACACTCCAATCGAATAGCAAAGAATCGCAATTTGTTTACACCGTACAATTCAACAATCAAACAATTCCAATAACTGTTTTTTATTCTGTCACTGGAGCGGACAGAGAGGGGATGGATTTAGACCGAATGGTTTTTATGTATGGCAATACGGAGCAAACA
>JAIRQN010000003.1 GCA_031256445.1 Treponema sp. | reverse complement strand
ATCATACCGCAGGGCAAGCCCTGCACCCGCCAGACCACTTACAAGTGGTCTGGCTTTCCGCGGCAAGCCGCGGGGTATGAACCCCTTCGGTGACTGCGCTCGTTCGGTCGTGCCCGAGTAAACTAGGGCACGACTCTCACTTCGCTTGTCAATCAAATTTGGTGGCAACAGGCGGATATTCTTGGTAACAGCGGAAATGTTTTAGATTCAAATAAAGCAGCATGGGACGGTGAAACTAAAACTCTTACGATCAACATGTCCGCAGCGGATGATTACAGCAGCTTTACCGCTCAACCTTCTTTAAATTTTACCATCGCTTATTACGGCGGCAGTTCTGTAGATGATCTCGGCATCGTAAGCGCAACCCTTGTTATAGAGTGAGAAAGAAAGGATGAAGAATTTTACCGCGAGCCGCACCACACGAACAAAACCGAACCTGTAAGCAGTGAGTAGTGGGGAGTTGGTTACTTCACGGACGCCAACGTTTCTAGGCTCGCGAGCCCGATCCATATCATTCATCCTTTTCATGTTTAATGCTGCTTCCAGCACTGATGTTAATAAAATCGAAGGATCACTGGATCATCCCTTAAAGGTTAAAATAAAGATTATTTGGAATTTTCATATGAAATATAGTAGACGAATTACAGTTTTTTTTGTATTATTTACCGGTAGCAATGGAATTATTTCCTATAAGGAGCAAAGATGAAAAGGTTAGGTTTAGTGTTGGTTCTTGCGGCGATTATTGCAACAGGAACGGTATTTGCGGATATTCGTTTTTATAATCATCATGATGGATTTGCCTTTGGAGCGCAGTTTAGCGGCAATTTCGCGACAAATGAATTTGGCCTTGGGGCGGCTTTATCGTTGAAGCTTCCCGGTGTGCCGGTTTTCTGGGCAGTCGATTATGCATTCTCGGATTTGTATTACGGTATAGGACTCTCAGGGGATTTTTACTTTATTGATACGCCATTATTACGGACTCTTGGTCTTTATTGGTACTTCGGCGCCGGTCTCGGCGGATTTGTCTGGTTATATGACAGAGATACTGAAGATAATTACTTAAGAGGCGCTGTTACAGGCCGGGTTCCTGTTGGCGTATGCTGGCATTTGTTAAGCCTGTTTGAAGTATATTTGCAGGTAGTGCCGCAGGCAGGTGTTTTAATACATGACGGTACCGAATTTTTTTGGGACGCTCCGGTTAATTTAGGCGTGCGCATCTGGTTATAAAACCCAGGGGACATTTCCTGATACTAAACTAATAATCTGTTTTTCCGATATTAAAAACAGGAGTCTGTATTATGAATGTCGGAAATGTTCCATATCATGCCTTCCCAAGCATGGGTTATGCCATAAGCGCAGCCGGTAACGGCAGAACATCTCTTCCGGTCGCTCCTGGTATGGTTATTTATTCCCATTTTAAGCATGTTTCCGGCGTTCCGGCTCCGGAGGGAACCCAGGGCGTTAATATTACCAGGTTAAAAATCCTCGACACATTGATTGAACAGCTATCCAAGATGAAAAAACAGGAAGCCGTGAGTTTAGGTATAAACAGCGAACAGGACGAAAAGCGCATTAACGCCCTGATTGAGCAGTATCAAAAACAGATAAAAGCCGCCCAGGCTGCCGCGCCGTATACCCCTGCCGCTCCCGCCACCGGGATGCTCTTCAATATAGCAGCCTGAAATTCTCAGTGATTCACCCGTATCCAGTCGTTAAGGCGCTTCTCCAGGGGGGTAACCTCGTCCGGGCCCGCGCTTCTGGCGCGGTCATGAAGGTAAGGAAGAACAACCCTTTCCTTGATTACAGCCCAATTGGGGGGGAGGTTATTGTGCGGAACAAGGTTTTCTGATGGCGGTATACTGCCCAAAAGATCGGGATAAAATTGGGGGAATATCTGTTCAGTGACAGAGTTTAATGCGGAAAATCCGCCGCAAATGCCAAAAACAGATTCATTAATTCTTTTTGATCTGCAATATTCCAGTATCTGACGCTGGCTTTCTATCCTGAAAAACCACTGCATAAAAGCCATTGCCGCTTTTTGGGATTTGCTTTTTTTTGGGATACCCATGTATACAGTGCCTTCTGTAATTGGAATTCTGTTATCTTCCATGAGCCAGCGGAAATCAAGATTGTTTTTAATATCTTCATTTAACGTAAAGAAGCTGTTTGACGCCATATACGAAAAAAGAATGCGGCCGCTTTGAATCAGTTTTTCAGGAGGTTCAAAAAAATATTTGAATGTAAAATCGCCTTCCATTTGATTGTTTGTGTTGATTTCATGCGTCCAGTTGTAAATAAAATTCATTGATCTGTCCAGCGCCCGCTGATCCCATGCCAAAGGCATGTCTTCCCTGAATGACGCGTCAAAAAGAGTAGCGGCTACAAGCAGAAAGTCATCGTTCCACAGGGGTGAAAAACCCATACGGGTGTAAGTTCCGCGGGTTTCAATATTAAAACTTTTACTTAGCGTTTTTATTTCTTCAAAATTAATTGTAAATGAATTTGAAAGCTCATTTTCCCTGTCTTTAAGAAAAACCAGCGCAGGAATATTGAACGATACCGGCAGAAGGTATTGATAACGGTCTATCCTGCCGACTGCCAGCAGGCGGGGGTAAAAAATATTTCTTGATAATTTTTTGGCGCCAAAGACATTGTCAAGCGCCCTGAAATCTGTCACGATTGAAACATTTTTCATCCGCCCTCCGGCTATAATATCCGGACATGGGTTTGACTTTTCCATCTCTTCGGCCGGGAATTCATGATACCTTACCACCGCTTTGTATTGGTCCTGTGTGGAGTTAAAATACTCGCTGTAGAATGCGAATTCAGGTCTGTCTGTCCAAATATGAATTGTTTTGCTTCCGCCGCATGAAATTAAAAAAAAAGAAAAAATGCAAAAGCAGCCGGTAAAAAAGCGCATTATCAATAGTATTTTGGACTTTATATACTTGTCAATCTGTTTTAGTGATGTTATATTTAAACCGGAAGGAGGGGTTATGCAGCGGATTAAGGATGCTCATGTTGAAAGGCTTGTGGAACAGATCGGCGAGCATTACCGGTCAAATATTTCGAATCGTTTTTTACGCCCTCTCCTGTTGCAGCTTCCGGTCGATAAAAATACATTGGATTTAATGGAAATCATTACAGAAAAAATAGAATCCTTTAATAACCAGGGTTTTCATTTGGATGAGCTTTACCGGCAGATTGCCGCCTGCGCCCGTTTTGCGGACATTGCCCGGAATGGAATGCCGTCCCTTAAAAACAGGCTTAACGCCGATCCAAAAAGTCCTGATAAAATTCTCAGGGATATGGCGGCCAATAACTTTGCTTCAAATCTTAAGGTTTTTACCGATCTCCTGAATGAGCTTTATATTACCCTGGTTGATTTGGACAAACACAACGCCGGTAAAAACAAACCGGTCTTCAGTCAAATACCCGAATTAGCCAACATAGACCGTCTTCTCGCCGGCAGTCATTAAGCGTATACTTGACTTTTTATTCTTT
Source organism: Treponema sp. (assembly GCA_031256445.1). Classification (GTDB taxonomy): domain Bacteria; phylum Spirochaetota; class Spirochaetia; order Treponematales; family Breznakiellaceae; genus WQXQ01. Next base: position 28,871 of record JAIRQN010000003.1, on the reverse strand, counting down.
TTTGGCTATAGATTAAAGACATTGAAGATATTTGGAGAAGATCATGTATGCGCTCGTAGAATTTAAGGGTAAACAGTACAAGGCCGAAAAAGGCGCCCTTCTTAAAGTAGACAGAATTGACGCCGAACCCGGAACCGCTGTAAATATCGATACGGTTCTTCTTGTTTCCGGCGATACGATTAAAGTCGGCGCTCCCTATATAGAGGGCGCAAAAGTAACCGCAACGCTGGAATCTCATGAAAAAGATGATAAAATCGTAGTTTTTAAGTATAAACCAAAAAAAGATTATCGTCGTAAACAGGGGCACCGGCAGCAGTACTCAGTAATTAAAATTGGGGAAATCTCGGCTTAAGCGCCGCGGTATTTACATCGGAGTTTCCGGTACAGGTGATTGAAATTGATGCTGTCCTGGATCAGGACAATGTTATAAGGAACTGTAAAGCTGCAGGTCACGCCGGAGCGGGCAGAGCGGGTAATGACATTGTTTGCGCCGCTGTGTCTGTTTTGATGAGAACCGCCATTAATACCCTTTCCAACCGGAAAGGGATTGTTATAAAAGGCGGAGCGCCTGCGCCGGGTCAGGTTTGGCTGGAAGCTGATTATAATGCGGAAGGAAAGAACTTCCTTTTTGCCGCGGGAGAATTTCTGATTAACGGGCTTTCTTCTGTAGCTCAGGAATTTCCGCAAAATTGCAAATTGACGATTAGAAATTCAAATTTCTAGTTGTTGTGGAGGATTATATGGCACGGAAACGCGGCGGAAGCGGCGCAAAAAATGGACGAGATTCAAACCCCCAGTATCTGGGAATAAAAGCATCGGACGGAACTTTGGTAAAGGCGGGAACCATTATTGCCCGTCAGCGCGGAACTAAAATCCATCCCGGAACAAATGTAGGCTGCGGCGGTGATTATACCCTTTTCGCCCTTGCTGACGGAAAAGTCAATTTCCACCAGCGCCGCGGCCGCAGATTGGCGTCTGTCATTCAGGAAGCTGATTAGTTTTCCTGATTTTTGAAATATTTCATTTTCCGGAATATCCGAAAAACAGGATCATTGATCGGGTTTTCCTGATCCCCAGTCCCTTATTTGTGCATGGAAAAATTTGCGGATGAAGCAGTAATTGAAGTATCCTCCGGCGCCGGCGGCAATGGCTGTGTGGCTTTCCGGCGGGAGAAATATATTCCAAAGGGAGGGCCGTCAGGCGGAGACGGCGGCAGGGGAGGAGCCGTTGTTTTCACCGTTCGGCGCAATTTGCGCACCCTTTCGCATTTACGGTATAAAAACAAATATAAAGCTGAAAACGGCCACGACGGGGAAAACTGGGGACGTTACGGGCATAACGGCTCGGATGTTATAATTCCCCTGCCGCCTGGGTCTTTAATTCGCGATGCGCAGACGCAAAAACTTATAAGAGATTTTTCGCGCCAGCAGGATGATTTTATTTTCCTTAAAGGCGGAAACGGAGGCTGGGGCAATATCCGTTTTAAATCGTCCGTAAACCAGGCGCCGCGCAAAGCGCACCCTGGAAAGCCGGGGCAAACTGTAAAACTAAAAATAGAATTGCAGATAATGGCGGATATCGGTCTTGTGGGCTTTCCCAACGCGGGAAAATCCAGTCTTCTTGACCGGTTTACAAACGCAAGGCCAAAGATAGCGCCGTACCCTTTCACAACAAAAATCCCCAATTTGGGAGTTTTATCGGCTGATGACAGGGATATTATTATCGCCGACATCCCCGGCCTTATTAAGGGCGCGTCACAGGGAGCCGGACTCGGTATACGTTTCCTTAAACATATTTCCAGGACTCAGGCTCTCGCTTTTCTTGTCGATCTTTCAGAAGACAATTACCTTGATGCTTTTGACATTCTGCTGAATGAATTAAAATCTTTCTCGGAGGAACTATCTCTTAAAAAAAGACTGCTTGTCGGAACAAAAACCGACCTTGAGGAAACAGACGGGCGGCTTGAGAAACTGGCGGCTAAATTTCCGGGGGAAGATATTTTTGGCATTTCAGTTTATAATGGCAATGGCATAAAAGAACTGGCTGATAAATTCCTGAATCTGACAGAAAACGCGCGGGAGGTTTCGCCGCCTGATACGCAATTTGATGGCGAAGGCGGTTCCGCGCAGGAGAGTGAACAAGTTATCGGGGATTTAACTGATTTATCAATTGGGGATTTTGAAGGAGAGGAAGAGTGAAGCTGGCTATATTGGGCGGTAGTTTTAATCCGGTTCATCTGGGACATCTTTTTTTGGCGGATACTGCGCTTTCATCACTGGATTATGACAGGGTAGTTATTATCCCTGCATACCGTTCTCCTTTTAAACTGTCCGCGCAGGGCATAGGAAGCACGGCAAGCGACAGAATCATGATGCTTTTGGCGGCAATCTCCGGCGATGCCAGGCTTACAATAGACGACTGCGAAATAAAGCGGGAAGGAGTTTCCTATACAATAGATACGCTGGAGGACATTATTGGGCGTTATCAGCCTGACGGGAAACCAGGTCTTTTAATAGGCGATGATCTTGCCCTTGATTTTCCCAGATGGCGTCATTATGAAAAAATCCTGCAGCTGGCGGATGTTGTAATTGCGCGGAGAAACAGCGCCCGGCATATTGAATATCCCTTCCCTCATACCGTTATAGAAAATGATGTTATGAACATTTCTTCTCATGCGATCAGGATAAAGATAAAAGAAGGAAAAGACTGGAGATCGCTTGTTCCTTCCGCTGTCAGGGCAATCATCGAAGATAAAAAACTCTATGGTCTGGCTTCCGGCGCAAAGGATTATTCCCTGAAAGAGCAGTTGTCTGGCGAAGGCGTTGCCAGCAAACCATTTGATTGGGACAAAGACAGTTCGCTGGCTGTTATTCAGCGCGTTGAAACGGAAGCGAGGGAAACCCTCACTACCGAGCGTTTCATTCATTCCAGGAATACCGCCCTTCATGCTTATGATCTATGCTGCCGTTTCGGGCTAAATCCAATGGCCGGATATCTTGCCGGAATAGCGCATGATTTGGCAAAGCAGCTTGATAATAAACAGCAGCTTAAACTTGTAAAAAATGACGGAAAGGAAATTTCCGATCTGGAAAAAAGCAAGCCGAATTTGCTGCATGGCAGAGCCGCCGTAACCATACTGAGGGAGCGTTTTAATATTCAAAATAATGAAATTCTTGAAGCGGTTGCGGCTCATACATCAGGAAGAGAAAACATGGGTCCTCTGGCCAAAGTGATTTATATAGCCGATAAAACCGAAGTATCCAGAAATATAGACTCTTCCTTAAGGAAAATGTGCAGCGAAGAAGATTTGGACAATATTCTTTACGCTGTTTTAAAGAAAACCGTTCATAAGCTTAAATCCAGGGATCTTAATTTATCCGCAGATACGCTGCGGCTGCTTGAAATGATGAAGGACAAAGAACATTGAGATTACTGACAAAAGACGCTTCCGGCATTTTGCTTGCCCTTATAATAATTTTACTTTCTGTCGGAATAATTATTGGTCTGTATACTCTGCGCTCCAATCCTGTAGATGACGCTCTTGCGGGCAACCGCGTAATAAACATTCTTTTTATAATTGAAGACAATAAAATGCCTTTGAGCACTTACGCGCTGATGTATTATCCTTCTACAAGACGCGCGGCTGTTTTTGACATACCCGGAGAACTCGGGCTGCTGCTCACAAAAATTAACCGCGTTGATCGTATAGACAGGGTGTACGATCCAGCCAAAATCGGCGCTTATGAACTGGAAGTGCAGAAACTTTTGGGTATCGAATTAAATTTTACAATTGTAATAACAAAAGATAAACTAATCTCCCTTGTCGATCTTCTTGAGGGCGTTGAACTTTTTATTCCTTCGCCTGTGTCGTACAGGGACGAGGATGAGCTTATCATGTTTCCTTCCGGTATAACTGTTCTGGACGGCGATAAAGCCGGCGTGTATATAACATACAGCCTGAGTGATGAAGATCTGGAAATGGAAGTGTTCCGCAGGCAGCGTTTTTTCCAGGGCCTTTTGGATCGCTGGCTCAGGGTTAACGAAATTCTTAAAAATAAAGAAGCGGCCAGGCTGTACTATTCTTTTTTTAAAACTTCAATGAATCAGCGCACAATGATGCGTCTGTTTGATGAACTGGCTCATATTGATACCTCCCGTTTTAATATTCAGTCAGTAGGAGGCAACCTGCGGGAAGTGTCGGGGCAGACTCTGATTATTCCGCATTGGGATGGAAGCCTTGTAAAGGAAATTGTGCGCCAGACATTGGGAACTCTTACCCGGGAAGTTGAAGGTTCCATGAACGAGAGGACTCCTACCGTTGAAGTGTTAAATGGAACGGCGATTACAGGGCTTGCCGGAAGAACCGCGGAAATGCTTAGGAGTTTTGGTTTTGACGTTATCTCGATTGGCAACGCGGATCGCGGTAATTATGACAGTACGCTTATAATTCACCGTTCAGGAGATGACAGCATGCTGAACGATTTTGCCAGTGTTATTCGCTGCACCAACATCCGCCGCGAGCTGTCTTTGCAGGACAGGCAGGATGAACTGGAAGAGATGCAGAATTTTGTTACGGGAAATTTTTCACCCCAGAGTTTTGAGTATAAAGCTGACTTTACCCTGATTATTGGAAGGAACTTCAATGGAAGATACGTTATTGGAAATTGAAAGTACCGGCGGCGCTCTGAGCGCCGCTCTGGGTGAACTTTTGCGCGAGCATAAAGGAGAAGATGTTTCTGTGCTTGACCTTCGCGGTATAAATAACTGGACTGACTTTTTTATTATTGCCACTGTTTCAAGCAAAACCCATATGGACGGGCTGGAACGGCACATTAAGGATTTCTGCCGACAAAAGGATCTTGCAATTATGGGCAGCTCGCTCAAAAGCGCTGATGACGAGTGGCATCTTATCGATCTTGGATCATCAATTATCCATTTAATGAACAAACGAACGCGCGATTTTTATGAACTTGAAAAACTTTGGGCGCCAATTAAGGGGCCGAAGGGTGCGGATGAAATACATTAACACGCGCCGGCGCACAGAAAAATTAATAACTTGTTATAATGCGTGAAAGCTTTAGCTTGAACGGCGCGTCGCGGACGCCAATAAAGCATCCGTAGGATGTAGATGGGTAATACTTAAACTATCTGGCGCACAGCAAAATCACGTATTATGATTCATCGAAATCGTCGTAATCTACGTCGTCTTCGTCTTCGTCGTCATCCAGATCTTCCTCTTCATCTTCGTAGTCGTCATCTTCGTAGTCGTCATCTTCGTCTTCTTCGTCATCATCCAGATCGTCATCTTCGTCTTCGTAGTCGTCGTCTTCGTCTTCAAAATCATCATCTTCATCCAGGTCATCATCATCACCAAAAATGAAAACAGGCAATTGGCTGCCATCCGATCCGTAAGCTTCGGTTTCAAACCCATCAACCGGCATTTGCGTAGCTAAAGCAACGAGCGCCAGTTCTTCTTGATTCATAGCTCCGTTCAGAACCATAATGCTCTCCCTTGAAATTGGTCTTTTCCTTGAATCTAAACTGAGTGGAAAGGCAAAAAAGCCTCCCTCTTGAAACATAAGGGAGGAAATATGAAATTGTCAACTGGTATTTTGAGCAATTTGTGATAAAGTATTTTTGATGTCAATTGTTATCCCGGAGCTGACGATTTTCGCTCCGGCTAAAGTGAACCTTCATCTTGCTGTTAAAGATTTACGCAGAGACGGCTTTCACAACCTAGAAAGTATATTTTTATCATTGGATTTTGGCGATACTCTGCATTTTACGCCTGTTTCAAATGAAAAAAAAAGCGAAATTTCCATGGAATGGGAAGATGATCAGGCAGCCTGTGCAATTCCCTCCGAAAAAAACATAATTTTTAAAGCATTGTTCCTTTATATGGAAAAAACCGGTTTTGGCAGGCGTTTTAATGTAAAAGTTGAAAAACGTATCCCTTCCGGCGGCGGTCTTGGCGGAGGCTCTTCAGACGCGGCGGCGGCGCTTCTGGCTTTGAATGAGCTTTCCGGCGGCTTGCCGAATCGCTGCGGTCTTTTGGAAATAGCGGCTTGTTTGGGAAGCGATGTGCCTTTTTTTATTCACAGGGCAGCGGCTGCCTGGGTCACAGGGCGCGGCGAATGTATAAGGCCGCTTGATATACCGCGTATTTTTCTGGTGTTGGTGAATCCCGGTTTCCCCAGCGGAACCGCCGCCGCCTTCCGCCTCCTTGACGAATACAGGGTTAGTGAAACCTTTAACGAAGACCAATCGCCTCATATTGAAAATATATTTAACAATACGGGTTCTTCCGGTTCCTGGTTTTTTGAATCATTGGAATCCGGCGCATTCAGGAATGATTTTTTACCGGTTTTTAAAGACCCTGAAAAATCCGTATATGTAAAGATAATTTCAATGTTACGCGAAACAGGCGCTGTTTTCGCCGGTCTTTCCGGGGCTGGTTCAACCTGCTTCGGCGTTTTCGGGGAAATGGAACGCGCTCAAAAGGCGGCCGCGATTCTTCGCGGCAATTGGCCTTTTGTTAAGTGCTGCGCTTCTTTTTCCTGACACAGCAGCCTGGAGCCGGCAGGGTTTTGCGCAGCTTTTAAGGTTATTATCATAAAATATGTATAATTTTTCATACATATTTGCTGTAATAATTATCTGAGACTGGATGCCTTGCCTTTTCAAAGGTAATTTTCTCCTTGACAGATACGCTATTAAACCTGTAACCTGAATTCATCTTAAATTAATCCAAGGGAGAAGAAAACATGAAAAAAATCATTATTATTATGCTGACTGTGGCAGTATTATTAACGGCATGCAGCCGTTCAGGAGGGCAAAAGCAGCAATCGGCAGCGCAGACGGATACCTTCGATCTTGCGCTCGTAACCGATCTTGGCACTATTGATGATAAATCTTTCAATCAGGGTTCATGGGAAGGGCTTGTTCAATATGCCAGAGAGAAGGGAATTTCTCATAAATACTACCAGCCCTCAGAACAGAGCGATGACGCCTATCTTACGGCAATCGATCTGGCGGTCAGGGGCGGCGCGAAAATCGTAGTTACCCCCGGCTTCCTTTTTGAAGTGCCGATTTATGTAGCCCAGGATCGTTATCCGAATGTGCGTTTTATTCTGGTTGACGGCGTTCCGCACAGTGCGGATTATTCAACATTCAGAACGGCGAACAATGTAGTGGGCGTTCTTTATGCTGAAGATCAGGCCGGATTCCTTGCCGGATACGCGGCGGTTAAAGACGGCAACAGGAGCCTCGGCTTTGTTGGCGGAATGGCGGTTCCCGCTGTTGTCCGCTTTGGTTACGGCTTTGTCCAGGGCGCGGAATTCGCGGCCAAAGAACTGGGACTGGCCCGCGGCGCGATTACGATGAACTACCACTACACAGGCGGATTTGCCGCTACTCCCGAAGCCCAGACGCTTGCGGCTTCGTGGTTTAACTCGGGCGTTGATGTCATATTCGCATGTGGCGGCGCGGTCGGAAACTCTGTCATGGCGGCGGCTGAGCAGGCAGGGAAAAAAGTCATCGGCGTTGACGTAGATCAGTCAGGCGAATCTCCCACCGTTATTACATCCTCAATGAAAGGACTGCAATCGTCCGTTTATGACTGTATCAAAGCTTTTTACGATAACAGATTCCCCGGCGGACAGACGCTTGTTTTTGAAGCGGCAAATAACGGCGTAGGCCTTCCGATGGCGACTTCAAAATTCCGGACATTCAGCAAAGCCGATTATGACGCTGTATTCCAGAGACTGGCCAAAGGCGAAATCCCCAGAATGGAAACTCTTGACAGCGACGGAAGTCCAAGGATAGTTCCTGTTGAAATTACAAGGGTAACAGAAGTCAGATAATTTTGCGCAGCGTGAACCTGCGGGAAATTTACCCGCACGGCTCACAAAAACGGATGGTGCATGGAGTACTTAATTGAAATGGCCGGGATTACGAAAGTATTTCCCGGCATTATCGCCAATGACGATGTTACTCTGCAGTTAAAAAAAGGCGAAATCCACGCGCTGTTAGGTGAAAACGGAGCCGGTAAATCCACTCTGATGAGCATCCTTTTCGGTCTGTATCAGGCCGAAAAGGGCGTAATTAAAAAAGATGGAAAAGCGGTTCAAATTCACGGACCGAATGACGCCGGAAAGCTGGGGATCGGAATGGTTCACCAGCACTTTAAGCTTGTTCATAATTTTACAGTTCTGGAAAATATCATATTGGGCGCTGAGACTGTCAAATACGGAATGCTGAAACTTGACGACGCCCGTAAACAAATAATTGAATTATCAAAACGCTACAAACTGGAAATTAATCCTGACGCCTATATTTCCGATATTACTGTCGGAATGCAGCAGAGGGTCGAAATCCTTAAAATGCTCTACCGTGAAAATGAAATTTTGATCTTCGACGAACCTACCGCGGTTCTAACTCCGCAGGAAATCGAAGAGTTAATGCATATAATGAAAAATCTTGTGGCGGAAGGCAAGTCGATCCTTTTTATTACCCACAAGCTGGACGAAATAAAAGCGGCCGCAGATCGCTGCACAGTTTTGCGCAAAGGCAAGGGAATAGGCACTGTAGACGTGGCTTCCGTTTCCAAAGAAGAGTTGTCTGAAATGATGGTCGGCAGAAAGGTAAATCTTTCTGTTGAAAAATCGGAAAAACAGCCGGAAGGCGTCATACTTAAAGTTGAAAACCTTACAGTTAAAAGTAAAACTCACGGAAAGGCGCTTGTTGACAACGCCAGTTTTGAAGTGCGCGCAGGAGAGATTGTCTGTATCGCGGGAATTGACGGAAACGGACAGCAGGAGCTGACACTTGCCCTTGCCGGAATGCTTGAGCCTGACGGCGGACGCGTTTTCCTTGACGGAAAAGAAATTACACGTAACGATATACGCTCAAGGGGCATGGCGCATATTCCCGAAGACAGGCACAAACACGGGCTTGTGCTGGATTACAATCTTGCCTTCAACCTTGTGCTTCAGAATTACTATACCCCCCGTTTCCAGAACAGGGGATTTTTGAAATTCGCCGAAATTTTCAGTTTCGCGAATTCCCTGATCAGCGCTTTTGATATCCGGTCAGGACAGGGAGCGAATACCGTTACGCGCAGCATGTCGGGCGGCAACCAGCAGAAGGCAATAATCGCCAGGGAAATTTCCAGAAACTCAAATCTGCTGATTGCGGTTCAGCCGACAAGAGGGCTGGATGTCGGAGCGTGCGAATATATTCACAAGCAGCTTGTGGCGGAAAGGGACAAGGGCAGGGGAGTACTGCTTGTTTCGCTTGAACTGGACGAAGTAATGGATGTAAGCGACAGAATTCTTGTTATTTTTGAAGGAAAAATTGTCGCCAATGTAAAACCAAAGGATGTTACATTTAAGGATCTCGGTCTTTATATGGCAGGCGCTGTAAAGCAGGAGATCGCATGAAGCTGACGCTGAAATTTAAACTTACAACTCCTATGGTTAACGCGCTTTCTTCTGTTGTCGCGGTTCTTGTTGGCCTTCTTGCAGGTTTTATCATTCTTTTGCTCAGTAACGCGTCTCAGTCGTTGCAGGGTTTTTGGGCTATACTGTCCGGCGGCCTGTCCAGTTTAAGGAATGTCGGCCAGGTTTTTTACTTTGCCACTCCTGTTATCATGACAGGCCTTTCTGTCGGCTTCGCCAGCAAGACGGGGCTTTTCAACATTGGAGCGGCGGGTCAGTTTATAGCAGGCGCGTACGCGGCGGTTCTTGTCGGCGTTAAATGCGGTTTTCTGCCGGGGCATCTGCACTGGATTATGGCTCTCGCCGCGGCAATGCTTGCGGGCGCTCTTTGGGGAGCAATTCCGGGCATATTCAAGGCATTCTTCAATGTAAACGAGGTTATCGCCTGTATAATGACAAATTATATCGGCACCTATTTGGTAAATTTTCTTATAACAAGGACGATGTTTGATTCCCTGCGAAATCAGACTATGCGCGTAATGACATCGGCGAATCTTCCGAAAATGGGAATGGATAAAATCTTTAAAGACGGCTTTATCGTATCAAGCGCGAATTCGGGAATATTTATCGCAATTGCGTTTGCGGTATTGATCTATTTTATCCTTGAAAAAACATCCTTTGGCTACGAGCTTAAAGCGTGCGGCTTTAACCGCGAAGCGGCCCGTTACGCGGGAATCAACGAAAAGCGCAGCATTGTTATGTCAATGGTAATCGCCGGCGCTCTTGCGGGAGTCGGCGGCGCTTTGCTGTACCTGGCGGGTTCAGGCAAAGGCATCACCGTTGTCGATATACTGGCGCAGGAAGGTTTTAACGGCATTCCGGTCGCGCTCTTGGGGCTTAACAATCCGCTGGGTATAATCTTTTCCGGCCTGCTTGTGGCATACCTCAATGTGGGCGGTTTTAATATGCAGCTTTACAGTTTCGCTCCCCAGGTAATAGAAATAATCATCGGCGTAATTATTTACTTCAGCGCTTTCGCCCTGCTGGTAAGAGGTTTCATCAACTCGCTTAAAAAACGAAAGGAAGGAAAGTTATGAGCATACTTTACTTCCTTGTCCAGCAGACAATGTTTTTTTCCATACCGCTGCTGGTTGTAGCTCTTGGAGGAATGTTTTCCGAGCGCTCCGGCGTAATCAATATCGCGCTAGAGGGCATAATGATCATGGGCGCGTTTTCCGGCATTTTATTCATCCACTTTGTGCAGCCGTTCATTCCGGGACAGTCAGTTCTTCTTATGGCGGTAATGGTATCCTGCACGGCAGGCGTCGCTGTTTCGCTCCTTCACGCATACGCTTCCATTAACATGAAAGCCGATCAGATAATCAGCGGGACGGCGATAAATATGCTGGCTCCCGCCGTAACTATTTACATCGCGCGGATGATCAGGACTGTGCAGCAGATTCCCTTTGTGAACCAGTTCCGCATTGATAAAGTGCCGCTGTTGGGCGACATTCCGTTCTTCGGACCCATGTTCTTCAGGAACACATACATCACCACATTCATCGGTTTCCTCATCCTTGGACTGTCCGCGTTTGTTCTTTACAAAACGCGCTTCGGCCTTCGCCTGCGCTCCTGCGGAGAGCATCCCCAGGCGGCGGACTCAGCGGGCATTAACGTATACGCTATGCGCTACGCCGGCGTTATGATCTCCGGCGCTCTTGCCGGCCTTGGAGGGCTTGTCTTTGTTATTCCGACATCAATCGAATTCAACCCGGAAGTTTCCGGTTACGGCTTTCTGGCTCTTGCGGTTTTAATTTTCGGCCAGTGGAGGCCGGGGCGCATACTTATGGCGGCGTTCTTCTTCGGCCTGATGAAGGCGATTTCTTCAGCGTCTTCCGGCATTCCGTTTTTCAGCGCCATGCCGGTTCCCATCGTGGTGTACAAAATGATTCCCTACGTCGCCACCCTGATAATACTGGCCTTCAGTTCAAAATTCTCGCAAGCCCCCAAAGCCGAAGGCATTCCGTATGACAAGGGGCGCCGTTAACAGCACCCCGTTAAGGGGTGTGGATGGATAAAATTAACACGCGCCGGCGCGCAGTAAAATGTTTAATTTGTTACAATGCGTAAAGGATTTATCCTTATACGGGCGCCGCGGACGCAGGTAGAGCATCCGCTTTTTTACGGAGGTAAAAATATGGAAAAACTATACCACATAGACTTTGATGACTCCCACGGCGCGCAGTACGCGATCCTTCCAGGCGATCCCGGCCGCGTGGAAAAAATCGCCTCCTGTCTGGATAACCCGCGTTTTTTTCACCAGAACCGCGAATACACTGCATGGCTTGGAGAACTGTCAGGCAGAACTGTCATGGTAATATCGACCGGTATGGGCGGCCCTTCGACGGCCATTGCCGTGGAGGAGCTCTATGTAACAGGAGTGCGCAATTTTATAAGAGTCGGCACCTGCGGCGGTATTGCGCTTCCCGTGATTGGCGGAGACATTGTAATCGCTACGGGCGCAATCCGCATGGAGGGAACCACCCGCGAGTATGTGCCGGTTGAATTCCCGGCTGTCGCAAATCTGGATGTAACCAATGCGCTGGTAGAGGCCGCGAAAAATCTTGGTCAAAAATGGCATGCCGGAATTGTGCAATGCAAGGACTCCTTTTACGGACAGCACTCGCCGGACAGAATGCCGGCCGGTTATAAACTGAGAAGCAAATGGGATGCCTGGAAGAAAGCGGGATGCCTTGCCTCAGAAATGGAAAGCGCGGCTTTGTTCATCGTAAGCCAGATCCTGGGCGCAAGAGCCGGCTGCGTCCTCAATGTTGTCTGGAATCAGGAACGTGAAAAAATCGGCTTGTCCAATTCGCGTAATCATGAAACTGAACAGGGTATAAAGACTGCGGTGGAAGCGATACGGATTTTACTCGAACGGGAAAAACAGTAAATAGAGTTGTTCGATAACTTCAGTTATAAAACTGCTGCCTGGCATAGAAAAAAATCCCGCTTTATGGCATACTTTTTTTAAACATAAAAGCAGGAGAACATCGTGTATAAACCGGTAGATACAAAAGTAAATTTCCCCAAACTTGAAGAAGAAATACTTAAATTCTGGGAACAAAACCATATTTTCGAAAAATCCCTGTCGCAGCGGGAAAAATCACAGGAGTTCGTTTTTTACGACGGGCCTCCTTTTGCCACGGGGCTGCCTCACTTCGGGCACTTTGTACCAAGCACAATAAAAGACATAATTCCCCGTTACCAGTGCATGAAAGGCAAAAGAGTCGAGCGCCGCTTCGGCTGGGACTGTCACGGCCTTCCTGTAGAAAACCTGATTGAAAAGGAACTCGGCCTTAATTCAAAGACCGCCATCGAAGAATACGGCATCGCCAATTTTAACGAAGCCTGCCGCTCATCCGTACTCCGTTATGTGAAAGAATGGCGCTCAACAATCACCCGCCTTGGCCGCTGGGTGGATTTTGACAACGATTATAAAACCATGGAAAGCGATTACATGGAAACAATATGGTGGATAGTTTCTTCCCTCTGGGAAAAGGGCCTGTTATACGAAGGTTATTACAATCTGCCGTACTGCCCCCGCTGCGCCACAGTTCTCTCCAACCACGAGCTTAATCTTGGCGGTTACAGGGACGTTCATGATCCTGCGATAACCATCAAATTTAAAGCGATCAGCGGGACAGAAAGAATTGAAATTCCTCCTGAAACATTTTTTCTCGCGTGGACGACAACGCCGTGGACGCTGCCTTCAAACCTCGCGTTGACTCTTGGCGCTGACATTGATTATGTCTTAATCGAAGAACTGGCTCCCAAGTCTCCTTCCTCTCACTATATACTCGCTAAATCCCGATTGCCTGAGTATTTTAAAAACGAAACCGAATATAAAATAATCTGGACAAAAAAAGGCGGCGATTTAAAAGGCATGCAGTACGAGCCGCTTTTTCCGTACTTTAAAGACGCGCCTTTTGCCTTCCGCACCTTCCTCGGCGATTTTGTCTCAACAGAAGACGGCACAGGCATAGTGCACACAGCGCCCGGATTCGGCGAAGATGACGCACGCGTACTCAAGGGAACCGGCATTCCGGTCATCTGCCCTGTGGACGCTGAATGTAAATTCACAGGCGAGGTAAGCGATTATCAGGGTATCTTTGTCAAGGATGCCGACAGGGCAATCATGGAAAGGTTAAAAAGCGAGGGAAAACTGTTTAAAAGAGATCAGATTCTTCACTCCTATCCTCACTGCTGGAGATGTTCAAGTCCGCTTATCTACCGCGCAGTAGGTTCATGGTTTGTAAATGTTGAAAAAATCAAGAAGGATATGTTAGACGCAAATAACCAAATCTGCTGGGTGCCAGGTCATATAAAAGACGGAAGGTTCGGCAAATGGCTGGAAGGCGCGCGCGACTGGGCAATCAGCCGAAGCCGTTATTGGGGCAACCCGCTTCCCGTCTGGAAATGCGAAGAATGCGGAAAAATAATCTGCGTTGGCAGCCGCGAAAAACTGAAGGAACTTTCCGGAGTTTACCCCGAAGATCTTCATAAACACTTTGTAGATAAAATTACAATTCCGTGCGAATGCGGAAAAACAATGAAGCGCGTGCCGGAAGTTCTGGACTGCTGGTTTGAATCGGGGGCGATGCCCTACGCACAGAATCATTATCCTTTTAAAAACAAGGAGTTTTTTGAAAATCACTTTCCTTCGGATTTTATCAGCGAAGGGCTGGATCAGACACGCGGCTGGTTTTACACTCTGACAATTCTCGCGGCCGCGCTTTTTAAAAGGCCGGCTTTTAAAAACTGCGTCGTCAGCGGCCTTGTGCTCGCCAGCGACGGCAAAAAAATGAGCAAGAGTCTTCGCAACTACACGGACCCCAACGAAGTGATTAACTCTTTCGGCGCGGACGCGCTGCGCCTCTTTTTGGTGCACTCCGCAGTGGTAAAAGCGGACGACCTGCGTTACAGCGACGAAGGCGTACGTGAGGTGTTAAAAAGCATCATCATCCCGCTGTGGAACGCGTACAGTTTTTATGTTACATACGCCAATATTGATAAAGTAACTCCCGCGGGTGCACCGGAAAATCCGGTTAATCCCCTTGATCAATGGATACTTTCAGAAGCGCAGACCCTTGTGGAGAAAGCAGTCGGCGCGCTCGATGATTACGATCTCAGCCGCGCTGTCGATCCGTTCCTGCGTTTTATCGACCTTCTTAACAACTGGTATATCCGGCGTTCCCGCCGGCGTTTCTGGAGGAGCGAAAATGACAGCGATAAAATTGAAGCTTACGGTACGCTCTATTACGCTTTAAAAACGCTAATTACGGTAGCCGCCCCCTTCATGCCGTTTACTACCGAGGCAATCTGGCGGAATCTGCGCCTTGATACGGACAGAGAATCTGTGCACCTTGCGGATTTTCCCTCTCCAATCGAAAAACGCCGCAACAAACCGCTTGAGTTCCGGATGGCATCCGTTATGTCCGCCGTTTCAATCGGACGCGCTCTTCGTTCGCAGTACAGCATAAAAGCGCGCCAGCCGCTGAGAAAGGCGGAACTTGTTACGCGCAATCCAGAAGAAAAGAAGGCTCTTGCCGGCATGGCGGACATTATCCGCGAAGAGCTCAATGTAAAAGAAGTGATATTTTCAGATAACGAAGAAGACCTTATAGAGTACGAGGTAAAGGCCAATTTCCGCGTCCTTGGAAAAGAACTTGGCAAAGACATGAAAGCCGCGGCCGCTCGCATCGAATCGCTTACGTCGCGTGAAATTCAAAGCGTCATGGAAGGGGCTTCCTTATCAATTGAAATTCCGGCTGAAGGCGGCGCACGAACAATTGAAATAACGGCTGAAAAACTTGACATCAGACGCATAGAAAAAGCGGCGCTGCGCGTACTTAACGAAGGAACATTGACAGTCGGCCTTGATACTGAAATCACCCGCGAACTTTCAATGGAAGGCGATATACGCGATTTAATCCGCGGAATACAGAACGCCCGAAAAGAGACAGGCCTGTCTGTCACAGACCGCATTCACCTGACAGTTTACGGAAGCGGTTCCCTTAAAGAAGCCTGGGATTGCTTCGGTGAAACCGCCGCCGCGGAAACCCTTGCCGTTAAAACTGAATGGGCAAAAACGGAAGGCCAAATCCCGATAGAAGCGGGAGAAGACGCATGGTTAGTACGAATAGTGAAAAATTAAAACTGACCAGTGACAGATCTTTAGTTAATTTCGCTCCGCACTCCGCACTCAGCGCTAAACTCTTTTCGCTCTTTATTGTTCATGGTTCACTGTTCGTTGTTCTCGTTGTTCTCGCTATTCTTCTGCTCTCCTGTCAGTCCGCTGTGCAAATTGCAGGCAGTCCTCCTGTGGAAGCGGAAACAGTGCCGCTTGAAACCGGCGCGTCGGTTTATCTTTTTGCAAATATGCAGCAGGCGCTGCCAATTCTGGAACTGTTGCCCATTATGAAAATGAACGCCATACAGGCAAAGCCGGTGATTGAAAGAACGGAGTTTACCGTGGCGGCGCTGTTTCCTCAGGAGAGCGGACGGCAATTCCAGCTTGTAACATGGGGAAATTATCCCGATAACAGCGCAAGGTTTTTATTTGGCATGAGCAAAGAATGGAAAAAACGCCGTGTTAAAGTGGCGCATAACGGCACGGCGCCGTATACATACTGGTATTCTTCAGCTAACGGGCTTTCCATAACTTTAAACGCGAAACAGGCATTCATACTCGCCGCTGCTCCCGAACCGCAGGCTAAAGAACCGCGCGCGCAGCCGCCGGCAGAACCAGTTACCGCTCCCGAAAATATGGCAAAAATACCCGAAGGCTTTATCGCTTTCCGGCGCTCTGCAGAAGAAGCCTTTATTTCCTGCTGGTTCAGCGCTCCCGGCTCAATTATGAACAGACTGCTCAGCGGCAACGGACTGCCGATTGAGATCCCCGCGAAAGAACTTTTTGTCAATGTTATTCCTTACGCCGCCGCGGACGGCAATGAAAAAACTTCCGACCCTGAAAAGTATGAAATTATCGCCAGAATTCAATTTGATAGCGCCGCTCAGGCGCGCGGCGTAACATCCATTCTTGGCATTGCCGCCTCATTGTCACCCGCCGATTCCAATTCTGTTTTTTCTCTGCTCTTTTTGGCTCATCCTCCAGTTCGAAACGATCGCTTCATTAATATCAGGTCGGCTCCCCTGGGAAAAAAAGAGATGTCTTTACTTTTGGGAATGTTTTTATTATATTAAGGTTAATTATGCCAACTTATGAATACGAATGTAAAAGCTGTTCGCACAATTTTGAAATTTTTCAGTCCATGAGTGACCCGCCTCTCAAGAATTGCCCCGAATGCGGCATGGAAGTCAGACGGCTGATTTTTGGCGGGACCGGGGTTATTTTTAAAGGTTCCGGGTTTTATGTTACCGACAGAAATAAAAGCAATGCAAAATCATCCCGCAAGGAAACAGGCGGAACAGAAACTGATTCATCATCGAAAAAGGCGGATTCCAAACCGGAAACTGTTACGGAAAATTCTTCTTCCGCGGCGGCGCCTTCTCCGTGCAGCGGGTGTCCTGCCAGGGGCGTTTCCGCTGATAGTTCCGCTTCATGTCATGCGTAAGGTTCTGCGGAAAAACACGTATTTTCGCTTGTTAAAGTCAGAGGTGATTTAAAATGATTTTATTCGTGGCAGTAGTCTTGTGAAAAAGAAACCGCGTTTTTTTTGCGATAACTGCGGCAGTGAAGTTGATAACGGCGCGAAAACCTGCCCCGGATGCGGCCGTTTTTTTTCTTCAGTCCGCTGCCCCTCCTGCGGTTTCTCCGGCGATGATAAGCTTTTTCTGAAAGGCTGTCCTTCATGCGGTTATTCTGATTCCTCCCTTAAAAACAGGCAAAAACCGTCCGGCTCGCCGTCCGCCAATGTTTACATTCTCCCCATAATAATCCTGCTTCTCATTATCGCGTTTCTTTCATGGTTCATAACCAGGTAGCCGGTTTTATTCTCTTATAGGTAAAATTCCCTATACTTGTCTGACACCTTTTTCTTTTTTCTACTTGATCTTTTTTATTCATTTTGATACATTCTATCTCTAACCCCTTTTCTTGAGGGAGTTATTGATTGCGTCCAATTTATGTGCGGACACAGATAATAGCGAGCTTATAATATGCGAACATATTAAGGAGTTTTTGACGAATGCCTACTATTAACCAATTGGTTCGTTTTGGACGGCAAAAGGTAACTTCCAAGACGAAATCTCCGGCTTTACAGTCCTGCCCGCAAAAACGCGGAGTTTGTACCCGCGTTATGACTGTAACACCCAAAAAGCCCAATTCAGCGCTCAGGAAAGTAGCGCGCGTGCGTCTTTCCCACGGAACCGAAGTTACCGCCTATATTCCCGGAATCGGACATAATTTACAGGAACACTCTGTTGTTTTGGTCAGAGGCGGGCGTGTAAAAGACCTTCCCGGCGTACGTTATCATATTATCCGGGGCGCAAAAGATACATTGGGCGTAGCGGATCGCAAGAGAAGCCGCTCAAAATACGGCGCTAAACGGCCCAAGGCTTAGGTATATATGGGTAGAAAGAAGAAAACTATTGATCGCGGGATTTTACCGGATCCAAAGTACAACAGCGTTGTTGTTTCAAAATTTGTGAACAGGATGATGTGGGAAGGCAAGCGCTCTTTAGGGTTGCGTATCATTCATGACGCATTGGGTATTCTTCAGACAAAAACTGAAAAAGAACCCCTTGAAGTTTTTTTAAAAGCATTGGAAAATGTAAAACCTGTTATCGAAGTCAAGTCCCGCCGTGTCGGCGGGGCTACATATCAGGTTCCTGTGGAGATTCGGGAAACCAGGCGCGAAGCTCTTGGTATGAGGTGGATAATCAGCGCCGCCCGCGCCCGTTCAGGAAAAGGCATGGGAGACCGCCTTGCGGCGGAGCTTCTTGATGCCTATAATAATACCGGTACCGCCTTTAAAAAGAAGGAGGATACCCACAAAATGGCCGAGGCCAACAAGGCTTTCGCCCATTACCGCTGGTGATTTTATAGGTTTCCAAACCGATCATTACATGTAAGGCAAATTTGCTTTATATGCAGCCGCGCTGCGGCAGGCAGTTTTGCTGCCATGAGACAGGTGGAACGATGTGGATAGATTAGTGACGTATATTCTGCGTTAACCTGCTGATTTACCGCAAACAAGCAAAGCTTGTATTAATCGTTTCCCGCTCATAATATGTATTAATAGTACTGTAAGTACGAAGAAAATATTTAGTGCCCATGAAGGAGGACACAAAATGGCAAAGGATAAATTTAATAGAACAAAGATCCACATGAATGTCGGAACGATTGGTCACGTTGATCACGGTAAGACCACTCTTTCTGCGGCTATTACCATGCACTGCGCGAAGAAATTTGGCGATAAGGTAATGAATTATGATGACATTGACAACGCGCCGGAAGAAAAAGCGCGCGGTATTACCATTAATACCAGACACCTTGAGTATCAGTCAGACAAGCGCCATTACGCGCACATCGACTGTCCGGGGCATGCCGACTATATTAAAAACATGATCACAGGCGCGGCCCAGATGGACGGCGCTGTTCTCGTTGTTTCGGCACCCGACTCTGTAATGCCCCAAACGCGCGAACATATCATTTTGGCGCGCCAGGTCGGCGTACCTCATATGATCGTATTCCTTAACAAGGTGGATCTTGTTGATGATCCTGAACTTCTTGAACTGGTCGAAGAGGAGATCAAAGACGTTCTTACGCAGAACGGTTTCCCCGGCGATAAAATCCCCATTATTAAAGGTTCCGCGTTCAAGGCAATGTCAGAACCGGATAATGCCGAAGAGACAAAATGCATTGACGAGCTGTTAAATGCAATGGACTCTTACTTCCCCGATCCTCAGCGCGATTCAGACAAGCCTTTCATTATGCCGATAGAAGACGTTTTCACCATTCAGGGGCGCGGTACGGTCGTAACCGGAAAAGTGGAACGCGGCGTTCTTAAACTTAACGAAGAAGTGGAAATTGTCGGCATCAGACCCACAAAGAAGACGGTTATTACCGGTATCGA
This sequence comes from Treponema sp., assembly GCA_031256445.1. GTDB lineage: Bacteria > Spirochaetota > Spirochaetia > Treponematales > Breznakiellaceae > WQXQ01. The sequence continues at coordinate 9,334 of JAIRQN010000003.1, read as the reverse complement.
AATGTTCAACAAATTGCTCGACGAAGCGCAGGCAGGCGATAATGTAGGCACTCTTCTGCGCGGCATAGAGAAAAAGGAAGTCGAACGCGGTCAGGTTCTCGCAAAACCCGGTTCAATTACGCCTCACAGCAAATTCAAGGGCCAGATTTACTGTCTGTCCAAGGAAGAAGGCGGACGCCACAGCCCGTTCTTTACAGGGTACAGGCCGCAGTTTTATTTCCGTACCACTGATATCACAGGGACTGTTAAACTTCCGGAAGGCAAAGAAATGGTCATGCCCGGCGATAATACCGAAATTATCGGCGAATTGATTCACCCGATTGCCATGGAAAAAGGGCTTCGTTTTGCTATCCGCGAAGGCGGCAAAACAGTAGCATCCGGCCAGGTTACGGAGATTATTGAGTAGTTCTGCGTTTGCCCGGCGCTTGTTTTTTAAATGGGCATCGGGCTTATGCCGGACGGATTGTAGGAGGAATGATGGCTAAAGAAGGAATTCGAGTGAGGCTGCGCGGTTTTGACGTAGAGCTGATAGATCAGAGCGCAAAATCGATAGCCACAGCGGTGCGGAAAGCCGGCGCGAAAGTTACCGGTCCTATCCCGCTGCCAACCCGAATTAATAAAGTTACTGTATTACGTTCACCTCATGTGAATAAAAAGAGCCGCGAACAATTTGAGATGCGGACTCATAAACGGTTGATTGATATCATTAATCCTTCTGCGGAAGTAATGGATTCGTTAATGAAACTTGAGCTGCCTGCCGGTGTGGATGTGGAGATCAAGCAATAACCAATAATCGGCGTTTTAATGTCGCTTATTGGCGCGGTTTACGGGCGGTTTCACCACCCAACATTCCATCTTCGGTGGAACGTCGTAAACCGCCATACACGGAGGCTTTTGTCTCTGTATTAAACGTAGACGGTTCCGGGGTGCGTCCCTTGAATAACGTGCGTTGCAAGCCGCTGTGCGGCATGCTAGGAGTGCTACAATGTTAGGGCTGTATGCCAGAAAAGTTGGAATGACCCAGGTTTTTGACGCTTCGGGGAACCTGTTGCCTGTAACGGTAATGCGTTTTGATCCGAATGTGGTCATTGCCAAAAAAACAAAAGAAGAGGACGGTTACGCGGCGGTTGTCGTCGGTCTTGACGACGCAAAGAAAAATCGCGTAACAAAAGCCAGGGCGGGTCAGTTCCCGGAAAATATTCCGCCCAAAAAGAAAATATGCGAGCTGCGCGATTTTGAACTTTCCTGGAAGAAGGATGTCGCTGTGGGAGACGCTCTTGGGATAGAGGTGCTGGAAGGCGTAAGGTATGTTGATGTATCCGGCGTCTCCAAGGGTAAAGGTTTTCAGGGCGTTGTTAAACGTTATGGTTTCGGCGGCGGGCGCAAAACCCACGGTTCCAAATTTCACCGTGAACCTGGTTCAACAGGTCAGAACACATACCCGCACAAAACATTTAAAAACAGAAAATTGCCAGGGCGCATGGGACGCGAAAGCGTCACAGTTTTAAGCCTGAGAGTTATAAAAACAGACCCCGAAAAACAGCTTATTATGGTAAAGGGCGCTGTTCCTGGCATCAACAAAGGCTTGGTGCTTGTGCGGGCAGCTGTCAAGAAGGGGCACTAAAATGAACATTAAAGTATACTCCAAAGAAGGCAAAGAGTTGCGCACAATGGATCTTAATGATAGTGTTTTCGGCCTTCCTGTGAATGACGATCTTATCTGGTACGCTATAAATAACGAACTTGCAAACAAACGGCAGGGAAGCGCCAATACAAAGGGACGCGCCGAAATTAACGGTTCAAACGCCAAACCTTATAAACAAAAAGGCACAGGCCGCGCCCGCCGGGGAGACAAAAAATCACCGATACTTGTCGGCGGCGGCACAATATTCGGACCCAAACCAAAAGATTATTCCTATTCAATACCGAAAAAAGCGAAAAGAGCGGCCCTTAAAACTATTCTCAGTTTAAAAGCGCAAAGCGATACATTAAAAATAATCGAAGATTTTTCAATTGAGTCCGGGAAGACAAAAGACCTCGTTAAATTACTGGATAATTTCGAGCCGGGTTTACGGACGGTGTTAATTCTTAAAGATGACGATCCAATGGTCAAACGAGCGGCGGCTAATATTCCCTGGCTTAAATATCTTTCCTATAACCGCCTGGAAGCTCATGAATTATTTTACGGCCGTCAGGTAATAATGCTGGAAACCGCCGCGAAGAATTTAAATGATTTTTACGCTGACACAGCGGGCGCTGATAAGGCACAGGAGGCCGGAAAGTGATTCAATACGAAGATATTTTACTGGAGCCGGTGCTTTCAGAAAAAGCAAATCTTCTGCGCGAAGAAGGAAAGTATGTCTTCAGAGTAGCCCAATCGGCTAACAAGACGCAGATTAAAGAAGCGGTGCGCAGGTTATTCAATGTGCACCCGATTGCCTGTACGGTAATGGTGGTAGGCGGTAAGCCAAAGAGGCAGCGCTACCGGAGAGGTTATACTTCAACCTGGAAGAAAGCAATCATTAAGCTTCCCAAAGACGAAAAGATTGCCATCTTCGAAGGCGTATAAGTAAAGGTAAGAAGGCAGTAAATTATGGCTATAAAAACATACAAACCAATTACGCCGGGAATGAGGCAGTATACCAGCCTGGATTTTTCGGAATTAACAAAAGGTAAAAAACCGGAAAAATCCCTTGTAAAGGGAAAAAAGAGCGGCTCCGGCCGTGATTCATTCGGAAGAATCAGCGTCAGGCACAAGGGCGGCGGCCACAAGAGGCGCTACAGGGACATAGATTTTAAACGTGATAAAATCGGTATTCCCGGCAAGGTCGCTTCGCTGGAATACGATCCGAACCGCAGCGCCAATATCGCTCTCATTTTTTATAAAGACGGCGAGAAGCGCTATATTATCGCTCCCAGGGGATTAAAACCGGGCGTTACTGTTGTAAGCGGTCCTGACGCTCCGATAGAGCCGGGAAACGCGCTTCCTCTGGAAAATATTCCTCTGGGTTTTAATGTTTACAATATAGAGCTAACGCTCGGCAAGGGCGGACAGATGGTGCGTTCAGCCGGAGCGGGCGCGTTAATCGCCGCCAAAGAAGGCGATTATGTCACGCTCAAGCTGCCATCCGGCGAAATGCGGATGGTGTTCAAAAAGTGTTATGCGACAATCGGCAGCGTAGGCAACGAAGACCACATGAACACGACGCTTGGAAAAGCGGGCCGCAAACGCTGGCTTGGCGTCCGCCCGACAGTCCGCGGTATGGCAATGAACCCGGTAGATCATCCGCACGGCGGCGGCGAAGGAAGAAGCAAGGGTATTCATCCTGTTACTCCCTGGGGTCAGCCAACAAAGGGTTATAAAACAAGGAAAAAGCATAAGCCTTCGTCAAGGTTTATTGTCAGCAGAGGAAAGAAAAAATAAGGATAAGAAACAGGGAGAAATGAGGAAGTATGTCAAGATCCGTTAAGAAGGGTCCTTTTATAGAAAAGAGCCTGTATAAAAAGGTGCTGGAGTTGAGCAAGTCCGGGGAAAGGAAAATGATTAAGACCTATTCCCGTTGTTCTACTATTATTCCTGAAATGGTCGGCGGAACTATTTCCGTTTACAATGGCAAGGCCTGGATACCTGTTTATATTACAGAAAACCTTGTCGGCCATAAGCTTGGCGAATTTGCTCCCACGCGGATTTTCCGCGGACACGCGGGTTCCGACAAGAAAGCTGCGGCAAAATAGGCGGGATGATTATGAATACTAGAACAGGTTACAGGGCTATCAGTAAATTTTTAATCGGTTCGCCCTATAAAATCAGGCCGGTTGCGGATATTATCCGCCGTAAGCCCTATCCGGAAGCTGTTTCCCTGCTGGAAAATATGCCTCAGAAGGGAGCGCGGCTTATCCGTAAAACCGTTAAATCCGCCGCGTCAAACGCGCTTGCGGATAACAAGAAACTTGACGAGGACATGCTTTATGTGCGCGAAATTTATATTGACGAAGGTCCTCGTTTAAAAAGGATTTGGTTCCGCGGCAGAGGCCGCGCGGATATGCAGTTGAAGCGTTTATGTCACATAACTGTTGTAGTTGACGAAACAGCCGGCGCTGAACCGAAGGGCGCGGCGCCGGTCAGTAAAGAAAAGGCGGCTAAATAATGGGACAAAAAGTTAACCCTACGGGGCTTAGGATCGGTATTAACAAGACATGGGGTTCCCGCTGGTATGTTGATCCCAAAGAGTATGTCGATGCCCTTCACGAAGATCTTCAGTTGCGCAAGCTTATTATGGATATGCCGGAGACTAAAGGCGCTGATATCGCGGAACTGGAAATTATACGTCATCCGCAGCGCATAACAATTACAATTCATACGGCCCGGCCCGGCGTAATTATAGGCGTCAAAGGCGCGAACATTGAAAAAATCGGCAGCGATCTGCAGAAAAAAGTCAGCAAGAAAGTGCAGATAAAAATTAAAGAAGTAAGAAACGCGGACAATAACGCGCAGATTATAGCGCAGAATATTTCCCGCCAGCTTTTGGCGCGTTCATCATTCAGGCGTACAATGAAGCAGGCTATTTCCAACGCGATTAAAAAGGGCAACGCCCAGGGCGTAAAGGTCCGTCTTTCCGGCCGGCTTGGCGGCGCGGAAATGTCCCGCACCGAAGAAACAAAAGAAGGGCGCATACCTCTTCATACTCTAAGGGCGGATATTGATTATGGTTTTGCCGAAGCGCATACCCCTTTCGGATCAATCGGCGTTAAGGTTTGGGTTTATAACGGCATGAAGTACGGTAAAGAACAGAAGGAAGACGCAGGCGTTCTTGTCCGCAAACGGCGGGAACGGGTTCCTGCCAGAGGGTAGATATATGCAGAGTCCAAAACGTGTAAAGCGCCGAAAGGTGCAAAGGGGTAATATGCCCGGAAACGCCACCAGGTGCAACAATGTTGTATTTGGCGATTACGGGTTGGTATCATTAGACAGAATGTGGATCACAAACAGGCAGATTGAAGCTGCCCGTATCGCAATAAACCGCCATGTTAAACGCGGCGGAAAAATGTGGATACGCATTTTCTGTGATAAACCGTTTTCCAAGAAGCCAGCGGAAACCCGCATGGGCAAGGGAAAAGGCGCGCCGGAATACTGGGTAGCTGTTGTAAAACCTGGAACAGTTATGTTTGAACTGGGCGGAGGAATTGCCCGCTCTCTTGCGGAAGAAGCTATGGCTTTGGCTGGATCAAAACTGCCCATTAAAACCAAATTTGTAGCGCGCTCGGAAATGGAACTTGGAGCTTAGGGGTATATATGAAAAATTCATTCAAAAATTTATCTTATCCCGAACTTAAGGTTAAAAGGGACGATTTAAAAAAGAAGTACATGGAATTCCGTTTTAAAATTGTAATCGGTCATGTAGACAATCCCCTTCAGAGGCGTATTATGCGCCGCCAGATTGCGCGGCTTAATACTCTAATCCATGCGCACGAAACTTCGGCAAAAAAGGCCCAAACTATGCATGAGGAGGCCAGATAATGTCAGATAACAAAGACCGGACAGTCGCGGCTAAAAGCGGTAAAAAGGAATTTATCGGAATCGTAAAGAGCGATAAAATGGAAAAGACAATCGTTGTATCAATCGAAACGCTTAAGCTGCATCCGCTTTACAAGAAATATGTTAAACGCGCCAAGAAAGTAAAAGCGCATGACGAGAAAAACGAAGCCAAAACAGGCGATCGTGTCCGTGTAATAGAGTGCCGGCCAATCAGCAAGGAAAAATGCTGGAAACTGGTAGAAGTTATTGAGCGCGCCAGGTAGGGGAGATAGAAAATGATTCAAGTAGAGAGCTTCCTGAACGTGGCGGATAATTCAGGCGCTAAAATGGTTCAGTGTATCAAGGTATTGGGTGGTACCCGGCGCAAATACGCAAGTATCGGAGATATTGTTGTAGTTGCAGTAAAAGAAGCTTTGCCGACATCCACAATAAAAAAGGGTACTGTGGAAAAGGCGGTTGTCGTTCGCACTCACAAAGAATACCGCAGGCCTGACGGAACTTATATCAGATTTGACGATAACGCCTGCGTAATTATTGACGCGGCGTTAAATCCAAAAGGCAAGCGTATTTTCGGGCCTGTAGCGCGGGAATTAAGGGAAAGAAGCGAATTCATGAAGATTGTATCCCTTGCCCCGGAAGTTTTATAGGAGGGTATGTATGACTGAAGCAGCGCATAAGTTTAAGTTAAAGAAAGAAGATACTGTCGAAGTTATCGCCGGAAAAGATAAAGGCAAACGCGGCAGGATATTAAAGATAATTCGCGGGAAAGACCGGATAGTTGTCGAAGGAGTAAATCTCGTCAAGAAAGCGAAGAAGAAAAGAAAACAGACAGATCGTGGCGGCATTATCGAGATCGAAGCCGCGCTTCATTCTTCCAACCTGATGATTGTATGTAAAAAATGCGGGCCTACCCGCATTGGGTATAAATTTGACGGCGCAGTCAGCGATGTTTCCCGCGATAATAAAAAAGTGCGGTTTTGCAAAAAATGCGGAGAGGTCCTGTGATGGATAAAAATTATGTGCCCAGATTAAAAAAGATTTACAGGGAGCAGATAGCTCCGGAGCTTTTTAAGGAATTTGCCTATAAATCAAATATGCAGATTCCCAAACTGGATAAAATTATTGTAAGCATGGGCGTAGGCGAAGCCCTGCAGAACAAGAAACTTCTGGACGCCGCGATTGATACGTTGACCCAGATTACCGGCCAAAAAGCCGTAAAAACCAAAGCCCGAAAGAGCATTGCGAATTTCAAGATAAGGGCAGGGCAGGAAATCGGCGCAAAAGTGACGCTGCGCGGAACAATGATGTACGAGTTCTTTGACAGGCTTGTAAATGTCGCTCTTCCGCGCGTAAAAGATTTTCACGGCATAAACCAGAACGCTTTTGACGGCAGGGGAAATTATTCGCTTGGTATTCAGGAACAGATTATTTTTCCTGAAATTGATTTTGATAAAATAGAAAAGGTAGCCGGATTAAATGTCGTTATCGTTACAACGGCAAAGACTGACGCGGAAGCGAAAGCGTTCCTGTCGAAATTCGGAATGCCTTTCAGGAAATAGGGGGTATAATGGCACGCAAGGCAATGATAATCAAAGCACAGAGGACGCCAAAATATAAAACGCGGAAAGTAAACCGCTGCAGGATCTGCGGAAGACCCCGGGGTTTTTTGCGGAAATATGAAATGTGCCGTCTTTGCTTCCGTAAACTCGCGAGCGAAGGGCTAATTCCCGGCGTAACAAAATCAAGTTGGTAGGAGAAAAGGATGAGCGTATCAGATCCCGTTGCAGACATGCTGACAAAGATACGGAATGCCGGCATGGCAAAACATGAAAAAGTTGATATTCCCACCTCCAGGCTGAAACTTGAAATAGTCAAGATATTGAAGACAGAGGGATATATCAAAAATTTTAAGAAGGCAAATCAGGAAGGTTCCAATGTCATCCGGGTTTTCCTTAAATACGATGACGATACTATCCCGATTATTCACGGCATTGAAAAGGTGTCAAAACCTGGACGGCGTGTGTACATGGGGTATAAAAACATGCCGAGGGTATACAATGGCTATGGAACCCTGATCGTTTCTACGTCTCAGGGAGTAACAACAGGCAAAAAAGCCGCAGAGAAAAAAGTCGGCGGCGAAGTAATCTGCACCGTATGGTAAAGGGCTAAAACGAGGGTTATATGTCGAGAATCGGAAAAATACCGGTCAAGGTTCCAGGCGGGGTCAAGGTTACATTTCAAAATGATGAAATGACCGTAGAAGGCCCGAAAGGAAAACTTAAACAGAAGTACCATCCTGTAATATCTTTTGAGGAAAAAAACGGGGAAATAATTGTCAGCCGGTCAGGCGATGAAAAACAGGTAAAGGCGTTTCATGGTTTGTACCGTAACCTCCTTAACAACATGGTAACCGGTGTATCCGCTGGTTTTAATAAATCGCTTGTTGTAACCGGAGTCGGTTACCGCGCGGAAGTGCAGGGAAAGCTCCTGTCCATGAGTCTTGGGTATTCAAATGACATTTATGTCGCCATTCCGGACGGCCTTTCTGTTACATCCGAAGGCGGAAAATTAACGGTAAGCGGAATTGACAAACAGCGGGTTGGAGAGTTTGCCGCCCAAATCCGGAAACTCAGATCTCCTGAGCCTTATAAGGGCAAAGGTATCCGTTACGATAATGAAATTGTCAGGCGGAAAGTCGGCAAATCAGGTGTTAAGTAGGTAAGAATATGTTACGTAAAATGCTGGAGAAAGACAGAAAACGGCTGAGACGAAAGATTCACATTCGCAAAAGGGTTTATGGATCAACTGAGCGGCCGCGGATGACCATTACCAAAAGTAACCGCCGCATCTCGGCTCAGGTTATTGATGATGCCAAAGGGCATACTATTGCCGCCGCTTCAACTCTTGAAAAGGAACTCCGGGAGGTAAAAGCGACTGTCGCCGGAGCGGGTCAGTTAGGTGAAATTATGGGGAAACGCCTTCTGGAAAAAAATATCAAGTCTGTTGTTTTTGATCGCAACGGATATTTATATCATGGAATTATAAAGGCTTTAGCTGACGGAAGTCGCAAAGCCGGAATAGAGTTTTAGGGGGCAGCTGGTGGCAAAAACCGAAGGTATGTTGGAAGATAACGAAGTTGAAGTTTCAATTGAAACTGCCTCTGAAGAAGTTCGTTCCGAGTCAAGAGGCGCAAGAGGCGAAGGTCGGCGGCGTGATCGTGATCGCGGGCGTGACAGGGAATATGTTGAAAAGGAATTTGTAGAAAAACTTGTTAAACTGAACCGTACTGCAAAAGTTGTAAAAGGCGGAAGGCGTTTTTCATTCTCTGCCCTGACCGTAATCGGAGATCGTAAAGGCAAAGTAGGTTATGGTTTCGGTAAGGCTAATGACGTATCGGAAGCTATACGCAAAAGTATAGATAAAGCGAAACGCAATATGATAAAACTTCCTGTCAAGAACGGCACAATTCCGCATGAAGTAACAGGGCTTTTTAAATCTTCGCAGGTGTTATTAAAACCTGCGTGTTCTGGAACCGGAATTATCGCAGGGGGTCCTGTGCGGGCAATTATGGAAGCCGGCGGTGTTACTGATGTGCTTTCAAAATCCATTGGGTCATCCAGCCAGTATAATGTTGTAAAGGCAACGTTCGATTGTATTACTAAAATGATGGACGCAAGGACGATATCAAGAAACAGGGGTAAGTCCCTCAACGAGCTGTGGGGTTAAAAATGGCTAAAATAAAAATCCGGCTTGTACGGAGTACAATAGGCACTCTTCCCAGACAGCGTGCGACAGTCC
>JAIRQN010000106.1 GCA_031256445.1 Treponema sp. | reverse complement strand
ATCATACCGCAGGGCAAGCCCTGCACCCGCCAGACCACTTACAAGTGGTCTGGCTTTCCGCGGCAAGCCGCGGGGTATGAACCCCTTCGGTGACTGCGCTCGTTCGGTCGTGCCCGAGTTTACTCGGGCACGACTCTCACTTCGCTTGTCAATCAACCTATTGAAGCTTTCAAACATACGGATTTCCAGCGCCAAAAAACAGGGCCTTTGGCTATTCTTCCCCGTAAAGCGTTTTCTATCATTTTTAACTCAGCTTTTTTCAAATTATCCGCCATAAAAGCGCCCCACCGGGATTGCTCAATATTGAACCAGGAGGATAGGTCTTTCCCGGAAATTAATCGTTCTTCTTTTTGTTCGAGCAGCCGGTAATCATGCTTAAATCCTTGCTCATCAAAAACAGCGCTGATATTGCTTAAATCCCACAATTTTAACGAGCCGGTATCCTGAAAAAATGCTTCTTCGGCTTGCTCAAGCGCAGAAATTTCCTTATTACTGATATTTTCATTTGTACACTCATTTTTTATAATCCGGGATAACCGCTCTCCCAGGGATGGAGGAGAGAAGAACAGGATAAAATTTCCGTTTTTGGCAAGCAGCGGCTTTGCGGCGGATGCCAGAAATGCAGGTTCGGCGGCAAGACGCCAGCAGCGAAGCAGTATATGGTCGAATTTTGAGCAGGAAAACCATTCATCGCATTGTTCAGAAGAAGGAAGTATTTCCTGTGAGACGGCAATCTGGGGTTTTTCCGCTTCATTAAGGACGTTTGCGTCCAGTACCGCGGCATAGCGTAAAAGAGCGTCTTTTGCGGCCGGAGCGCTGACAACAGAGGCGGTTAAACCTTCCGGACAGCGGCGCATGCTTTCCCATAACAACAGCCCGTCATTCGCTAAAGGGACAAGTACGCGGTCGTGGCGCGCCGGCTGTGCTGCGTCAAAAATGACATTACGGTCATTCAATAAAAGCGCGCTTCTTCCAGATTCCATGCGTTTATACCAGCCTTCTCTTCCTTTTGCTGCCGCAGACCATGTTAAAAATTCCTCTTTTTCGGGAGTGCCGAATACAATTGCTGCCTGTAATTCCCGTTTTTGAAGCGCGTCTTCCCGAATTTTCCCCTCATATCCGATTATTGAAGGCGTATAAAATGTCCTGCCTTTTAAAGCGCTGGGCAGGTACTGCTGAGCTGCCCAATGATCCCTGTAAGCATGCGGATAAACATAGCCTTCGCCATGTCCAAAACCTTCGCCGTCACGGCTTGCGTCTCTTAAATGATTGGGAACTTCGGCGTCTTCCCGTTCAACTTCCTTAAGAGCGTCAAAAAAAGCCAGCGTAGTGTTGGATTTTGGGGCTGTAGCAAGGTAAAGGCAGGCGTGGGAAAGAGGAAAGTTTCCTTCCGGAAAACCTATCCGCTCGAAAGCCTGTGCGCAGGAGATAACAACGGAAAGCGCCATCGGGTCGGCAAGACCGACATCTTCGCTTGCCAGTATTATCATCCGCCTGAAAATGAACTTTGGGTCTTCGCCCGCGCGTATCATTTTCGCGAGCCAGTACAGAGCCGCGTCAGGATCGCTGCCGCGGACGCTTTTTATAAACGCGCTGATGGTATCAAAATGGTAATCGCCGTCCCGGTCATAAAGAAGCGCGCGGCGCTGGATGCTCTCTTCGGCGGCTTCCATTGAAATCAGCAGATCGCAGCCTGCGGAGGGAGGCCACGGAGTGACGCTGGTTTCCACAGCCAGTTCTATCGCGTTAAGCAGGCACCGGACATCCCCTCCGGAAACTTCAACAAGATGTTCCAGCGCGCCTTCTTCGAATTTAACATTCCAGTTTCCGTATCCGCGTTCCTTATCGGCGAACGTGCGCCGCGCCGCTTCAACCAGATCGGCGTCTGTCAGCGGTTTTAACTGGAAAATACGGCTGCGGCTTACAAGAGCGCGGTTTACTTCAAAAAAAGGATTTTCAGTTGTCGCGCCGACAAGGATAACAGTGCCGTTTTCCACCCAGGGAAGAAGGGCGTCCTGCTGGGCCTTGTTCCAGCGGTGAACTTCGTCTACAAAAAGGATTGTTCTTTTACTGTATAACCTGAAGCGCTCATCGGCGCGGTCAATTACTTCGCGGATATCCTTGACGCCGGAAAGAACCGCGTTGAGTTTTTCAAATGAGGCTCTTGTTGTGTTGGCGATTACTGCCGCGAGGCTTGTTTTTCCCGTTCCAGGCGGCCCGTAGAGGATAATTGACGAAAGACGGTCCGCCTGGATTGCCCGGCGCAGGAGCCTTCCTTGCCCTACAATATGATCCTGGCCGACCATGTCTTCCAGAAAACGCGGACGCATTCTGTCGGCAAGAGGACTCGATCCTGACTCTTTTTTTGATGTAAAAAGTTCATCCATAGCTGTATGTAATCAATATTAAACAGGATTGGTAAACGCGGCTACCTGTTATCGCGGGAGTTTGTTATCTTCGGCGTTCCATTGTCCTTTCCCGCTGCGGTCACGGTATGACCATACGCCGTTTTTCTGGGTTGACGCAAAAAGTATCATTTCCCTGTCTATATCTGACGGCGCCTGGAAAAGGTAGTTTACAGGATGCTTCCCGATTGTAGATCTGAAAGTGTATCTTTCTACATTTTCCGTACCGACTGTACTTGGACTGTTCCTGCCCGGTTCAACAAAATTCTTGTTTTTTGTTACTCCGTCATCGCTGGTTTCTGTTTTAATGCCGTTGCTGTCTATCTCAAGTTCAAGATAACCGTATGAAAAACCGGATTCGGCTATGTAATTCAGCCTGTCCTGCCTTCCTGCAAGAAGGAGCTTTTGATCGCCGGCGGTTCTGTAAATAGCAAGCGCTCCTGTAGCAATGCGGTTTCCCAATGAGATATCTGTAGTAGCGTCTACTTTTGCAAGTGTGAGATTATCATCCTGAAGCAGGTATAATCTTGCGCCTTGCGAACTGGTACCGCGCGTGATAAGTGCGATGATATTATTGGCTGTTTCAAGGTTTATCATGCCAATAAATTGAATTCCGGGTGAATCATCCCTGTAAATTATTGTTACGCCCGAGGCAGGGTTCGGCGCTTTAAAAATACCCTGGCTTGTACAGATATAGTAATTTGATCCGTCAAAAACGGCTCCGGTTATATTTCCTTCGAACGGTTCGTTATTCAGCATTAGAGGCATTATCGCGGTACCGGCAGATACGGTTCCAGCCGCATACATTACCCGGAATCCTCCTCCCGGGATCTGCGTCTTGATAAATATATAATCATTGGCGGCGAATATATTAAGCATTATTACCCCGGTTTCCACGTTCAGTTCTTCCCATTCAGCGCCGTTATACCGCTGTAAAATAGACCTGGCCGAACTGCCGCCGCCGGAATCTGAAAAGCAAAGCGCGTACAGATAGTTCCCTGTTGACGCGATTTGAATTATGCTTCCTCCGCCAGGGACAGCCGGCTGCGGAACCGCTGACACGCTTTCGCCGCCGTACCATATAGCAGGATTATTCGTATCATCCGGGTTATTATTCCAGTATTTATAAAGAACTCTGCCTGAAGCGACGTACAGCGCGCCGTCATAAACCGCGAAATTGGTAGGCACTCCTTTTATTATGGGTTCCAAAGGCCTTACATCCGTTGAAATGACATAGAACACAGGATCATTGCATGACGCAAGGAAAAAAACCATTATTGCAAAAAAACAGTTAAAAATAATATTTCTTTTCATATATTTGTTCCACTCACTAAAAATGATAACGCGCGGAAAGCGTTAGCTCTACTATATTTCCGTGAACATCTTCGTTTCTGTTCTCTGTCCCTATTTCCGGGAACCAGCACCAATTGCCTGTAACTCCGAAAGACCATTCGGGATTAAATCTGTAATAAACCGCCCCTCCGCCTTTCATGTAAAAACCGAAATATCTGTAATCAAGATAACGATGCCATGTCATTCCAAGAGTCAGCGTAATGGGGAATTCAAAACGCCATAATATAAACTGAAAACCTGCCCTTAGCCCCAAAGGGATAATATAGGCTGTTTCCCTGGCAATGGTAGCCAGAAATATGCCGTTTAGCTCGCCGCCGATAAAAAAACGGGAGTTAAGGTAAAAATTATAAATAAGAGAACCGGCGCCTCCAACCGGAGGGTTAAAATTATGTTCTATGGGAACGCCTTTATTCATAAAGAGTACGGGGAATACCGTTCCCAGAGATATAATAAATGTTTGATCTCCGAATGAATACAGCTCTGTTTGAAAATCATCCCAGTCTGTCTCGCGCGAAGGATCGTTATTGTTTGAATCATCATTCTGGGCATATAGAAGAAACGGCAGACACAACAGCAGTATAATGAGTATAGTTCTGGTTTTATGCATTAAAAAAACTCCTTCTATTATTTATGAAGAACAAACAGACCTGCACAGGGGTTACTCCGGTTAATCATTGGCTTTTAAATTTATTTTCTGCTCAAGAGCTATGTAATCCAGCAGAATTGGGTATTTTGTAAGCAATTCACCGTAACGATCCAGCTCGTCAAAACGAAGCTGGGCCGCGATGCGGTTTTCCGCGCTTTTTCCGAAAGTAGTCGTAACAACTTCGCGCTGTTTGGTTAAAAACTCATCATATAACAGGCGAACCTGCCTGTATAACGCGAAATCCGGAAATTGCGCCGATTCAATAATGAACGAAAAATCTCTAATCTCCGGGAAAAGAGACGCAATTTCATTTTCAAGCTCAATATCTTTTTTCCCTTCAAGCAGATTTTCAAGACGCGCATTATCAGTTTCATCAGAGGACATTACGCGAAGTATTACCGCTTCTATTTTTTTTGCGGTATCATTTAAGTAGTTATCCAATTCTTTCTGATCTGTGATGTTGTTTTTGGAGACCAACTGTATTAATTTTTCAGGGTTAAGCTGAAAGGCCAATTCCGCTTTGAATTCCCATAAAAAATCCATCGAAGAAAGCCCTGCGAAAGAGGCATACGCGCTCCCGGAAGGCAGGGAATTTTTGATATTCATTGAAAATTTTTGCGGCTCCGGCTTGAAGATGGAAATACGCACATTTGTAGGTATTAATTTATACCATAACCAGCGAAACTCCCCGGATTGAACCAGTTTATCGTCAAATCCATGCGTTTTTGAGCTGATTACGCCGAAAGACCCTTGCGGTACATTTAATTGAGCCCAGCCAAAGAAAAAACCGCAGCCGCCAAGGATCAACAAAGACAGAAGGGTAAAAAAAATTTTTTTCATACTATGTTATAATAGTATAAAAGCCGATCACTTACAAGAGATGGGAATTATGGACAAATTAAAAATTTTAAGGCGGCCCTGTCTTTGGGTGCTTCTTGGCAGTTTTATATTCTCATTAGCCGCTTTTATTGCATATTATAAAGAAAATGAACTTTCTGATGAAAAACTGTTTTATCTTCTTTCTTTTATCCGGTATTCATCTTTTTTAGTCTGTATCTGTTCGGTTTTTTTATTGATCACCAGCATAATTCGTCTTATCCGAAGCCCTTCTGTGCTGCCTGTTCTGGAGGTTGTTCTTTCAATTTTTTCCGCCATTTATGGAGCGGCTATTTTTCTTTTTAATGTTATTATCATTTCAATTACCGGAGGCAATGGATGAAAAAACTGTACGCTTTAAGAGGCGCGGCGCAGTGCATGAATACTGAACAGGATATCTGCAGGCAGACTGCTTCAATGTACGATGAGCTGCTGAGCGCCAATATGCTTGATCAGGGAGATATTGTCTCTCTTGTTTTTTCTGTTACATCCGATCTGGATGCGATTAATCCATGTACAGCTCTCAGGAAAGGCGGCAGAGCTGAGCATTTGGCTCTTTTCGGCGTTCAGGAACCGCAAACCAAAGGCGCGCTTGAGCGGACAATACGCGCGCTTGTTCACTGTTACCTTGACGAGGGCGCAGAGGTTCATCATGTGTACATAAACGGAGCGCAGGTATTAAGACCGGACAGAATAAATTAAAAAATCAGGGATTAGCCGGCGTTTGAAATTTTTTCTTTTCCGCCCAAAGGCCAAGCGCCGGATTCGGCACAAAGAAAAATTTTTCTCCGTCCGCGTGCGTGTTCCAGCCCGGTGACAGTTCTTTAATATTATAACGTTCTTGCGCTTCTTTTAGGTTTCCCCATTGAAAACCCACAGACTCAATTTCCTGCCGGGAAATTTTTTCGCCTGGGCAGTAGCGGATTGTAAAACGCCCTTCGCTTGAACCGTGAATTAGATGCGCGGCGGCGCTTAGATTTCCGCCAAGTTCAGAATCGGACGCCGCTTTTGCGAGTATTTCTTTCGCCGGGCGGTAGCCATGCTTACGGATTAAAGCGTCTATATTGATATCTTCGCCAAAACGTTCAAGCGCGGGAGCGAGGATTAAAAGTTCCCCTCCGTCGGCTATAACCATGCGCGTTCTGTAAACAGCCTTGTTTCCAAGCCATGTTGTGCGGTATTCTTCCGGCTCCAGAAATACAACAGCTTTATTAACCGGTTCTTCCATAAGATTGACATTGACTTCCCGCGCCAAAAGAGAGGCTTTTTCAAAACACTCGCGGCCAAAACCGATAAAAAGCCCTCTTACGGCAAGAGAGCCGCGTTCTTTACCGGCTGTTTCGCTTTCAGTACGCGCGGCAATTACTGTCAGTACCCAAAGAATTGGCGGCAGTTCATTCCCGAAACGGCGTAACCCTTCGTCAAATAGCGCGCGGACCGGAGTATCCGCCCTTCCCATGATTCGTTCCATGCCGTAAGCTGCGCCTGCGAAATGGCTCTTGTCTATTGCCTCTTTTCCGCCTGTTCCAACGAAGATATTCTTCGCGTGGTTTGCCATACCCGCGACTTCATGAGGGACTACCTGCCCGATGCTTACAGCAAGGGAAAAATTTCCGCTGTCAGGACCATCCCTTCTAAGCAGTTTATTCACCTGTACGGGCCAGTCGTAGCGGACAGCGCCCTGTGAGGTCTTTTCTACCCAATCCGCTTCCAGCCGGCCAAGCTCTGTTATATCGTTGCGCCAGTTGTGAATACGGAACTTGTCTTTTGGCGTACTGCCGAACATCCGCGCAAGCTCGCTGCCGCTCATTGCCATATGCGTTCCAAGAGCCGGCAGTACCGCGCCTAATTTATCTTTTAAAAGACCGGACGCGGTTTCTGTGAAAAAACCTGCCCTTGAATGAAAACGTGTTATGTCAGGCGGCAGAATGATTACTTTTCCCGCGTCATTTATATCTGCCAATGCCCTGGATAGCGCGTCACAAAAAAGTTCTTCCATTTCCTGATTTGACAGATCTTTACCGGCTCCGCCCAAAGCTACATATGTTTTCTCCATAATCCTATGATATAATGCAAGATAAGGAGATTTCAATGGGTAATGCGGATATAGGTCTTATCGGGCTTGCGGTAATGGGTGAAAACCTGGTTTTAAATTTGGAAAGCAAGGGCTTTTCTGTCGCGGTATATAACCGTACCGCTTCCAGGGTGGATGAATTTATCTCAGGGCGCGGCGCGGGAAAAAAAATTACAGGCTGTCATAATCTGAAAGATTTGGCTTCCTCTTTGTCAGTTCCCCGCAAAGCGATGATCATGGTAAAGGCCGGAAAGGCGGTAGATGAAACAATTGATCAGCTTCTGGAAGTTTTTGAGAAAGGCGACATTATAATTGACGGCGGAAATTCAAATTATCAGGATACAATGCGCCGTACAGAGTATGTTGAATCCAGAGGGCTGTTGTATATAGGCACAGGGGTTTCAGGAGGAGAAGAAGGCGCGCTCAAGGGGCCGTCCATCATGCCCGGCGGTTCTGCCGCGGCGTGGTCTTTTGTAAAACCGGTGCTGCAGGCGATATGCGCGAAGGCGGACGGAGGCGCTCCATGCTGCGATTGGGTAGGCGAGAACGGAGCGGGACACTTTGTAAAAATGGTGCATAACGGCATAGAATACGGGGATATGCAGTTAATCTGCGAAACGTACGATCTGATGAAGAACGCGCTTGGTTTAAGCTATGAAGAGATGGGTAATGTGTTCGATGAATGGAACAGCGGCTCCCTTGGCAGTTACCTTATTGAGATAACGCGGGATATTCTGCGTTACAAAGACGATGACGGCAAGCCGCTGGCGGAAAAAATTCTTGACACAGCAGGGCAGAAGGGAACAGGCAAATGGACAGGCATCGCGGCTCTTGAATTCGGAGTGCCGCTGACTTTGATTGGAGAGGCTGTTTTTGGCAGATGCCTTTCGGCGGCCAAGGATGAGCGCGTAAGGGCGGCCAAAGTTTTTTCATCTCCCGCCGCACCGGTTCAGGCGGATAAAGCGTCTTTTATTAAAGACCTTGAAAAAGCGCTCTATGCTTCAAAGATAGTTTCCTATGCGCAGGGTTATCTTTTAATGAGGGAAGCTGCGAAAGAATACAAGTGGAATCTAAACTACGGCGGCATCGCGCTTATGTGGAGGGGAGGATGCATTATACGCTCTGTCTTCCTGGGTAAAATAAAGGAAGCGTTTGATAAAAACCCAAAACTGGAAAATCTGCTGCTGGACCCTTTCTTTGCAAAGGTCATTGAAGACGCTCAGGGTTCATGGAGGAGAGTAGTATCGGCCGCTGTGCAGAACGGCATCCCTGCGCCGGCTTTGGCAAGCGCGCTTGCGTATTTTGACGGCTACCGCAGCGAACGGCTGCCTGCGAACCTGTTACAGGCGCAGCGGGACTATTTCGGAGCGCACACTTACGAGCGTATTGATAAACCGCGCGGCGAATTTTTCCATACAAACTGGACCGGCCACGGAGGATCTACCAGCGCAAGCACATATACGGTATAAAAAATTCTTTTATTCGTGCTGAGGGTTTGTTTATTTTTTTCGTATAAATCTCTGCATGCAGGGGACGAAGTTTTCCAGCAGTAATGAACGGGAAAAAAATTCCGCGTCTACCGGAACGTCTATTGTCATGTCCAGATTTTTTTCATCGGCTATTTCAATGAGTTTGGAAAGCAGAGTCTTGCCAAGCCCCATGCCGCGGTATTCGGATTTTACTTCCAGATGATCGATATGCATGATTTGGTTATTAATAGTGGCGCTTACGCTGCCGGCGGATTCGCCGTTAATCCCGGCAATAAATGAAGGATATCCCAGTTCATCATCGCCTTCCCTGAATGAGAAATCTTCCAGAACAAGAGATGAGGTGTCATCAGGTTCCATACCGATTGGTTCAAGACCCCATTCTTCCCTTAAAGAATTATACCAGGAGATAACCTCGTTTTTCATTTCTTTATCTTTATAAATGAACCACATTTTTTCAATTTCCGGGTACGATTCCAAAACATTTTTAAATGCGCGGAAAACGCCTTTGCTTCTTGTAAGAGCGACAGATAAATCGTGTCTGGCAACGGGATTTTTTAAACCGGCTGTGAAATGTTCCATTAAACGGAAACCATCCTGAGAACTCCACCCGGGCAGGGGAATAAAACGGCCGTCATTGTAATCCGGTTCTTCTTCCGTCTCGTTGTTATTTATGTCAATGACCTGTCCTTCCTGGATGTCAATTAAAAATTCGCCGTCCTGGTTTTCCATAAAAAAAATAATATCGTCAATCAGGACTTTATCCAGTTCAAAACGCATAATGGCATTATAGCATAAAAAGGTAAAAAATTATATATTTCATGTTATGGAAAGCATGAAAAGAACTGCCGACTGCGGGACGCTTCGGAAAGCTGACGCGGGACGGAATGTGATTTTAAACGGATGGGTTCACAGAAAACGCAACCACGGCGGAATTTTTTTTATCAATCTGAGGGACCGTTACGGCGTTACCCAGGTAACTGTAAATACTGAAAATGACGCGCTGCTTGCGGCGGTCTGCGATGAACTGCGCAATGAATACTGCATCGCCGTAGAGGGAAAAGTCTGCCTCCGTCCTGACGATATGATAAACCTGTCTATGGACACAGGAGAGATTGAAATTGCCGCTTATAAAATTGTTATACTTAATAAATGCGAAGTTCTGCCTTTCCAGATCGACGAAGAAAGCAAGGCAAATGAGGATCTGCGCCTTAAGTACCGCTACCTTGACCTTCGATCCGGCGCGATGCAGAACAGCATTAAAATGCGCAGCCGGACAGCGTTCGCCGTCCGCGAATGGATGACAGCTAACGGCTTTTATGAAATTGAAACGCCCACTTTTATAAAATCAACTCCCGAAGGAGCGCGCGATTTCCTTGTCCCTTCCAGATTGTATCCGGGTAAATTTTACGCGCTGCCGCAGTCGCCGCAGCTTTACAAGCAGATACTGATGGTAAGCGGTTTTGACAAATATTTTCAGATAGCCCGCTGCTACAGAGACGAAGATTCGCGGGGAGACAGGCAGCCTGAGTTTACCCAGATTGACATTGAGATGTCATTCGCGGGAAGAGACGATATTTTATCCATAACCGAAGGGCTTATGGGACATGTTTTTGACAAGGTATTAAATGTAAAATTGCCTCAAGAATTCCGCCGTCTTACATGGGAAGATGCGATGGAATTCTACGGGAGCGACAAGCCCGACCTCCGTTTTGATATGCGGCTTAAGGATTTTTCTCAGTTTGCGCAGGCAGGGAGTTTCCAGGCATTTAAGGACGCGATATCCGCCGGCGGCACTGTCAAAGCGCTTGTAGTGAAGGGCAGGGCGGATTATTCGCGCAAACAGATAGAAGATCTCGAATCTCACGCGAAAATTTACAAAGCCAAAGGCATGGCATGGATGAAAGCGGTTAACAATACGGAGAGCGCGGCGAATAACGGGCAGTTGTCTTTTGAGGGAGGCGCGGCGAAGTTTTTTACAGGCAATGCCGCGCAGATAATAGACGGGCTTGGCGCTGAAAAAGGAGACCTTGTTCTTATTATCGCGGACGCTGACAGGAAAATAGCCAACACAGCGCTTGGAGCGGTAAGAACAAAACTGGGACGCGATCTTGGGTTATGCGATCCCAAAAAATTTGAATTCGCCTGGATAATTGATTTTCCCATGTTTGAGTTCAACGAGGACGGGCAAAAATGGGAAGCGGCTCATCATTTATTTACATGGCCGCAGGAAAAATACCATGAAACAATGGAGAGTGATCCCGGTTCCGTAAAGGGCGATTTATACGATCTTGTGTTAAACGGCTATGAACTGGCGTCAGGCTCCATTCGTATCCATGATTCCGCAATGCAGAATCGTGTCTTTAAAATAGCCGGCATTGATCCCGGCGAAGCGGAAAAGAAATTCGGCTTTTTAACTGAGGCTTTCAAATACGGAGCGCCTCCCCACGGAGGCATCGCGCCGGGCCTTGACCGCCTTGTGATGATAATGGCAGGGCTGTCGTCTTTAAAGGATGTTATCGCCTTCCCGAAAAATTCCTTCGCCGTAAGCCCGATGGACGACTGCCCCTCGGAGGTTGACCAGAAGCAGCTTGACGAATTGGGGATAACGGTAAAAAAGAAAGGAGTGTAATTTACACGATTTCACGTCCTGTTCGTAGAATTTCTTTGAAGAGATTCACCACGAACAAGTCCGAACTGATTATGGGCTCCAATATTAACAAAAACAGAAAAGCAGCGTTTTCTCCGCGCTATTCAGCAATCCCCATGCGTTAAGAAACTGTACGGAGACTGTCCGGGCTCTTGCAATAGTATCAGCTAATACTTGCTTTTAACTCGCATAAATGGCGGCTGATGCCGGACTTGTGAGACAACTAACCTGAGTTGTCTCACAAGTCCATTAGTGTTATTGGGGGTATGAACCGCACAGGTGACAGCGCCCATGAGGTCAATCAGGCCGCGACTCTCACTTGCCTGTCAATCAAAAAACCGGTCTGTTTGTACCGGAAAATTACATGTTTATATACTATACCTTTGTATAGTGGACTTGTTCGACAACTGCGAACCTTCGGTTCGATCAGTTGTCTCACAAGTTCTGCATTTTTTCAGGCTAAAGCCTTACAAAAATGCATTTTTATAGGGAAGTTGTTCAATAACTGAAGTTATCGAACAACTCCAGTATATAAAACGTCTAAGCGATTAGACAATTTTAAAGGAGTTTTTTATGAAAAAATTACTGACTGTATTCCTTACAACCGCAATTGTTGCCGCAATGTGTGCAGGGCTCGCGGCCTGTAAAAACGGCACAACCAATGAACCAATCCCTATTGCCGAGCCCGAACCCGTGGACCCGTATTTGTACCTGCGTGATTTTGCCACGGTTAACGACGTGATTTTTAACAAAAATTGTACCACCCAAGCCCATGTCGTAAGTCAATTAGACAATTATTTAGACCGGGGTTGGTTAGCCAGGCAAAGGTCTTGCAAAACCAATATAAAAATGGCAGAACAGAATTTGATAATATTATTTATACCAACCAAAGGAGTATAGAAAGTACACTTACTAGCCGTTCTGATTTTGATAATGGCGTTCTGCATGCTTATACCTATTATAACGATGAAATAAACAACGCGATTTTGGGGCAATTTGGGGACGCAAACGAGGCAAATTTATTTAACCAACGGATGCAGGCATTTAAAAAGGGTACATACATTAACCAACGTATATGACGGATACGGAAACGGCAACAAACCAGGCGGAATACAGTGCATTATGTGCCCAAATTGGGATTCCCGTGGACGAAAACGCGATGAAGGAAATTATCACAAAGTTAATTCAAACCATACCCGAATCATGCGGGACGGTACAATTTGTTACAACAGATGGAAGATTATGAACAACTTCGTGGTTTTGTTGACAATATAATCCAAAAGGGATTGATACCAAAGGGTAATGTAGTGGATTGAAGATAGAGCCAGAACGGATTACATAGACTTGTGAGATAACCCTGTTGGTTATCTCACAAGTCCAGTGCACATAACATGATACTATACAAGTGTATAGTATCATGTTTCTTCCCTCATTTCTTTCTTTATTTTATTGGCCGCTCTTTCAAACCGTTTCAACTCGTCCATATCGTAAAGCCGGACAGGCAGGACTACTTCATTTTCTTCCATTGCTTTTCCGGCAATAAGAATAATTTTTTTAAAATAATTATAGGTTCGTGAATCAAGGTTTTCGCTTAAATGTATTGCCTGTTTACCGCCAATATATACTTCATTATCGCGTATAGTCACTTTTTTACTGTTTTTTTCTTCATCTTCTTCTTCTGATTCGCCTTTGGAAAAATTGATGAATTCCCTTAAAGACATATCTTTTATGTTTTTGAAAACTTCCTGTTTACGGTTTGTTTCAAGAGCGCGTTCAAGGTAGGGGAGTTTAGTAGGTCCGTCATCGTCGCTGAACCCTATTTTTACAAGATCATTGCGGTATTTTATATACGCTTCTCCGATGTAAAGCCAGTTAAAAATGCTGCTTCTGTCCATTTTGGTTTCATCACACAGTTTTTGAATATAAGCTGCCATGCTCTTGCAATCAAGGTCTGTATAAAGCCCTTTTTTCTTGATTTTAGCCAATCCCATACCCATAGCAAGTATTGAAAGGCGTACTCCTTTAATTGTCTCCCGAATTCCTGTGTCGATTTCGCAGGCATTATCAGAATAAGCATAATCAAGCGAGACAGCCCGTGCCTTCATTTTTGTGACAGGTTTTAACGCGCTCTCATAAATATTGGGAATTGCTTGCATTTTAACTTTCAACTCTCCTTTTGCTTATCGCCTTATTTTTGCCTTTTAATACTTGTCAAGTTTTTCCAGAGCCGCGCTGTGTTCAGCTTCTTTTATCTTTTTTGTTGTCAGCGCGCCTTTTTTTACCTGTTCAGATACATAGGCGCTGTACTGTTTGTCATAAACGGCGATATGGCTGAAAACCCAGTCAACAAGGGTGCGGACAAAATTGTTCGGCACAAACTTTTTGCCTTCTCCGGCTTCTTTTGCGGCTTCAAGAATATTTTTTATCAGAGTTTCATGCATCTTCCTGTGGCTGCTGTAATCCGGGTAATTGATCGTGTTTAGGAACTTCAATTCGGCGTTAAAGTGGAAACGGACATATTCAACCATGCGGCTCATGGCGTTTTTAAAAACGACCTGAAGGTCGTCATCTTTTGCAAAACAGGCGTTATACAGTTCATTCGTCAGGTTAACAAGTTCTTTATGCTGGCCGTCTATAAGTTCAATTCCGGTCATAAATTTACTGCTCCAGGCGACAATTTCACTGGCTTTGGGTGTACTCGTATAGTTCTTATAATCCATCTGTAGATAATAGCATGACTCAAAAAAATACGCAATTTTATAAATGTTTTATAATAAAATATCGCATTAAAATCTGTGATTGTTCATGTATGATCGTGTTAAATTATTATTTTCTTCAATAACTCGTGACATTCTTCCATAAAAAGTGTTATATTTGTATTAAGCTCATACGAAAATAATCATAATAGGATGAAATTTTGACTATTTTTACCGAAAAAGAAGGGAAAAAAAGACCATCCTTCTTGTTTTATTTTAAAATCCTCATCTTTTTCGGATTGATTTTACTGTCCGCGGCTCTTATGCGGCCGGTTCAAAGCGCTCTTCACCGGGGAATTACCCAAATACGCGATAATTATATCGCTAAAATCGAAAATGCGACAGGCATGGAGCTTTCCTATTCCTCAATCCGGCCGACAATATTCGGTTCATTTGATATCAGAAACCTGAAATTTATGAAAGACGAGATAGCGTACCTGTCTGTTTCAAGGATCAGGGTGTCATTCTCCATGAAGGATTTATTATCCGGCAAAAAATCGGTATTAAGAAGCGTAATAATCGATCAGCCTGAGATAAAACTGAATTTGGAAAGGGACAGAGAGATTTTAAATCGTCTTTCCTCTCTGTTTTCAGACCAGGATAAAGATAATAGCATTGATTTAGCCGAATTTTTCCCCGAACAGGCGGATTTCCGTATACGGGGCGGCTCATTAAGCGTATCTACGCAGACAGGCTCGGGAAATATTACCTGCCTAACGCAGGAAATGAACATTGAAATAAAAGGAAACAGCAAAGAAATTCTGCTTTCCGCTAAATTCGACGGGGAATTTGTCTATTCCGATCTTTTAAACAGAATTTTAAGCGTAAAAACTGCCGCCGCGGTAAAGGGCGCGTATTCCATTTTAACGCAAAGCGGCGAAGCGGAGGTTTTCCTTTCATCGTTTTCCGGTTTTCAGCAGGAAACATTAAAAAGACAGCCTTTCATTTTACAGCCTTTTGTTACTTCGTCAAAGATCAGGCAGACAGGCAACATAACAACTCTTTTTGAGTCAAACGATTTCCTTTTCGGGCTTGTCTTTTCCGGCGGAATATTAAGCCTTCGCACGTTAGATGAAAGCGCGCGCTACAGCAGTTCATTAGAATATAATACAAAAACGGAAAGCATGCATGCGCAGGTAGACTGCCGCGGTTTTCCCCTGACAGAGATTGTCAGATTTACCAACAATCTTAAGGATTTAAATTACCTGCTTTCACAGCCTGTTACGGGCAGCGCAGGACTGCATTATGAAAATTCCAAAAACCTCCGCTACTACGCGGATTTCAGCGGCGGGAACGACTCCGTTTCGCCATTATACAAAGTCCGCGCCAACGGCAGCGATGCTTCAATTTCTGTTGATGAACTCTATATAAGAGCTCCCCGCGGCGCGATGAGTTCCCTTTTTCAGGGGACGGTAAAATTATCCGGGAGCATGGATTTTAATCCCTTTTCGCCGGCCGGCGTTATTTCATTCAGCAATTTCAGCCTGACAGGAAGCGATTTTATAAACGCCGCGTTTATCATCTCAAGTCAGGAGCATGAAATAAGCGTTTCCGGAAAAAAAGCCTCCTTTGGGCATAGCATTTTCGACGCCGGTTTAAAGGCGGTTTTTTCCAACAGGGAGGTAAGCGTAACAGCTGCGGCCTTATTTGAAAACAATACGGAAATAAACATTGAAGCGGCTATGAATTTCAATACAAGGCAGCTTGACGCTTTTTTGACTTCAGATTCTTTTTGCATTTCGGATATTGCCGGAATTTTGAGTCCGTTGGTTAAAACGCCCGCTGTTCCCGGAACCGTCAGCGGTTATATAAAAAAAACTTTTATAACGGCAGAAATATTTTTAATGACCGACTTTAACCAGATTGTATATAACGCTCCCGTAATGATAATCAAAACGGACGGCGCGCAGGGAAAATTCTCGCTTTCAGGCACGGATCGCCGGCTTTCCGTTAATGAAGGCATAGTCAGGATAAAAGAAAAAGATTATTTAATTTCCTCAAATTTGAATTTTTCCAATTTGGCGGATCTTGTTTTTTCATTCAATATAAATTACGAGGATTTATCCTGGAATTTGGAAGGGCAGATCCTGGACATGGCGACAATAATTCTGCGCGATCCTAGCGGCTTTCACGCTTACGGAAGCATATCCCCGCAGGGCGCCGTTTCTTTTTATCTGGAAGGCACTGATTTTCCAATGCCGGTAAACGGGAACATTGATTACCTTAATTTTTACATTACATTCCGCTATAATAAATCCGATCAATGGTCGCTTGATATCGCGAATTTGCAGGTCCGTAACTCAAACGGAGGCGATGTTTTGCGGATAACAGGAACGGCGGATCAGGGCGGAGCCGGCATTAAAGAGCTTTATTTCGCTGACAATGCCGGAGCGCTGTCCGGGAAAGCGGATTTTTTATGGAATAATGATTTTTCCGATGTTCAGTTTAAAATAATAATGGCGGACAGGAACTCATCGGGCGAGTCATATAATCTGGAAGGCCGGCTAATCAACAGGCATGTTGATATTCTCGCGTCTGTTTCAAATATGCGCTTCAACCGTTTTATCAGGAGCAGCGAGGAGATTTTGCTTAACGGCGATATTTCCGTTTCATGGGATTCGCTTAAATCATTTAACGCGCATCTGATGTTAAAATCCGCAAGCGCCAGATTTCAGGGGAATCCCATA
The DNA here is from genome assembly GCA_031256445.1 of Treponema sp. Taxonomy (GTDB): domain Bacteria; phylum Spirochaetota; class Spirochaetia; order Treponematales; family Breznakiellaceae; genus WQXQ01. The sequence continues at coordinate 78,962 of JAIRQN010000106.1, read as the reverse complement.
AAAGCGTCAGGCGATATTCTGTTAACCGGCGATACGCTGAATGTCAGGGATTTTAATTTTGATTATGCGCAGATAAAAACAGTTTTTCCATTGCTGCAGATAAGCCTTGGCGAGAGCAGGATAAAGGCAAACATGGACATTAACGGCATTGTATTGCGCGACAGGATTATTAAAAGCGAAATTGAGCTGGACGCGAAATTCAATCCGGTTGAATCCTGGATTGACATAAAGCAGGCGTTTGAATCGATTGACGGTTATGTGAAAGCCGGTAAAAACCAGTACGCGGACCTGAAGCATGACGCGTTTTCAATCAGCATAGCGCGTAACAAAAAGGCGCTGTCAGTTTCCGGCGGCCCTAAAGACATGCTGCAGCTTGAAATGGACACAGAGGGCAATTTTTTCGCCAGCATGTCTTCGCCTATGCCGATAAGAAGCACAATGGCCGGGAAATTCAATAACGGCATCATAGACGCGCACTGCCCCGATTTCTTTATGGATCTATCGGCATTCTGGGCGATACTGCCGCCAATTGAAAGTTTCAGTATCGCAGGAGGATACATCACGGGAAAGGTGGATATCCGCGGCCCAATCACAAATCCCCAATTTTTTGGCGCGGCGAGAGCTTCAAGCGTAAGGGTAAAGGTTCCCGCTTACATCAGAGAGGATATAAGGACTGTCCCGGTAAATCTTGCCCTTGACGGGTATGAAATGACATTCGCTCCTGCCGCCGTGTCAGTCGGTTCCGGAGGGGGAACAGCAAGCGGATGGTTCCGCTTTGAAAATTGGGTTCCGAAGAATGTCGGCCTTGATATTTTAATTCCAAGGGAATCCCCGGTTCCTTACGATTTAATCATAAAGGGGTTTCTTGCAAACGGAGACGCTTCCGGCAAATTGAACTTGGTTCTGGATAACAGCGCAATTGATCTGTCCGGCGACCTTATGGCCAATAATTCAGAGCTTGGAATTAACTATGAAGAGTTAAGACAGAGCCGCAGTGAGACGCGCAATGTCAGAATTCCCCTGACTGTCAACATGAAGGTTACGACAGGAGCCAGAGTTGAATTTTTCTGGCCCAACAAAAACAGCCCGATTTTAAGGGCAACTCCGGAGATGGGTACCGTTTTAATGGTTTTCGCCGATACGTTTACCGGGCAGTATTCGCTTAACAGCGATATAACGATCCGTTCAGGCGAACTTTACTATTTTGACCGCAGTTTTTATATCCGCCAGGGGAATCTTCTTTTCAGGGTGAATGATCAGCAGTTTGATCCGCGGATAAACGCACGCGCGGAAATCAGGGACAGAACCGATTCAGGGCCTGTCACCATATCAATGATTATAGAAAATGAGTCGCTTTTCAGCTTTGTGCCCCGTTTTGAGGCGAATCCCATACTTACCCAGCTTGAAATTTATTCATTATTGGGCCAAAATCTTGGAGGCATAGCTGGAATCGAAAATGCGGATGCGGCGCAGCGCTTTATTCTGTCTTCCGCCACCGATATTCTGGCTCAATTGGTTGTTAACAGCGAATTTTTCAATCAATTTATCTCTGTGCGTCAGATAGAAAGGCAAATCAGGAATTTCCTTGGGCTGGATATGTTCAGCGTCAGGACAAAAATCCTGCCGAATGCCGTATCTACAAATGTAAACATGCAGGGTTCTGACCCTGTTGACAGGAATAGCCGTGTAGGTAACTATTTTGATAATACAACTGTTTCTATAGGTAAGTACATTGGTCAGTACATGTTTATTCAGGGAATGTTATTGGCCCGTTATTACGAGAATATTCCTGAATATGGCGGATTACGACTGGAACCGGAGGTCAGCATTGAAATGCAGAATCCCTTGTTCAATATCCGTTGGAATTTTTTCCCCGGCGCTTCGGGTTACAGTAATCCGGAAAACTGGGGGGTAAAGGATAATTCAATTACTCTGTTATGGAGCAGGGCATTTTAGGAGTTTTGATGCGATTTAAGGTTTTTACGCCGGGGACATTGCTGCAGACTGCGCTGATTTTTTTTATTGCGGTTTTTCCGGTTTTTTCACAGGAGCAGCAGGATGATGAATGGTACATTGGAAAACCAATAAAAGATATTATTTTTACAGGGCTTAAAAATATCAAGCTGTCTGAACTTGAAGCGCTGGTAAATCCTTACAAAGAGCGCGCTTTTGATGAAAGCGTTTTCTGGGAGCTTCAGGGGAAATTATACGCCCTTGAATATTTTGATCGCGTAGACCCCGGTATTAAGCCAAACCCGGCAGGGACAGGGGTGGTAATAACATTTACAGTAGCTGAAAGACCTGTCATCAGCAGGATTAGTTTTATAGGACATTCCGGCCTTCGCAGAAACGAGCTGTTGGATGTGATCACCACCAAGGTCAGCGATATATTCAATCAGGCGAAGCTGCAGGAAGATATTACCGCCATCAAAAACAAATACACGGAAAAGGGATACCCGAACGCCGTCATCGACGCCGTTGAAAGCAAAACCGGAGAGTCAACCATCGCGATAAATTTTCAAATAACGGAAGGCGAAAAAATATCGATTAAGAGCATAGAGTTTCAGAACATAATAAGCGGCCAGCCTCTGAAATTTTCAAATAACGCTTTAAAGGGTCAGCTTTCGCTAAAAACCAAATCATTGATAAACGACGGCGCTTTTCAGGAAGCGAAACTCATCGCCGACAGGGAAGCGATAGCCAAATATTACCACGACCGCGGCTATATTGACGCTGTGGTAACATATGAGCGCAAAGATGAAATCAGCGAAAAAAATGTCAATATGATTATAACTTTTCTTATTAATGAGGGAGTCATATACACATTCGGAAAAGTTGAATTTGAGGGCAATAATATTTTCAAGACAGATCAGCTGGATAAGCTGATCAATTCCAAATCCGGCGATACCGTTAATAAAAGCAGGCTGGAAGCCGATCTTCAGAGAGTTTCGGATCTTTATTATGAGAACGGATATATATTCAATTCAATTGTAAGAACGGAAGAAAGAAAAGATCAGGTAATATCCTATAAAATAACAATCGTTGAACGTTCAAGAGCCTACATAGAAAATATATTGGTACGCGGAAATGAAAAAACCAAATCCGATGTTATCTTAAGGGAAATTCCCCTTGAAAGCGGAGATGTATTCTCAAGAACAAAGGTTATGGACGCGATGCGGAACCTCTATAACCTTCAGTTCTTTTCCGCAGTCTATCCGGAAACGCTTCAGGGAAGCGAAGAAAATCTTATGGATCTTATCTTTACTGTGGAGGAAACGCAGACTACGGAAGTGCAGTTCGGCCTTACATTTTCGGGAAGCGCCGACCCTGATACATTTCCAATATCCGGAATGGTAAAAATAAATGATCGTAATCTTTTCGGAAGCGGAAACGAGCTTGGAGCCGAGGTTAATTCGTCTGTTGTGGCCGATACCAGCACAGCTTCCGTTAATTACCTTCATCGCTGGATTTTCGGACTGCCGCTCTCCGGAGGCATTGATTTCTCCGCGAATTACTTAAGGCGTCTTGCCGCTATGAACAACGGCACATATCCAGGCAATCCCGGATTGTGGTATGGCAATGAGCCGTATGCGTATCCTGACGGCTTCCATTCATATAATGAGTACCAGGCCAATAATTTTCAGCCGCCAAGAGATTACCTTATGGAATATATGCAATGGTACATATCGATGGGTTTTTCCACAGGATACCGCTGGACTACCTTTATGGGAAATTTAAGCGTTAACGGAGGAATACGTTTTGGTATAGTTAAAAATGATTATGATGGCGCGATTTTCCGGCCTTTTGATCCTGCGTTAAGGGAAAGAAATAACCAGTGGACGCTTAAGAATTCCTTCTGGGCGTCTGTCGCGCTTGATAAAAGAGACATATTCTACGATCCTTCCAGGGGTTTTTATCTGTATCAGCGCGGAGGGTTCTACGGCTTTTTCAATGAAGAACGCGAACATTATATCCGCAGCGATACAAAAGCGGAAATATTTTTTACCCTGTTTAATGTTCCTGTAACCGAAAAATGGAATTTTAAAGGCGTATTTGGATTACACACAGGGCTTGCGGTTTTATTCAACAAGGATTTTAACCATAACGGAAATATCCCTCCGATTGAAGATTCAAACAAACTGTCTGTAGACGGTATGTTTGTAGGAAGAGGATGGAGCAGCGAATACCGCAACAAGGGGCTTTTATTATGGGAAAACTGGGCCGAGCTGCGTTTTCCGGTAGTGCCAAGTATCCTTGCGTTTGACCTGTTTTTTGACGCGGCTGCCGTTGAAACCAGACAGGGATATTATTTTGGAAAAGACGATGAAGGAGATTCCAATTTTACCATAGATAATTTCAGGTTCAGCTTTGGCGGCGGTTTTCGTTTTACAATCCCTCAGTTTCCTTTCCGCATAGGGCTTGCCAAGCGTTTCAGAACCGTAGACAAGGTATTTAAATGGGAACCGGGAGCTCTTCAATTCGGAAATGATTCCAATCCTGCCAGGGGAGTCGATCTTGTTATCTCATTTGTGTTATCATATTAACAATATGCGCAGGATAATAGTAATTTTTTTGATAAGCTTTTCCGGCTTATTTCTGCATGCCCAATCCCAGCAATTAACGCGGATTGCGGTTGTTGATATGCCGAAGGTTTATACCGCGTTTTTCCGCGATTCAAGGGCTGTAAGACAGTTCGAAGAACGAAGCGCCAAGGTACAAAGCGATATAGACCGCATGTCAAAGGAAATACAGGAATTAAAATCCAGACAGCTTGACGCGGCTCAGCGCGGAGAACAGGAAGAATCGCTGCGGCTGGAAAACCAGGTTTACAGAAGATCGGAATTTTTAAAGGATTATTACACAACCAAAACTGCGGAACTGGAAGATCAAAAAAAGAAATTAATGCAGTCAGGTTCTTTTTTGGAACAAATTTACGATGAAATACGTTATATTGCCGAAAGCGAAGGGTATACCATGGTAATTAACCTGAAAGAAAACAACGGAATAATCTGGCACAGTACTACTATTGACGTAACGGATAAGCTGATTTCCAATCTGCTTAACAAGGCCAGACGCTAAAACCAACAATGGATGTGTCCCGCTCCAGTCCAATGCTGGATCAATACAGGCGCATAAAAAAAGAACAGGAAGGAAATATACTATTTTTTCGTCTCGGTGATTTTTACGAGATGTTCGCGCAGGACGCGATAGAAGTTTCCGCGCTTTTAAACCTTACATTAACAAGCCGCAACGGGCTTCCCATGTGCGGCGTTCCCTATCATGCGGCGAGATCCTATATAGCGCGCCTTTTAAAACTTGGAAAAAAAATCGCCATCTGCGAACAAATGTCCGGTCCGGAAAAAGGCGTCAAGGTAATTGAGCGCGATGTTGTTGAAATAATCACTCCCGGCACAACTGTAGATGAAGATTTTCTGGACAAGGGAAGCTCGAATTATCTGGGATGCCTCGCGTGCGTTCCCTCTTCCTCGCGCCGGAACGCGCTTTCTTTTTCATATATAGATCTTTCTACAGGCGAATTTTTCGCTACCAGCTTCCCCGCCGGAGAGGGGCAGATGCTCCGCGAGGAGCTTGAGCGTCTTCAAATCAGGGAACTTCTCATTCAGGAATCGCTTCTTGAAGAGGATAAAAACACGGCGCGCGGCATTTATAACAGAAGCGGACTTGTTCTTAACCGCTGGGCCGACTGGCTTTTTGATTTTATGCAGGCAAAAGAAAGGCTTCTAAAACAATTTGGCGTAACAAACCTTAACTGTTTCGGCCTTGATGACGGCAGCCCTGAGATTGTTTCCGCAGGAGCGTTACTCGACTATCTTGATACAACATCCAGGAGCCTTCTTCCGCACATAAGAGCCATTAAAGTATACCGCGGCAGCGAATATGCCGGCATTGATGAATCAACTCAGCGTAATCTGGAACTGATGGCAAATCTCAGGGACGGCGGCGTCCGTTTTTCCCTTCTCGAAGTAATGGATGAAACCCGCTGCGCAATGGGAAGAAGGATGCTTAAAAGCCGCATTCTTCACCCGTTACGCGATTTAGCCGGGATAAACGCCCGTCTTGACATGGTGGAAAACCTGTACCGCGATCAGAGTCGCCTTGGAAACCTGCGTGAACTGCTCGGCAGAACTCCCGACCTTGAGCGTCTATGTTCAAGGATCGCGATGGATAAGGCGCACGGAAGGGATATGCTGGCGGTTAAAAACGCAATCATCAGTTATCAATTATTAATGAACATTATACTGGCATCGGAAGGCAAAGAATACAGATTTGAGTGCGATGAAAAAGAGAGCGGCGCAATTGATTTTGGCGGGCTTGAGCGGGTACGGGATTTGCTTGAGAAGGGAATATGCGAAGAGCCTTCCGTTTTATTGAACGAAGGCAATTTGATTAAAGACGGGTATAACGCCGGGCTGGATTCCCTGCGTTCTGTCAGGGATAATTCCAGGCAGATACTGGAACAGTATCTTGAAAAAGAAAAACAGGCGACAGGAATTACAAATTTAAAATTACGCTATAACCGCCTTATCGGCTATTTTTTTGAGGTGACAAAAGCATACCTTCCAAAAGTTCCCGGACATTTTATCAGACGGCAGGGGATTGTGGGAGGAGAGCGTTTTTCAACCGAGCGTCTTGCCGCTCTTGAATCTGAAATTAACGGCGCTTCTGAAAGGGTAGTGGAGCTGGAAAAAAAACTTTTTCTGGAAATTCGCGAACTGGTAAAAAAGGCTTTACTGCCTTTGGGCGCCGCGGCAAAACGAATCGGCGAACTTGATACCGCTCAGTCGCTTGCGAAAGCTGCGTCTGTAAGAGGCTGGACGCGCCCTGTATTGGATGAAAGCGGCAATCTGGAAATATACGAAGGGCGGCACCCTGTTGTGGAAGCGCATCTTAACCGCGGCGAATTTATCCCAAATGATATTTTATTAAACGCCGAAAACGGAATTTCTTTCGCCATGATAACAGGTCCCAATATGGCCGGAAAATCCACTTATCTGCGCAGCGCGGCTCTTATGGCGATTATGGCGCAGACAGGCAGCTTTGTTCCTGCAAGAGAAGCGCGTATTGGACTGTGCGATCGTATTTATTGCCGCGTAGGAGCCTCAGATAATTTGGCGCGCGGAGAATCTACCTTTCTTGTTGAAATGAACGAGACCGCTTTTATTTTAAATACCGCGACAGAGAAGAGTCTTGTTATCATGGATGAAGTAGGCAGGGGAACAGGCACCAATGACGGACTTTCTATAGCCTGGGCTGTCAGCGAAGAACTGCTAAACCGTATCGGCTGCAGGACGCTTTTTGCGACTCATTTTCACGAACTGTCGCTTTTAGGACATTCCCGGCTCGCGAACCGTTCCATGGAAGTGCTGGAACAGGGAGAGAATATTGTCTTTTTAAGAAAACTGAAGGAAGGCCCTGCCGCGGAATCGTACGGTATCCATGCCGCGCGTCTTGCAGGGCTTTCCGGGGATGTTCTTGACAGAGCCGGACAAATTATGAGTCTTCTAAAAGAACGTGACGCGGATTTAAGCGAAACATTCGGCGGTGGAAATATTGTTAACCTTAACTTAAATACGGTTAACAATAAAGAAATCCAAAGTGAAAATAATTTTGATAACCAAAGCGTAATTGAAAACATGTTAAAGGAGCTGGAGCCGCAGCAGATGACGCCTCTTGAAGCCTTAAATGTTCTGAGCCAGTTGAAAAAACTCCTTCAGGTGACGGATGATAATGAACAATCAATTGACAGTAAACTTTCCATGATAAGCAACGAAAAAAAATTAAAAAACAGGGAAACAAAAGATAAAAGCGCGGACAATACTCTTTCTCTTTTTGATTGACAAGCGAAGTGAGAGTCGTGACCGAGTTTACTCGGCATGACCGGACGAGCGCAGTCATACATAATTTGCGAATACGCCCTGTTCCCATTAATTTTGGAATATTGTATACTGAATCCCCGGAGGTAATTTAAATGGCTCAAAAAGTAATGCTGATGCCGCAGGACAAACCGGCAGTTTCAGCATGGATTCCGCTCTCTTTTCAGCATGTATTCGCAATGTTCGGAGCGACAATTCTTGTTCCAATTCTAACGGGATTAAGTCCGTCTACCGCGCTTTTTACAGCGGGTACCGGCACATTAATCTTCATTCTCTGTACCAGCGCGAAGGTTCCGGCCTTTCTGGGTTCTTCATTTTCGTTTATTCCTCCGCTGATCGCCGTCTCGGCGGCGTACGGCGTTCCTTACGCACTTGGCGGCGCAATGATTGCCGGTTTGTTCTACTGCGTTATCGCGGCAATAATCCGCATTACCGGTACAAGATGGCTGGATATAGCTCTTCCTCCGGTTGTCATCGGCTCTGTAATAATCGTAATCGGTCTTTGCCTTGCGCCTGTCGCTATGAACATGGCAATGAACGACTCTCAGGGAAACTACAGCCTTGTCTGTCTTTCAATAGCAGGCGTTACGCTTGGCATAACTGTTATCGCGAATATTTTCCTGAAAGGTTTTTTCAGTACCATTCCAATCCTGATTGGTCTGATCTCCGGTTATTTTTTTACGCTCATCATGGGAGCTTTTATCCCCGCTTACGCGATAATTGATTTCCAGGTTGTAAAAGACGCCGCATGGATTGGACTGCCGTCATTTCATGTTCCCAGGTTCAGTTTTGTCCCGATACTGACATTTATAATTGTATCGCTTGCGACAATCTGCGAGCATCTGGGCGATATGCTTGTAACAAGCAAAATTACCGGAAAGGATTTTTATAAGGACCCCGGACTGCACCGCACATTGACAGGAGACGGTCTTGCTACAACATGGGCGGCAATCTGGGGCGGGCCTCCAAATACCACATACAGCGAAAATGTCGGCGTAATGGCGATTACCCGCGTTTACTCTGTTTGGGTCATAGGAGGAGCCGCTGTAATAGCTGTTTTACTTTCGTTCTTTACAAAATTCGGCGCGATAATCCAGACAATTCCGGCTCCGGTTCTTGGCGGTATCTCCATGCTGCTCTTTGGAATTATCGCTTCCAGCGGGCTTCGTACAATTGTTGAAAGCGGCGTAGATTACAAAGACAAACGCAACCTGACTATTACCTCTGTTATTTTGGTAATCGGCATCGGCGGCGGTATACTTGCCTTTAATATTACGCAGAATCTTCAGTTTGTTCTTCAGGGCGTAGCTCTTGCCACAGTTGTGGGTATTATCCTTAACCTGCTCGTACCAAAAACTGCAAAAGAGGATTAAACAGGGTTTTCTTTTTATAATTGATTCATGGTGAGGGCTGTTCAGGAAGCCGGCTGCTTCCCTGACAGCCCTTCTTTTTTCTATTACTAAACCAAAGCAATATTTACCTGCGATCCCAATATAGGGTATGAATACTTTTGGAAAAATTTGCTTTTGGGCAAAGAATTTTATTTTTCCCCAGAGCTGCGCCCTGTGCGGAAAAAGTTTAATAAACGCAGATGAAATGCGTTACGGACTTTGCGGTAGTTGCCAATCGTCTTTTGCCTGTATACCAGGACCGTACTGCGGTTTTTGCGGTAAGCCTCTTGTTTCTGAACTGGATTTATGCCTTCCATGCCGTAATGAAAAAGAACGCTCCTATAATCGTCTTTGGACGCTTTTTCCCTATACCGGCAAATACCGGAAACTTCTTGGAGCTTATAAATTCCGCAAAAACCCTGGGTTAGCTGATTTTCTGGCGGAGAAGATACCGCCTGTAATAAACGCGAATTGCGAATTAAAAGACGCGGTGATCGTTCCGGTTCCGCCGCGTCCTGGCAAGATAAAACAGACAGGCTGGGATCAAGTTGACTATCTTATAAAAAAGCTGGTAAAAACAGATCGCGGTCTTACAGTGAGCAGGTGTCTGAAACGCAGAAAATCCAGAGCGCAAAAACAGCTTGATCGCACAGACCGTATCATCAACATGAAAGGACGCATATTTATAAAAGGAAAAGCGCCTGAAACGGCAGTTATTATTGATGATGTGATAACGACAGGCTCCACAATGGAAGCCTGCGCGTCTGTGCTGAAAGAAGCGGGAACGCGGAATGTTTTTGGCCTGTGCCTTTTTTATAATTAACAGGCAGCATTAATTGAAAATCAGCGGAAACCGTATTAAAATATTTAAAATAAAATGCATTACGATTTACTAATCAAGAACGGAACTCTTGTTACTCCAAAAGAAAGCCTTCAGGGCGGTATCGCTGTAAAAGACGGTAAAATAATCCTCGCTGGAAATTCAGCCATTAATGATACGGATACAGCCGGTGAAATTTATGACGCTAGGGGCAAACATATCCTGCCCGGCATTATAGACGCGCATGTTCATTTTCGCGATCCCGGATTGACGGAAAAGGAAGATTTTGAAACAGGAAGCATCGCGGCGGCTTTTGGCGGCATTACCCTCGCGGCTGATATGCCCAATACGCTGCCTGTTACATCAACCGCGGAACTCTTTAAGGAAAAAATAAAACTTGCTAAGGAAAAATCATGCATTGATTTCGCGCTTTTCGCGCTTCTGGCAAATGACAATTCTTCGCAAGTTGAAGATTTAACAAGAGCGGGAGCGTTTGGATTTAAGGTATTTCTTGGAACGTCAACCGGCGGTATCGCGGCTCCTTCAGCTTCAGTTCTTGCCAGGCAGGCAAAAATATGCGAAAGCCTTGGTATGCGCGTAGGGTTTCATGCGGAAACAGGGGATTTAAACGCGTATTATACCTCTATATTCAAAACAGTTGAAAATTTAAGCGAAAGCAGGCTGCTGTCAGAAGCAAGACCGGTTTTTTCGGAGGTTCTGGCAATTCAAACGGCAATCTGTTTTGCGCGGTATACAGGAACAAAGATACATATTCACCATGTAACTTCAAAAGACGGCGCCGCTATAATTGCCGAAGCGAAAAGGAAAGGCGTTAATGTGACAGCGGAAACCTGCCCCCATTACCTGTTGTTTGATACAGGCCAGGATTTAGCGCATAAAGTATACCCGCCGATCCGAAGCGCAGAAGACCGCAAAGCTCTTTGGGACGCTGTAAAAACAGGTACAATAGACATGCTCGCAAGCGACCACGCTCCGCATACTGTTAATGAAAAACAGCTTCCTTTATGGGAAGCGCCGGCGGGGTTATGCGGTACTGAAACATTTGTTACCCTTATGTTAAACGAGGTTAACAAAGGAGAAATCAGCATTAACGAATTTGTCCGTCTTGCAAGCGAAGCACCGGCAAAAATCTGGAATGTGTACCCGCAAAAAGGAAACCTGCTGCCCGGAGCGGATGCCGATTTTACAATTGTGGACATGAAAAATAAAAGTAAAATAAATGTTAATAATATGCGCTCAAAAAGCAAAACGAGTCCTTATGACGGTTTTGACATACAGGGAACTGTATGCGCTACGATTGTAAGGGGAAAATTTGTTTTAAAAGACGGCATTTATACGGGCGCAAAAGGATACGGCGTTTTAATCAGCCCGGTACTTTAACCGAATGGAGTAACCTGTTAAGCGCAATAAGCGGATCTTCATACATCTCAAATCTGAAACGCATTTCGTAGTTCCTGTCGGAAATAATGCGGATTGTTTTATTTACGCAGTCCTTTAACTCACTGGAACCCAAATCCGGGAAATATTTCGGCTTTTTCGGAATAAAGGTACATTCAGTGCCGTTCCTTTTTATTTCTCCGATATTGGCGGGTATCGGAACAAGGAAGATAAGGAAATCCGATTTTCCGCCGCCTACCGTAAGGCTGTAGCCTGATTTCAGCGAGTGAATATTTCTTTTGCCAATAGCGGTATTTTGATCCTCAACAAAAAGATTTAACAGGAGAGGGCCGGCGGGATTGATCTGCGCGGGTGCAATGTCAGTTTTTTTGTGCCGGTCCGAATATGGCGATGTCCGCTGTCTTGACTGAGCCGCCGCGTAGCTTGCAAGATCCTTGCTGTGATCGGCAAACTGCGCTGGAGGCTTCGCTGTGTTTTGTGCGGGAGACTTGACTGCGCTTTGCGCGGGAGATTTCGCCGCATATTGCTCGGGAGGTTTCGTTACAGGTTTTGAAGCCGCAGGATGCGCCGCGCTTGCAGGAGCTTTTTCACCGGCTCTGGCGCCTTTTGCCGCTTCAGCCATTACGCGGCCAGGGCTTGAACCCAATCTGCGCAGAACGAAAAATATTATAAGACCCAAAATTAAAAGAGCGAGAATTATCAATCCAATTATTAAAAGAAAAGAAAAATCCAGCGATGAATCTGCTTTCTTTATTTTTTCAGGTTTCACCGATGCTTTTGCTGTACCGGAACTTTTTCCGCTGTCCGCCGGTTTCTTTTCGGATGCGCCGTTTGCAATTTCCGTGGAAGGCGTTTGCGTGTCAGGACCTTCATCCTTTAGATTCGGCTGAGGTTCTGGCTGACGCGGCGGCTCTTGCGCGGTTGATTCGGCTCTCTGGGCTGGAACCTGCGGGGAAGAAGCCGCTGAGGTCTGTGCAGGGGATGTATCCGAAGGTACGGTTGACTGGAGCGGAGCAGTAGTTACCGGCGCAGGAGCTGGTACGACGGGCGCAGGAGCGGCAGTCTGCGGCGCAGGAGCCTGAGAAGCGGGTGCAGCAGTCTGCGGGGCAGGAGCCGGTGGAGCGGGCGCAACAGGCGACACAGGCCGCGCCGGGGAAACAGGCGCCGCGGCAGTTTGAGCGGCGGAACCTGCCGGTCTTGGGCGGCCGGAAGACGGAAGATTTGCCAATGCCTGACCCGGAGTAACAGAAACAAAATCCAGCGTAGCGTTTTTTGAACTAAATCCGGGTTTTGCGGCGTTGGCCGCGGCAGCCGCATCGCTTACGCTTATCATGACAACTTTTTTCTGGCGAACGGGCAGGGCAGAGATATACTGTTCTGTGAAATTTATCGCGGCTGCGGGATTGCTGCCGTTTTCTACAGGGTATTGGAGCAGCATCCGTCCGATAATCGTCTCTACATCTCCTCTTGAGTTGATCCTGCGGGCGGCATCCAGTTTTGACGCGCCGGAAAATGTAATTAAGTGAAATGTATCTCCTATCCTTAAAAACTCAGAAAGAAAAGCGCCGGTTATGTAATCGTTCACTTTGTCAAATGAAGAACTCATGGCTGATGATGTATCCAGCAGCAGTACAAGATCGACCGGGGACGTGCTCTGCCCGTATATGCAAAAAACCGCGCTTATTATCAGTAATAAAGCTATTACGTTTCTTTTCATATTAACCCCTGCTTTATTTAAATCTTTGCCGGCGTAATATCTTCAACCATGTAAGAAACCTTCTCATTATTAATGACAAATTCAAATTCCTGCCCGGCCGTCTTATTAATTATAGCACTGCCGAAAGGAGAAAGATAGGAAATAATATTGTTATTTGGATCGGATTCCCAGGGACCCAGAATTGTAAACTCTTCACGCTGTCCCGATGTATTATTGCGCAGGGCGACTTTTGTGCCAAAGGAAACCCTGGCGGTATTTACGGACTGCGGATCAAAAATCTGCGCTCTTTCAATATCTTCCTTAAGTTTCGCGATCTGGGAGTTAAGCTGTTCCTGTTTTTCTTTTGCCGCCTTGTACTCGGCGTTTTCCCTTAAATCGCCCAAAGAAAGAGCATACTCAATTTCCTTGGAGTTGGCCGGAATTTCTTCGCTGATAATTAACGAAAGCTGCCTTTGTTTCTCTTCATACATGACAAGAGTAACCATAAGCCCTCTTGTGACTTTCTTTTCCGCGTCTCCGAAGAATTTAAATTCAGGATGTTTATCAATTATTCTCGAGCGCAGATTCAGTTTATCCTGCGGATCCAAATCCCTTATGTCGTTTATAAAGGTAAAAATTCTTATTATTGTATCTTCGTCGGCATTGTCAATAAAAGCGGTAAGATCGCCGTTTTTGAACAGGATATTATAAACCTGTTTGTTTATTTTTCTGTTTTCCGGCGTATCCTTGTGATTTTCAATATCACGGTATGTAATATCCAGGATATGGATAAGGGTAATCAGCTGTTTTTCGTAATTTATATTGGTATTTTTAAACCAGCTTGTATCTCTGGAATTTTTATACAGCCAGACTACCGCTTCCCGGTTTTCGCGGAAATGATCAAAACAGTCGTTGCACATAACAGTCAGCTTATCCTCGTAACCGGCGTTTTCTATATCCTTTGTAATTGAGGAAATCAGCGTATACGGGAAGAGTTTAACGTAAATATCGGGCCATTCTGTTATGAATAGCTTGATGTTTATAAAGAATTCTTCCCTTAGTTTTGAGTCTTTCAGATTTTTGAATAATGCCGGAAGACTGCTGATACCGGCGAAAATTTCGGCGAAATCTACCGTTATTGCGGATTTAAGGTAAGCGTAACTTTTATTGGACGATAATTCATTGATAAGCAGATAGGAGGCGACAGACTGTTCGGTATTTGCGCCGCGCAAAAACGCCGTAAAATACGAAATCATCTCTGTAAAATATTCAGAATCAGGATCCGTGTTTTTATTGTTGGCATAATCGCGGATAGCGGATACGCGGTCAAAGAAATGTCTTTGCGCGTTAAATTCATTGTACAGCTTTTCCGATACGCTGATCGGCCTGTCGCGGACGATATATACCTCGTTATTGTCAGAGCTTACCCCGAATTCAGGATTGGTTTTAAGAATATCCCGCGCCTTGCCGCTCCATGTTGACCATTCTCCGGCTGAAAGAAGGGAAGGAGAAAGTTCCGCTTTAATTCTTTTCATGTCGCAGTTGTTGGCAAAACTTTTAATTATTATTTTTAATGTCCAGACATAGTCGTTTTTAACCTTTTCGCGCAATTCTTCCTTTTTTTTGGTCGCTTTTAGTACCCATATGTGGTTTTTGGAAAGCGTCTGCAGCGCGTCAACAGCCATTTTCAATGACATTGAATGGCCGCGCTTTTTTGCGAAATCAATGCTGATTTCATCGCCGTGAATGCTGGCGATACGTCCAACTCCCCATGTGCGGTGATACACAAAATTGCCCTTGTCAAAGGCAATGTGTTTTTCAAAATCGGATATTGCCTTGTGAACATCGCGGTAATTCTGCGAAAGGTTTGATATGCGGATATATTCTTCCAACTGACTGTGATCCGCGTACTTTTTCCTGAAACATTCGATTATTTCCCTTCTTCCGTGCACGTCCCTTTCGTCGTAATCAAGAACAATTTTCAGGATGTTCACCGCGATGTCAATATCAATATCCTTGTACTTCGCGTAAAGCTCATTAAGAAGAATTACGGTTTTATCATCGCTTATGCCTTTTGCTATTTTTTTCTGAATATGAAGAAAAAAATCAATGTCTTCAAAATTTATCGCGATGAGCTTGTCCCAGATGTCGCGGACATTGGCGAAATGAGCCTTGTTAATGTAACGATGCAGCGCCTTTTTATAGTAATCTATGGTAATTTCCTTTTTGCCGAGTTTCTCGTAATGCTCAGCAAGGGCTTTGGCGATGTCTGCTTCCTCAAAATCAACCTTGACAAGCCTTTCCCAGACGGAAAAAACAAGCTCTTCTTCGTTGTCGTTTTTATGGCAGTCAGCAAGCGTGCGCAGCGCGAACTTTGATTCTCCGTAATCCAGAATCCTTTCGCAAAGATATTTTACAATGCTCCATTTATGGTTATCCAGAAATATCGATACAAGGTTAATTATCGCAGAATCGTCTATTATCTGGCGGGAAAGGGCGACCATACCCGAAAGATAAAGGGCGATAATGCTGTTCCTTGTATGCGTTAAATGTTCGTCGCAGTTCTTTTTCAGATCGTCTATAACCTTCTCTTCGCGCGCGTTCTTCAGAATAACGTCCAGTTCCTTGAACTGGCTGGTTGAATAGTTATTCAGGGCAGCTCTGGTCCATTTTTCCTCATTCAACATTTCCTGGAGGCTTTTAAGCAGCGCCTGCGCCTGCTCTGACAAAGCTGGCGTCCCGGCTGTTTCGGTATTACTCATTTTTTTTCACTCCTCGTCTGTCCGGTATATTTCTGATAAATATCCGGATCGGTAACTTTTATTTTTAACAGGGTCTCTTCGATCAGCGAAGGATCCTCATGGTTATTTTCATAATGATCAATAAGCCAGAAATAGCGGTTTAAAAGCCGCGGTTTTAACAGTTCCTTTCTTCCGGGATTCGCCTCGCATTCGGCTTCAAGCGAAAATATTGACTGTTTTAGCCTGCCTACTTCCGTCTGCTTTAATTCGCGTTTTACGGAAAACACGCTCCACAGATATCCGTAAACAGGTATCCACTCGCAAAGCAAATCTTCACTGTATCCCAGCCTGGCTACCTTGTCCCGCAGTTCCAGAATAAAGGCCGACTCCAAAGAGCGTATATCGATCTTTGAAGGATCAAGAAAAAACGCTTCCCTGAACAGGGCTTTGGCGGCTTTTGTTTCAGCTAACAGAGCGTTCAAATCCGCTACTTCAGCAAGCGTCTCGGCGTCTTCTCTTTTAAAACGCACAGCCTGCTCCAGGTAATTCAGGGCTTCTTCGTAATTGCCAAGTCCTTTGTAACAGCGGCCTACCAAAAGCAGCAGTCCGGGGTCGTGCTGATTCGCCGGGCTTCCAAGAAGCCCTTTAAAAAAAAAGAGAGCTTTGGAATATACATAATAGCGAATCACATACTGGCAGTGATCATAGGCATTGTCAAACTGTTCCAAAAAAATATGATACGGCTTTAACAGGGAAAGGATAAAACCTCCCTTTTCGTATGGTTCCCTGATTTCATCAATTTTCCTGACATGTTCCAGCCACCAGTGTACGCATTTTAAAGCGTATTTTACCTCTTCATTTTCAAAATCAATATCCAGAGCCTGCTCCAAAAGAACACAGGCTTCTTTTGCGTCAGAGGCTTTCAGTTTATCATATGCATCCTTCAGCAGCGCAGCCGCCTGTTTTTGTTCCACTTATTAATAATACCTTATTTTTTTATGGTTTGACAATAGCGTATCAAATCGGTATATTCTTAATTAATGGGCAAAATAATCGTTTCACCTTCAATTTTATCCGCGGATTTTACCAATATTGGCAGCGCGGTATCAGAAATTGACGCTTCAGGCGCGTCCTGGCTTCACATGGATGTAATGGACGGCTCATTTGTTCCGAATTTGACATTCGGTCCTTCTTTAGTCCGCGCTGTCAGGAGGATAACAAAGGCATTTTTGGACGTTCATCTGATGATCGTTCATCCAAACCGGTATATTTGGGAATTTGCAGACGCCGGAGCGGACAGTATTACATTCCATTACGAAGCTGAAACGCATACCCAGAAATTTCTGTCCGAAATACGCGGCACGGGGTTAAAAGCTGGTATTGCAATTGTCCCTTCAACGCCTGTTTCTGTTTTGGAAGAGGTATTGCCATTCATAGATTTAGCTCTGATTATGACGGTAAATCCGGGGTTTGGCGGTCAAAAACTGATTCCGGAATGTTTAAATAAAGTAAATAAGCTGGCAAAAATGAGGGAAGAAGCCGAACTTGACTTTCTTATCTCTGTTGACGGCGGAATTAACGAAATAACGGCGCCCGAAGCCAAAAAAGCGGGAACGGATATACTGGTTATTGGCTCTTCCTTTTTTAAAAGCGGCGATAAAAGCGGCCTTGTTAAACAACTGCAAATATAACAAGTGACTAAATTCTATTTACTATATATGTTGGCAAATAATACCGAAAAATAGTATAATAAGAGTATGTATTTTCCTCCTATTACCAAAAAAGTTCCTCTATGCGGCGGTTTTAAGCTGCTGTTATGCCTGATGCTGTTCACAGCCGGTGTTTTGGAAGCCCAGCAGGCTCCCAATGATTTTGCGCGGAAATTTAACAGCGGCGTAAGGTTATACAGCTCATCCCGCATGGCGGAAGCCGCTGCAGAATTCCGCGGCGCCCAGGAAATTGCTGTAAACCCGGATGATTGGGCTCATGCGCTGTATTGGGTAATTTTATCGGAACTGGCAATTGCCGATTATGGTTCGGCGATAAAGGATATGGACGAACTTGCCAGAAAAGCTCCTGATTCATACTACAACAAGGATATGGCGTACCACAGGGCAAGGGCGTATTTTAATCAGGGATTCTTTGAGGAGGCTCTGCTGCTGTTCAGGCAGTACAGTGAAAATGTTCCCTCGCAGGACGGGCAGGCGGCAAATCGCAGAGCGGCGGCTTTTTTCTGGATGGGCGAATGTCTTTATTCAATGGGACAGTTTGAAGAAGCGGAAAAATTTTACGCATGGGTAATCGCCAGATACCCTGGCAGTCCGAAAATAGAAGCTGCCTCCTACAGAATTGACTTAATTAAACAAAAAAAGATAGAAACCGAACTTTTGGCCCTTTTGCGATGGAGTCATGAGGAATCCCTCAGAACAAGCGAAGATTATCAGCGAAAACTTAAAACATACGAAAATGCGATAAACTCCTATCAGAGACGCATAGCCGAACTTACTCAGACTCCGGCTTCTTTTGTTCAGGATAGCGCAGTTACCGAAAGCGTCAGACAGGAACCTCCGGTATCTACCCAAATTCCTGATTATTCAGCGGATGAGCAAATCCTGGCGGAAGAAATATCCGAAGATTTTTCCCTAATCGAGAATTATCCTGTAACCGTTGAAAATCCTGTTGAACAGATTGAACCTGAGAACGAAGCGCCAGCCGGAAATATTCAAAATCCAAACGATGAATTGAGAAGAAGGGCAAGACAATTGGAGGATTTACGGCGGCTGCCCGGAGCTCGGTAAAGATGAAAATCGATCCTGTATTGAATAAAGCCGCGCGTCTTGCAAGGATGCGCAACTTTGAAAGCGCGCTGAAAATAATGCAGGAGGAAGAAGACCGGTATTACGGCTCCTTTAAATATTATTATCTGTATGGCGTGATCTGCCTTTACGCGGGCAGTTTCGCGGAAGCGCATAAAAGCTTCAATCTTGCAAGAAAAATACATCCACAGGATCCCATGCTACTGCTCGGTTTCGCGATACTGTATCTTAAGCGCATGGATACCGTGCAGGCAGTGGATTATTACCTTGACGTTCAGGAAATGGATCCTGAAAATAAAACCGCGAAAAAGGCGCTTACTGTTATACGCAAACATTCTACGACGGAAGAACTGTCCGACTGGATGGCGGAAAACCTCCATAAATTATTCCCGCCGATTCCATCCGCGCGTATCATGCCAAAAACAATTTTTGGCGTTTCCCTTATTGCAGCGGCGGTTGTTATCGCGGCATGCGGCATCCTGATAAAGGTTAATGTCCTGCCAAACCCTTTCCCGGTAAAAACTCAGCGTTCAACAGCGGAATTTACGCTTTCAGTCCAGGAAAGAAACGCTTCTGTAGAAACCGGCGGATCGTACAGATACATACTTACCCGAGATCAGGCGATAGGTCTTTACGACAGGGCTCTTTCCATGTTTACCTCATGGCGGGACGAAGCGGCGAAAGTAAATCTTAACCGTTTGCTGGAATCAAACGCTTCAGACGGGTTAAAAAACAGGGCCCGCCTTCTGCTTGAGAATATGACGGCTCCCGGTTTTGACAGTTTCAGGAGGGAAGATAATTTTACACTGTCAGATGTCAAGAATGAACCTGTCATTTACAGAGACGTATACGTGATCTGGCGGGGAATGGCAACTAACGTCGAAGTGCTTGAAGAATATACCCGCTTTGATTTTCTTGTAGGATATGACACGCGCAGAACCCTGGAAGGAATAGTGCCTGTAGTATTTGACAGGCCTGTTGCCCTTAACAGCGAACGCCCCCTTGAAGTGCTGGGTAAAATTAAATTGCAGGGGAACGGCACGCCGGATTTTCAGCTTGAAGGGGCGGCGATTTACCAGTCCGGAAGGCTGGAAAACGATTAAAAACGGGTAAAAAAGAGTTAATTTGCGTTAAATTTCTTTACTGTCAAGTAAAATCGTAACAGGGCCGTCATTTGTATATGTTACTTTCATGTGCGCCTGAAATTCTCCGCTTTCGCAGATTATTTCCTGCTCTTTAATTTTATTATTGAAATATTCGTAGAGCTTTTTCGCTGTTTGCGGCAATGCCGCGCCGTTCCATGAAGGCCGCCTGCCCTTGCGCGCGTCCGCCAGCAGCGTAAACTGCGAAATTGAAAGAATACCCGCAGGCTCTCCTGCGGCAATTATTTCCCTAAGCGACAGATTCATTTTTCCTTCAGTATCGTTAAAAATTCTAAGGTTTACGGTTTTTTCAGCAAGCCAGCAGGCGTCTTTTTCACTGTCGTTATGTGCAACGCCCAGGTAAACCAAAAGTCCGGACTTGATCGATCCTTTTACAATATTGTCAACGCTCACGGAAGCGTCCGTCACCCGCTGAATAACCGCCTTCATCCCTTCTCCTGACTGGCTAACTGCTAATTATTCATTGACTGCAGATAGATCCCGGCGTTAAACGGCCGCAGAAGCTTGCTCATCGATTCGTTGTTGATGATGGCTTTTATTATCTTGGAAGCGTGTTCGGCTGAATTGACAATTTCCAGATTTTGAATTTGCCGCGAAAGATTGGAACAGTATACGGTATCTGAAACAATAATATGCTGTAAAAGACCTTCGCTAATGAGAGATTGAAATTTCTCCGCCGCCGGCGGAGAAAAAAGCGCATGAACGGCGATTATGTTGATATTCTTCGGCTTAAGCGGTGTAAGGGCGCGTATTAGTTTATCCACAGAACCCGCGGTATCTATCATGTCATCCACTATCCAGAGACTCTTGCCTTCCAGGGGATCCGCGGAAAGAATGTTAATGGACTCTATTGTATTTGGTTTAGAATAATCGCGCTGCTTGTGCGCCACAACAAGGGGAGCGCTGAAAGCATTGGCAAAAACGCGGGCAAGTTTCTCTCCGCCGGCGTCTACGGAACAAAAAGCCCAATTGGGAATCACTTCCTGTTCCAGTTTCTCTTTGCTTTTAATATATGTATCGCATAGATAACGTTTTAAAAGACCCAAAACAGGGATATCGTCAATCGCGCAGAGCGTAGGATCAAGCATGGTCTTTGATTTATCGGAATGAAGCTGAAAAGTGACAATGTGGCTTGCGCCAAGGCTGGAGAGAGTCTTTAAATGAACCCATAAGCCGACAGAACTGCGGTTAGTAGTGCGATCTGAACGTGAACAGGAAATAAAAGGCTCAAAAACAATGATGTTCCCGGCCTGACAACGGATAAGAGCGTCAATGGTATGGTAAAGCTCTATCTTCGCTTCTTCCACGTTGATTCCCGCTTCATTACGCGCGCTGGAGGAAAAGACAACTACATCCTTTCCCCGTATGGACGAATTGACAGATACTTCCATTTCCCCGTTGGCAAAAATGTTCGTCTTAAGCAAATCAATGCCGTTTATCTGTTCCGTCATTTCTGAAAAATTTGAGTATTTTGACAGGCACGAAATTACCTCAGAGGTGTAAGCATGCATCGATCTTGTGGCGCAGACAACAAAATCATTCATAATACTCAGTATTGATAAAAAAAAAGAAAAATGCAACCATGTTGTATTACTTGACAAACATGTAGTAATCACTGGCAATTATTTTTGGTTTGTGATAATATTTTTTCAATAAATCAAAGCGCCATGCATATACGCGCCAAATATAGGGGGAGGAGATATTTATGGCAAAATCAAGTGATTCAGAAAAGACCAGAGGCAATCCTAACGCGTCAAGCGAGGAAAAAGCGAAAGCCCTGGAAGCGGCCCGTCTTCAGATTGAAAAGCAATTTGGCGCGGGATCATTAATCAAGCTGGGGGCTCATAATGCGGCCGCCGGTATCGAAGTGATACCATCAGGTTCAATTCTATTGGACGAAGCTCTTGGAATCGGCGGATATCCAAGAGGGCGTATCATCGAGATATACGGCCCTGAATCTTCCGGTAAAACCACGCTTGCGCTCCATGCGATAGCGGAAGCCCAGAAATTGGGCGGAAACGCCGCCTTTGTGGACGCCGAGCATGCCCTGGACCCTGTTTACGCCAGGAACCTTGGGGTAAATATCGACGAGTTGTGGGTCTCTCAGCCGGATAACGGCGAACAGGCAATGGAGATAACCGAAAGTCTTGTCCGTTCAGGCGCGGTGGATGTCATCGTTGTCGACTCTGTCGCGGCTCTTACTCCGCAGGCGGAGATTGAAGGCGAGATGGGAGACGCTCAAATGGGCGCGCAGGCGCGTCTTATGAGCCAGGCTCTGCGAAAACTTACCGCCACAATAGGCAAATCGCGTACAATTCTGATATTTATCAACCAGATTCGCATGAAAATCGGCGTTTTCTTCGGGAATCCCGAAACAACAACAGGCGGCAACGCGTTAAAATTCTATTCATCTTTACGGCTGGAGGTGCGCAAAACCGAAACAATCGAAGTGAGCAAAGACGCGGACGCGATTGGCAACAGAGTTCGCGTTAAGGTTGTAAAGAACAAAGTAGCGCCCCCTTTCAGAAAAACGGAAATCGAACTGATGTTCGGTAAGGGAATATCCGCAATTGGCAGTTTATTGGACTGCGCTGTAAAATACGAATTAATAAAAAAGAGCGGGGCATGGTATTCCTATAAAGAAGAAAAAATAGGGCAGGGCAGGGAGAATACCCGTGAATTTCTTGAGCAAAATCCCGATTTTGTCCGGGAACTGGAAACCAAATTGCGCGCTCAAATATTCCCCGGCAGGGAGTTCCCGCCTAAATCTCCCGCGCAGGCAAAGACAGCTTCTGCGGAGCAAAAAGCGGCGGCTAAAACGGCCGTTAGTGTAAATATACCTGCCGAAGCAGTTGCCGAAAGCGCGCCTGAATATGAGACAGCTCACGCGTCCCGCGGCAGGCCCAGAAAAACCAGTGATTAAATAAAAACCACAGAAGGCGCGGAGTAAAGGGTTACTTATCAGGGACTCCGCTGCCTCCGTGGAAGAATACGGCTTATAAGACAGCGCCCTCATGCTTGACTTTTTTATAAAATAATGGATAAATTCCAGTATGAAAATATTTATCAGGCTGGGCATAGCCGTTTTTTTAACATTTATTGTACTTTCCCCATGTTTTTCGGTTGATTATTTTTCCGGAGACGGCGGAAAGAATATCAGCATAGCCATTTATGAACCGCAGCCTCACGGAGATATACCAAAGGATCAACTTGTATACATTCAGGGTTTGCTAAAAAGTAATTTTAACAAGTTTTCCGCCGTCAGACTGATTGAACAGCAGCATATTGATAAAATAATCTCCGAACAGGATATCGCCGTGAGCGGAAGATACAGCGACGAAGACTACATAAAAATCGGCGCTCTTGCAAACGCGCAGTATTTTCTTTTCGGCACAATTCAGAATATTTCAGCTAACAGATACAGAATTCAGTTATCAATAACAGACTCAAGCGAAGGCATACGCAAGGTGACTTTTTTGAAAGAGGGCGCCCTTTCCGCATTATTGTTTGAAGCGACCGAATATCTTTTGAACGGGTTGGGAATTGAGCTGACTGCCGAAGGCAAACAGGAACTGCAAAAACTCAGGAAAGAAGCGGAACTGGCTGAACAGAAACGCGAAAAAGAAGCGACTCAGGCTTCCCGGGCAACAACACAGGCCCAGAAAAAACAGGAAAGAAAAACGGCGCAGGCGGAAAGATCAAAAAAAGCAAGCGGCACTGTTGAAAAAATCAAATCCGAAAGAGGCAAATACGCGGAAAGATCATATGTTGGCGCGGGTTTATACGCTCAAATGTCTCCCAATGAAACCGCCGGCGGCGGCATTGAGGCGGAGCTGTATATTCCGCTGCTGCCATTTTTGACAACAGGAGTATCAGGAAGAATCGGCGCTCTTGGTGTTTTTGATGACGATGGCTTTAAATTTTCGCAAGACGAAGGAAACGCGTTTAACTGGGTTGTTTCTCCTGTTATCGGTATTGTTTGGCCTGCCAATAAAACCATCAGGGTATATTCGGACATACTGTTGGATTTTGGAAAATTCGGCTATCTGTCCGGAGTATTCAATGACTGGTTTACGCTGTCTTTTGACGCAGGCGTGGAGCTTCATATTTTCGGCAAAAATGCGCTGAGTTTAAAATACCGCGGTTCTTTCTATAAGGACAACATCTATACAAATTCGGTATGTCTTGGCATATCAATGTGGTGGAATGATTAATTACCTGATCATGTATATATTAAAGAATGGAAGTAAAAACAGAAACAGCGCGTATTGATGCGCGGCGCAGTTTTAAACTGAGCGAATTTGAAGGGCCTCTGGATCTGCTGCTCTACATGATCCGGAAAAACGAAGTAAATATTTATGACATTCCGATAGCGCAGATAACAGAACAGTACATCGGGTATCTGTGTCAGGCCGAAACCATGGATCTGGATGATCTTACCGCTTTTCACACAATGGCGGCGGCATTGCTCTATATAAAAAGCCGCACCCTGCTGCCTGTGGAAATGGACGATGATTTTGACAATGAAGACCCAAGAGCGGAACTTGTTGAGCGTCTTATTGAATATCAAAAATATAAAAAACTTTCAGAGCTGATGGAAGAGAAAGAAAAAGAAAACGACTGGATAATAGAGCGGCGCAGGCTTCAGCATAATCTTCCATTTGCCGACGACGATATGTGGGAAAAGGTTGATATATGGGATTTGTTAAAAACCTTTTCCACCCTGACGGTAAACATGTCCGCGGAACGCATTATCGATCTTTATGAAGAAATTACAGTAAACGAAAAAACAACATTGCTTTCTGAATTGCTGGAAAACCGCGGGGAGTGCCGGTTTACCGATCTTATTGTCCGATCCGGCGCGATGGATATTGTATGCGCTTTTCTCGCCGTGCTGGAAGCCGCGAAAATGCGCATGATAGTGCTCTATCAAAACAGACTGTTTGGTGATATTTTAATCAGAGGTCAGGAATCACAGGCCGCAGAACAGGAGTTATTGTGACTGATAATTTAGACAAGGAAACCGCGCTTGTGGAAGCGGTTTTATACATGGAAGGCGAACCTCTTGACGAAGGCAGCATCTCCCGCATATGCGGGCTTTCCAAAGAAACAGTAATGGCGGCTCTTGAGAATTTAAGGGAACGTTACGCGGAAAAAAACTGCGGCCTTGAACTTTCCGGCATTGGCGGCGGAATAATGATCTCGGCTAAACATGAATATTGGGAAAACCTGAAAAGCCGCTACGGCAGAAAGACCGAAGGAAAAATTTCACGGGCTGCCATGGAAACCCTCGCGATTGTCGCGTATTCGCAGCCTGTAACTCGCGCGGAAATAGAAAAAATCCGCGGAGTATCCGCTGATAATATGATAAGGCTCCTCCTTGAAAAAGAACTTGTCCGCGAAGCAGGAAAGAAGGATATACCCGGCCGGCCTGTCATGTACGGAACCACAAAAGAATTCCTTAAAGTGTTCAACCTTAACTCAATAGCCGACCTTCCAAAACTCGGTGAAATGGATATTGAAAAGTTTGAACTGGAGGGAGAGAAATATTAGGCTTCAGGTTTTTCTTTCTTCCGCCGGAGTTGCCTCAAGGCGGGCGGCGGAAGGAATAATAGCGCAGGGAAGAGTATCAGTAAACGGAGAAAAAATCACCGCCCAGGGATATAAAGTCCAGGAAGGCGATATAGTCCTTTTGGACGGCAGCCCTGTTAAACCGGAAAACCGGCTTCTGTACATTGCCCTTAATAAACCTGCGGGGTATATTTGCTCATCAAACGATCCGCAGGGCCGCCCATTGGCGCTTGACCTGCTCGCGCAGGCCGGCCGGCGTCTTTATAATGTCGGGCGGCTGGATTTCATGTCCTGCGGCCTCATCTTTTTTACAAATGACGGCTCTTTCGCCGCCCGTCTTGGACACCCGGGCTCGGGTTTTGAAAAAGAGTACATTGTAGAAGCGACAGGCATTGTTCCCGATACTGTTGTAGAGGCATTTAACAGCGGAATTACAATTGAGGGTGTCTTTTATAAAGCGAAAACGGCGGAAAAAACCGGACGCAAGACAATAAGGATAGTCCTTGTTGAAGGCAAGAATCGTGAAATTCGCCGTGTTTTTTCCCACTTTCATCTTCATGCTTCAGTCCTTCGCAGGGTAAGAAT
This sequence comes from Treponema sp., assembly GCA_031256445.1. Taxonomy (GTDB): domain Bacteria; phylum Spirochaetota; class Spirochaetia; order Treponematales; family Breznakiellaceae; genus WQXQ01. The sequence goes on along the minus strand of JAIRQN010000106.1, from coordinate 52,865 downwards.
CGGAAATGTACTGTTGGGAAACCTCACCGAAGGCCGTTCAAGACCGCTAAGCAAAAAAGAACTTACAGATTTAGGTTGTATCCAATGAAATAGAAAACCTCTTTGACGCCTTCCGCGCCCTTATGGTATAAAAAATTATGGAGAAAATATATGGTAATAGCGATTGACGGTCCGGCAGGTTCGGGGAAAAGCACAATAGCCAAATTACTGGCGGAAAAAATGAACTATACTTACATTAATTCCGGGAAATTATACCGCGCTATAACATTGGGCTGTTTACAGGCAAAGATCGATATCAATGATGGTGAAAAAATAATCAATTTTGCGAAAAATATTAACATATCGTATAAAAAAGATGATGTTTTCCTGGACGGGAACAATGTAACTGAACTTCTTCACACAGATGAAATTGACCGCCATAGCGCGCCGCTGTCCGCTATCGTGCCCGTAAGGCACATTGTGAATGATTTAATCCGAAATCTGGCAAAAGATCAGGATATTGTTGTGGAAGGCAGAGACATGACCACAGTTGTTTTCCCGGATGCTGAACACCGTTTCTATCTGGACGCTTCGCCGCAAGCAAGGGCAAAAAGGCGCTTTGATCAGGGTGTTTCGCAGTTAAGTCTTGAAGAAATAAAAACAGCTATTATGCAGCGTGACAATATCGATAAAAATAAAATTGAAGGAAGTCTTATTATAGCGGACACTGTGGAATATTTGGATACATCGGACTTGACGATAATCCAAGTTTATGAGAGATTAATAGATAAGATTAAGTTTAATGATTAAGGACAGAAAAGAAAATGGCAGAGATGGAAGTGGAAAAGGTAACCTCTGGCGCGAATGCCGTTAATGGTTCCCCTCTGGACACTAGTTCGGTAAAAGACGGAGAGAATATTCAAACCCAATTACAGGAAGAATACCTTAAATCCCTTGAACAGCTTGAAGAAGGTCAGCTGGTCGAAGGCAAAGTAATCCAGGTTACCCCTGATCAGGTATTTATTGACGTAGGTTACAAGTCAGAAGGAAAAATTCCAATCTCTGAATTCACAGAAATTCCGAAAATCGGCGATGGAGTTCCTGTAATTCTCATCGCAAAGGAAAATAAACACGGAGAGGTAATTGTTTCCAAACAGAAAGCGGACGCAAAGATCTTCTGGAAAAATTTAAGACAGGCGCATCAGGAAAAACATCCTGTGGAAGGAATAGTGGAGAAACAGGTTAAAGGCGGCTTTGATGTTAATCTTGGCGCAGGAGTGCATGCCTTTCTCCCGGTCAGTCAGTCAGATATTCAAAAACTGGATAAACCTGAAAAAATTATTAATATGAAAATTAATGTTTATGTTGAGCGTTTGTATTCAGACGGCAAGATAAACATAGTGGTAAACAGACGCAAATGCATGGAAGAAGAACTTGAGCGCAAGAGAAACGATTTTTTTGAAAATACGCCTATCGGCTCTGATATAAACGGCGTTGTAAAGAGTTTCACATCATTCGGCGCGTTTATCGATCTTGGAGGTTTTGACGGGCTTCTGCACATCAACGATATGAGCTGGGGCCATGTTACGCGCCCAAAAGACTTTGTAAAAAAGGGCCAGGAAATCCGTTTAAAAGTAATTCGCATAGACCGTCAGGAAAAACGGATCAATCTTTCGCTGAAACATTATACAGATGATCCCTGGATACACTTTGAAGAAAAATACCACGTTAACGATATTGTAAAAGGAAAAGTAACAAAACTTACGGACTTCGGCGCGTTTATTGAACTGGAAGAAGGAATAGAGGGCCTTGCGCATATCTCTGAATTTTCATGGATAAAGAAAATTCAAAAACCGCAGGATCTTTTAAAGCCCAATGATATTGTTGAATGTATGATCCTCGGTTACGATCTTCAGGCGGGCAGGGTATCGCTCGGTCTTAAACAGGTTCAGGATAACCCGTGGGAAAATATCGCGGAAAAATATCCTGTCGGCGCGAGGGTTATGCGAAAAGTCGTCAAGATTACGAATGCCGGCGCCTTTATCGAACTGGAAGAGGGTATTGACGGTTTCCTGCATCTTGACGATATATCCTGGACAAGGAAAGCAAAAAATGCCGGAAGCGGTCTTGTGCAGGGGCAGGAAGTTGAAGTAATGGTACTTTCAGTTGATACCGTGAACAGAAATGTAAAGCTGGGCATCAAGCAGCTCTCTGAAGATCCATGGAAGAACTTCAGCGATACCTACAAGATCGGCTCTCCTGTGGAAGGAGAGGTTGCCTCTGTAACAGATTTTGGAATATTCCTGCGTATACCGGGCGGTATAGAAGGGCTTATTCACAAGACCAATCTTGTCGAAAACCGCGAAGAAGATCCCGATGAAGCCCTGAAAAAATACAAGACAGGAGACAGGGTCAGAGCGATTGTTCATGAAATACAGGGCGATAAGCAAAAAGTCGCTTTTTCAATTCGTGATTATCAAAAGAAAGTGCAAAGAGAAGAAATCTCCCGTTATATGACGGGGTACGATAATGAAGGGTCTTCAGATTCCACTTATACGCTGGGTTCTGTGCTTAAGTCAAAAAATTCCGAATCTGCGGATTCTGATGACACCAAAAAAACCCAGTAAGTATTAAGGACGGCCATGCTGTCAAAGATCGACGCAAATAAATTCCATACTCTAATCGAGATAAACTCCCTGATTAATTCCAATTTCAGGGATGTTCATCTCCTTCTTTCCCAGATAATGGAATCGGCAACCAGGCTTTCCGACGCTGAGGCGTCAAGTCTGCTGCTGATGAACAAGGAAAGACAGGAACTGTACTTTGAAGTTGCGCTTGGCTCCAAAGGCAAGGAAGTTCAAAAGTACACCGTAAAACTTGGAGAAGGCATAGCAGGCTGGGTTGCCCTGCATAACAAATCTGTGATTGTAAACGACGTAGCAAACGATAAACGGCATTTAAGCAATATCGCGCAGGAAATAAACTATAAATCCAAAACAATGATAGCAGTTCCAATGAGAATTAAAGATGAATGTATCGGAGTTCTTCAGGTTATTAATAAAAAAGCTGACGCGGAATTTACCCAGGACGATATTGAATGGCTGGAAGTTTTCGCCAATCAGGCCGCTCTGGCTGTCGTTAACACAAAGAGCATGGAAGAAGCTGACAGTGAAATTAAAATATTGCAGGAAAAACTTAAAACAACAGATCAGGGATACCATACCATTATAACAAAAAGCCCTGTCATTCTGGAGAAAATGGAGATTATCGACAGAGTGGCGAAAACGGACTCGTCTGTTCTTTTGCTGGGAGAAAGCGGAGTAGGAAAGGAACTGTTTGCCGAGCAGATACATCTGCGAAGTCCGCGCAGCCGCTGCGCGTTTATCAGGGTAAATTGCGCGGCATTGCCGGAAGGATTGCTGGAAAGCGAATTGTTCGGACACGTAAAAGGCGCTTTTACAAACGCGATTTCCAACAGACAGGGACGTTTTGAAATGGCAGACAGCGGAACGATCTTTCTTGATGAAATAGGCGATCTGCCTTTGTCATTGCAGGCAAAAATCCTGCGCGTCATCCAGGAAAGAAAATTTGAGAAAGTAGGTTCCGATACAACCGTTAATGTTAATGTGCGCATAATAGCGGCTACCAATAAAGACCTGGAGGAACAGGTTAAAAAAGGCCAGTTCCGAGGGGATTTGTATTACCGCCTGAATGTGCTTCCGATTTTTATCCCGCCTTTAAGGCAAAGGCCGGAAGACATTCCCGAGCTGTCGCGTTTTTTCCTTGAGAATTTTATGAGAGAAACAAAAAAACAGTTCTCCGGGTTTTCAGAAGACGCGCTTCAGACGATGCTTTCCTATTCGTGGCCGGGAAACGTTCGCGAGCTTCAGAACTGCATTGAAAGAGCGTGCGTAATCGGAAAAAACAAATGGATAGAACGCGAAGACCTTTTCCTGAAACCCGCGCAGGACGGAGAAGGCGAAATAACAGAGCGGAATTTAAAAACCGCAATTAATGTCTTTAAGGCAAATTTTATACGGAAGGTACTGGAAGAAAATGAATGGAATCAGACAGACGCGTCAAGAGCGCTTGTCATTCAGCGTACATATCTGTCAAGATTGATTAAAGAGCTTAAAATAAATATTCCCAAGGAGTTATGATGCAGAACAACAATGTAAGTTTGGGGAACAAAATTAACGATTTTGTCCAAAGAAACAGAAGAATTATTTTTATCAGTATGGGCGTAATAATTTTCCTTATTGCGGGCTTTGTTGTTACCGTTTCCCTGAATGAATTTTTTAATAAAAAATCAATGGGCGAGATAGAGGAATTATCGCGGAAATTTACCGAGATTAAATCTTCCCTGAATGACGGGGAAAATGCCGCTGTTGTCCAGGAATTAATTACAGATATCAGCAATTTTGCCAAATCAAAAAGAGGTTTTGCCGCGGGAAGGGCATGGTCTATAGTCGGTCAGATTCATGCGGAAAGAAAAGAGTGGCCGCAGGCGGAAGAGGCTTATCGCAGCGCCGCCAAAGCCGCGCCGAAAACATACATGGCTCCGGCAGCGCTCTTTAATGCGGCGGCGGCTTCGGAAGAGCAGGGTAATCTGGAACAGGCGCTTGAGCTATACATGGCCTGTGTCTCTCATCCGTTTGAATATCCGGCGGCTGTCAGGGCGCAATTCGCGGCAGGCAGAATTAACGAAAAACTTAATGATATTCCGGCCGCGCTTGACGCGTACCGCGGCGTACTTAGCAAATGGCCGCATTTAACTGTCTGGGCGAATCTTGCCAACAGCCGGATAATCGTCCTTGATTCATCAAAATGATTTACAGGAAGCTGCTGTTTTTGACTGCAGGGCTTCTTCTATTGTCCTGCGGCCTTGAGGAATACTATTATCTCCCTCAGGTACCGCAGGCAAGCATTATTACCAGATTAAATACCGAAGCAACCATTAATCTTCCTTCGATTTCCGGTTTTTATTACGCGTCAAACTATTCGATTTTCTACAGAATTTACATCAGCAATTATCCAACTGAGTCTTCTGATAACAGCCAATTCAGTTCAATAAGCCCAAATCTTATAAATGATTATAACGCGATTTTTCCAAGCACCGATCCAACCAATACATCCGCAAGCACATCTGTGAACACAAATTTCAGAAACAGGAACTATTTTGAACTCTGTTTTGAGGATGAAGACATAGGCAGTTTATTGCCTTCAAGAGGCGGTACATTGTCAATAAGGTTTCCAACCCAGGACGGAAATTATCCTGTCGTAAGCCTTGGTTCATTCAATAATAATGAGGAAATACGCATTTGCCGTTCAAGCGAATTAATATCTCCGCAGCCCAGGCTTCCCACAGGGCAGCCGGATCTTTTTTTCAGAAATACCTCCGGACTGAGCAGCAATGAAAACGCCGTAGCTACAGTTAACGCGGATGTTTCAGGCCGCTCCGGAATTCAGGGGCATGCCTATGTTTCCATGTATATTGTCGCGGTAGGTTATGATAACGCGCTTTTTACTCAGATATACAGCAAACCAACGCATATAGGCGTATTCAAGCTGCCAAATATGTAAAAGGTAAATCTCCAGGTATTATAAATCTTTAACTTTCCAGTATTCATTTTACTGGCTATAATGTATATTCTGTCTACTAAATAATATCCTAATCGTTATAAATTATTGCCGTATAGATACTTATAAACATCAAAATATGACGCCCATACGCTATTGTCGGCTATATTTTTAGCCAGAACTTCAATGCGGCATAAATCAAATACGGATGAACAATCACTTTCAAGCCTTGTTTTTCTGTAAACCTTATCATTGTTAAAGTTAACATAATCTTTTTCATTTTCAGATGAATTATAACAGGAACCCCAAAAAAGTGACGCAAGCGAATGTTTTTTCATTCCGCTTAAAATTTTGAAACATCCGGCTTTTTCAAGATTTATGCCTTCAGGTAAACATGTATTAAGAATGGAAATAAAATCCCCTGAATTAATATCACTGTAAAAATCAACAGCTGCCAGTTCCATACAGGCGCTGATGCCTGTAGACAAAGGAGATGCGAATTCCATCTTTACAATCGGATTGAACCCGCCTGTATAAATAACAGGAAGATTGGCTCTTGTAAAAGACATTGAAAAAATTTCTATAAGACTTAAGTGGCCGTGAAAAACAGCGCGTCCTTTTTTACTGAAACCAAATAGCATCCTGTAAACAGACGGAACGCCCTTGTCAATGGCTTCATTGTTATCTTGCTGCGGCGATACGTTAACATAAATATTTTTTTCGGCAGAATTTAATTGTATATCTGATACTGTATTGTTTTCTTTTTCACAGGTGGTTTTTATATGTTTATTGCATACGCCGCATAAACTGCATTTTTCCCTGCAGGAAGATGTTCTCTGCGCCGAATTTGATCTTTCAAGTTCCTGTTTTAAATATTCAGACTCAACACAGGAATCAATTGGCTGCCAGGGGGTGTTTTTACCTGAAAGAATAAGTTCAACAACATTGCGATTCTCTTCAATAACCCGCTTCCATACCTCTTTGTCAATATATTCACTCCAGGCATCAAGCCTGTTTCCGTTACGCCATGCCTGTTCGCATAAATAACCCGCTCTCTCGTCTCCCCGGCTCATTATGCCTTCAATCCGGGAAGTAAGAATGTCAGACACGCTTACCTTGTGTCCCATAGGCTTTAATTTGGAACGTATATAATTTAGTTTTTCTTCTGCAAGAGAACCGTCTGTCTGCGCAGCCCATTGATACGGAGTATGGGGCTTGGGAACAAATATCCCAATATTAATATTGAAATGCATGCGCGTTCTTCTTCCGACATCGGTAATGAACGAAACAATTTCCTCTTCTTCGCTGTAAACTTCTGATATATCGCTTATATCTTCTATATCACTGTTCATTGATAATTGTTCATTGACAATTATTTCCTTTACCGGAAGTCCTATCATGAAATAGAATTTTGCGCTTTTCCATCCGCGTCTTTTTGCCTCCTGCAGAATCGCCGTAACATTGCCGCGGGTTACTTCCTTGTTTATTGCCATTTGCCAAATATCACGCGGCGTCTCAACAGCGAAAGTAAGGCCGCTTTTTCTTGTAACGGAAATTTTTTCCAGCAGATCAAGCGAAAAACCTGTGACTTTTAAAGAGGGCATCTGAAAAGAAATGTGCCGGTCCCTGAACAGATTATTAAGGTTTTCCACCAGATCCCCGACGCCGGCATAATCGCCCGAAGAAAGCGAAGAAAGGCTAATTTCCCGCCATCCGCCTTTTTCTACCATTTGCCGCACCTGACTGACAATCAAATCCTGTCTTTTCTGGCGGGCGGGCCTGTACCAGAATCCCGCGTGGCAGAAGCGGCAGCCGTTCGGGCAGCCTCTCATTATTTCCACCGCGCCGTGATTGTGGACTATCTTCATGCAGGGAACAGGAAACACCGCGGCGTTTTCATCTTCGGTTTTACTGTCTGAAAAACCGGATGCGATAGCGCGTAACGCTTTTTTCTTTCCCCTGACCCATACATTCGGATGAGAGGCGATTTTATCAAAAAGAGCCGCCCTTCCCTCCCCTCTTTTTTTCATCCGCGCCAATAAAGACGCAAGTTCAAAAAAACCGGCCTCGGCTTCTCCTATCCAGAAGGCGTCAATAAAAGGAGAGAACGGCAGAGGATTTGAAACAGCGGGGCCTCCCGCGATGATTACAGGATGGGAGAAATCCCGTTCTTCGCAGCGCATGGGTATACCGGAAACATCGAGCATCGTAAGAACGCCGTTTAAACCCAATTCATAGCCAATTGTGAACATCAGAAGATCAAAGCTGCCAAGACTCGCGCCGGTATCAAGGCCGTAAAGCGGGATATTGTTTTCACGTAACAATTTTTCAAAGTCGGGAGCCGCAGCGAAGGCGCGATCGCAGCTTATGTCCTGAATGTTGTTCATGCGGTTATAAATAATTTTTAACGCCTGATTGCCCATCCCGATTTCATATAAATCTGGAAACGCTATTAAGGTGCGTAAATATGCGTCTTTTCTGCAATAAGCGCCGTATTCGCCGCCGGTATAACGCTGAGGCTTATCGACTTTCAGTAATTTACCGCCCAATTGCGCGATTATATCTACGGCAGCGGCCCTGTCTGTCAACGGTTATGCCTTCTGACGTAAATGCTTAACGCAAGCCCTATGCCTGTCATGGCGGAAAAAATTGCCGAACCTCCGTATGACATAAAAAGCAAAGGAATTCCTGTTATTGGCATTATACCCATCGTCATCCCCACGTTTACAAGAAAGTGAAAGCAATACATACACATAAACCCGGCGCAGACGTATTTTGCGAACGGGTCTATGGTGGTTTTCATAATATGCAGCAAACGCAGGCTGATAATCAGATACATAAGGAAAACTATCAATCCTCCCAGGAAACCCGCTTCTTCGGAAAAAATGGAAAATATAAAATCGGTGCTCTGTTCAGGCAGAAAACGGTAATGGCTCTGAGTGCCCTGCAAATAACCTCTGCCTGTAAGCCCTCCGGCCCCTATTGCCGTTATTGACTGGATAATGTTCCAGCCGGCGCCGCGCGGATCGACATTTGGATCCAGAAAAACAATTAAACGCATAACCTGGTAATTTTTTAAAATCAGCCGGGCCGCGTATGAAACGCCAAGAGAAAAAACGCTGATAGCCGCTCCGTAAACAAGCCAGTAAAAATAACCTTTTTTATATTTTAAAAAACCGAAGAGCGCGATACCGGCGATAACAAGCAGGAATAAAATAACAAGCATGATTATTTTGGGATTTGTAAGAACTGTAATTACAGGCATGGATTTCCGCAGAATATACGCTTGCCAAAGGGGCAGCACAAGCAGAACCCCGGAGAGAGCAAGAGATGAACACATAAACGCCACATAACGCATTGATATTCCGGCGGTGAATGTCATCGTAATAAGGATAGCTATATAAACCAAAGATGTGCCAAGATCCGGCTGAAGCAGGACTATACCCATCGGAACAAAGACGATGACGCAGCAGATAAAGAACCGGAAAAATGATTTGGAATTGCGTTCAGTATCAGCGAGAAAACGGGCCAAAAGAATAATAACCGAAATCTTGACAAATTCCGATACCTGTATCCCGAATGAACCTATGCGCAGCCAGCGCGTATCGTAAACAACCCTGGCGAAAATTAAGGTATACAAAAGCGGTAAAAGCGAAAAAAGATAAATGTAAAGGGAAAGATTGTAAAAACGCCTGTAATCTATCAGGGCAAGAGCGAGGGCTATTACCATGCCGCCAGAAGCCCAGATAATCTGCCTTACATATTCATCTGAAACCTGAATGCCGGCTGATGTAATTCCTGACGAATATATAAATAATATTCCAAATACAAGAAGAATTATCACAGGCAGCAATAATAAATAATCCAGTTTTAATATTTCACGAAAACTCATTCTCTTCTTCCCTGCAGCGGCGCCAGATACTGCAATCCCAGGGCTCTTACCGCATCTTCATATTCCTGGTTTGCAAAATGCCCCTGGAAAATAATGGCAGTCGCGTAAGTAGCCCACCATTCCCAGGGATTTGACGCTTCTACAATAACGGTAACGACAATTGTGTTGTCATTTTCTTCTGACGGACGAACCATCTGCGAACTTCTGCCGAAATTGTAAGGAGCGTACGCGGTAAGCCATGAATGCCAGCGATCGGATAAACCGACTTCCGCGGTGCCTGTTTTTGCCGCAATTTGTACGGATCTCATATTAAGCGGATATTGCGCGGCTCCTTCCGTTACAACGCTTCTCATGTCACTGCGTACAGTGCTGAATATTTCCGCGGGAAGTTTGCTTTCGTGCAGGAGCTGCGGGCGTATATCCATTTCTACAGCGTTTGAAACAGGATCGCGGACTTCTTTAAGAAGGTGCGGTTTATATATTCTGCCGTCGTTCAATGCCATACAGACCATATTTGATATTTGTATCGGAGTAACAAGCGTATATCCCTGACCAATTGACATATTCATCGTGTCTCCGGCGACCCATCGTTCATGAAAACGGCGCTCTTTCCATTGCGGCGTAGGAACAAAGCCGGCGATTTCACCCGGAAGATCAATGCCGGTTAACTCGCCGTAACCGTACTCACGCGCGTAGGAAACAATTCTTTCCGCGCCGACAAAATCCCTGCCGACCGTCCAGTAGTATATATCGCATGAATGAGCCAGAGCGCCGCGCAGGTTAAGCCTTCCGTGCCCAGGCCGGCGGATATGGCAGTTCCAGTCACGGTTGCCAAAGTGCATCATTCCCTGGCAAAGTATGGTTTGTTCTGTGGGGAACAGGTTTTCAGTGATAATTGCGGTAGTCATAACTATTTTAAATGTTGATGCGGGAGGATAAGATGACTGAATAACCCTGTTGATAAACGGCTTGTTGGGATCGTTCGCGAGAACCTGATAATCGGAACTCTGCCCGCTTGTGAAAATGTTGGGATCGTACCAGGGATAGGAAACCATGGCAAGAATTTCACCGTTCGGCTTCATTACTACCGCGGCTCCAATTCTCCTTCCAAGCGCCTTTTCAACCAGAGTCTGAAGTTTTGTGTCGATAGTCAATACAAGATTTTTTCCCATTTCCGGAGGAACAAGCACCGTGTTTTCGCGGCCCGTTATGCGTCTGCCCCTGACATCTACAGTTCTGATTTCTCTGCCTTCACTGCCGCGCAAAAGTTCATCGTACTGTTTTTCAATTCCGGCTTTGCCTATTACATCTCCCTGCTGATAGCCCATATTATAAAGGGTGGTAAGCTCATCGCGGGTAATATCCCCAACATATCCCAAAACATGCGACAGGCTGCCTGTGTTCACATAGTTGCGCACCGGTTTGCTGTGCCATGAAACCCCAGGAAGCGTGTTTTTTCTTTCGGCAAGAGCGGCAATCGCGTTAAAGGGAACGTTAGACGCAATTTCAACAGGCTGGTAAAGCTGATAATACTGGCTTGGAAGCCTTAATCTGATTTCCTCGTCAGAAACGCCGAGTATTTTTGAAACCGCGCCGATAACGTCATCCATTCTGCCGCGCGGCACTTCGGCGGGAGTTATATTAACCGCGAAAGAGTCCCTGTTCATTACAAGAGGCCGGGTAAAATCCCGATCGTAAATTTCTCCCCTTTGAGTCGTGATTGTAAACGATCTTCGCGAAATGTCCTGGGCTCTTGAAAGATAAATGTCTCCGGAAAGGATTTGCATGCTGAACAATTTGAGGCTGTAAACTGCGAAGACAAGAATAACCAGTATTCTGATTATTATTATGCGCCTTGCGATAACCTCCTGCATTATCTAGCTCCGTCCGGGGGCAAGAGGCCTGAAACGCTTTAAAAGGAAAAATAAAAACGGCGCGCTTACGACATTAAGGCCGAATTCAATCCAGAAGAGCGAAGAAAGGAACGAATAGGCGGGAACCGTATGGCCCATAAATAAATTAATAATAAAAAGAATTAACGCTTTGATAATGGTGGCAAGGGAACATAAAATAACCGGCATAAAAATAATATCAAGAAAAAATGCGCCCTTAAAAACTCCGGCAAGCGCGCCTATCAGAGTGCGGACAAGGCAATTGAGCCCGAGAGGAGCGGCTGAAAGAAAATCCAGGAACAGGCCCGAGAAAAACCCTGAAACCTGTCCTGTCATGGTTCCGTTTGTATAAGCCGCGAAAACCAGAATGCACAATGATAAATCGGGAATCACCTTAAACAAAGCGATTTTTGGAAAAACGGCGGATTGCAGAATTCCCGCGGCTACGCAAAAAATTACTGTCCAGATAATACGTTTACTCATTTTCCGTTTCCGTCATTGGTTCTACCAAAAATAAATATTCCAGTCTGGAAAAATCAATCATGGGTATTACTTCCAGTTCCAGAGTTGTCTCATACTCCAGAACATTAACCGCGCCTACGCGCCCAATGTTAATTCCTTCGGGATATACCCCGCCCAATCCGCTTGAAATGATAATATCGCCGATATTTATTTCTTCCCTGGCGCGTTTGGGAACAAAACGCATTAAAAGCGGCGCTTCTCTGTTACCCTGCCCTTCTATTATGCCTTCAAACCGCGTTACGGAAAAACGCGAAGAAACAAGAGCGTTAATGTCATACACAGGCATTATAAGGCTTTCAAAAGCGCCCGTTTGTATCACCTTTCCCACCAGAGCCTGGGTACCGTTCTGCCAGGCGACTACCGTCATATCGTTGGAAACGCCGGCAAAGCTGCCCTTGTTAATTACAATTGCGGAGTAAAGATTGTCGGGATCGCGTCCGGATATCTGCGCTGGGATTCTGCGGTAGCGCAGAGCCTGCGAAAAGCCAAGCTGTTCGCGCAGCCGGATATTCTCCTGATAAATTTCCGCGTTGCTGCGTTCCAGTTCCTCGTAACGTTCAAGAATCTTCAGCAGCTCCGCGTGTTCTTTGCGCAAATCGGAAAGTTCCCTGACAGAAAGAACGGTTCTTGAAGCAAAAGAAGATATTTCGTGAATGCCGCCCCGGACTCCGGAAAAAAGGGATAAACCCGCGTTTTTGACATTAAATATCAAAGAACGACTGGAAAACATGAGCAGCAAAAATGAAACAATTACAAGAGATATGAATACATAGACAGTCGCGTTCAGCGGCGTCCCTGGTTTTCTGCCGCCGCTTTTCCGCGATAGCATACCAAAGATACTGCGCCGCATAATTTAGCCGTTCAGTCTGTCGTAAATATTTTTTGTAAGATCGGATCCTCTCATGTACTCAAAATATTTTCCGGCTCCAAGCGCGACGCAGATTTCCGGCTGATCCGCTATTATCGCCGGAACTCCCGTTTCCTTGGCGATTAATTTATCAAGCCCTTTTAACAGAGAGCCGCCGCCTGTCATGACAATACCGCGGTCTACGATATCCGCGGCCAGTTCCGGCGGCGTTTTACCGAGAACCGCTTTTATTTCGTCTATTATCTGCGTTATTGGATCTTTAAGCGCTTCCCTTACTTCAACTGAATCTATCTCAAGCCGGCGCGGAAGCCCTGTTATTGCGTCATTTCCTTTGACTTCCATTTTCTCGATAATCCTGTCCGGAGACGCGTTCCCGATTTCAATTTTAAGCTTTTCCGCCATCTGTTCGCCGATTACAAGATTATGAACGCTGCGAATGTGTTTTATTATGGCATCGTCAAATTCATCCCCGCCAATCCGTATCGCGCTTGTTACAACCATGCCGCCCAGCGAGATAACCGATATTTCCGTTGTGCCGCCGCCGATATCGCATACCATGTGTCCCGCAGGCTCCCTGATTGGAATATCAGCGCCTATCGCGGCGGCAAGGCTTTCTTCGATAATGTGCACCTCACGGGCTCCTGATTTGTATGCGCTTTCTTCCACCGCGCGGCGTTCAACTTCCGTTATGCATGACGGAACGCCGATAACCATACGCGGCTTTAAAAAACGGTAGCGCGGAAAAACGCGGTAAATAAAATAGCGGATCATTTTTTCCGTTGATTCAATGTCAGCGATAACGCCTTCGCGTAACGGCCTTATCGCCATAATATTTTCCGGAGTTTTCCATAACATTCTTTTCGCGTCCGCTCCCACAGCGACAATTCTTTTTGTGCCGCGTTCAACGGCTACAACGGACGGCTCATTCAGCACTATGCCTTTTCCTTTTATGAAAATAAGCGTATTGCAGGTTCCCAAATCAATGCCTAGATCAGATGACATATTGCCAAACATATTAACTCCTTATATCCCCTATATATTTAACCTGGCTCTTGCTTTTGAATGGGCCGGATTTTGCCTGTACGCGATTCTCCATTCGGCTCTTGCCTTTGTAGTATCGCCCTGCAGGTTGTAAAGTTCTCCCAATTGATAATGAACTTCCGCATTTTCACCCGAAGCGTCCAGAATGCTTACATACATTTTTTCCGCGTTGACAAAATCATTTGTCGTTTTATAAATTTCCGCAAGAAGAAGAAGCGCCACAATAACTGATTTTGAATCCGGAGAACTGTCTATGCACTGTTTCAGATAACCTGCCGCCATGGAATATTCTTCCATTGCCATATAGGAACGCGCTATTGACAGCAGAAGAGTATCTGACGGCTGCTTACCCGGAATAAAAGAGCGGGAAAACGCCTCTACGCTGCTCCGGTAATCGCTGCACGCGGCATAGGCAAGCCCAAGATATTCGGGAATATCAGAAGCGCCGTAAGAAAGGCTGTTCGCTTTTTCAAGATATTTAATTACAAGGTCGGCGTATTCCATGCCTTTGTAACTGTAAGCCTTTCCCAAAACATAATAGACCCTTCCGTCATTGGCCGATTCCTTCAGCAGCAGGGTTTTGCGTAACGAACGGATGCATTCGTCAATAAAAAATAAAGTGTTATTGTTGTTTATCTGCGAAATTCCCAGCTGATACGCGGAAAAGCCGTTTGTTGTAAGCAGGAAATAATCTATCGGTTTATCCGCAAGCGCGTTTTTACTGATTACATATGCCTGTTCATAATTCCCGGCATTCCATACCCGCTGCAAATCCCTTTTTTCATTTTTAACGCCGCTTTTAAAACTGGTCGCAAGGAATAATGAGACAGAGACAGCCAGAATTACAATGAGCGCCGCCGTAACGGCCAGGATTCTGTTAAAACGGTATATATGTCGTCCGTATCTGGACCAGGGTTTATTACTATGCATTTTCTGGTTTTAATTTACTATAAAAATAAATAAAGTGTCAATTAGGCATAAATGCTATATTTCCTTGAAAATTCAGGAAAACTGATATAAAATTATAAAACGATGAACCAGGCTGCCGCTCTATTTGGCATTTTTTGCCTGTAACAGGGAGGAAAGTCCGGGCTCCGCAGGGTATGATGCCGGGTAATTCCCGGGCCCTGGCGCCTGACTGTTGTAGATGAGTAATGTATCAAAAACAATTGTTTTCTGAATTACAGGAGTTAGGCGCCGGGGACAGACAGCGCCACAGAAAAAATACCGCCTGACCGCTTAAAATGTCATAAGTACGCCAGATTTTTGGCGCCTTCTTTGGCATTTTTGGCCAGGTAAGGGTGAAAAGGCGGGGTAAGAGCCCACCTCGGTATTGGCAACAATACCGGAAAGATTCCAGCGAAGCTGGAAAATTGCAAGCCTCATCAGGAGCAAAGTCAAGTCAGCGCGGCAACGACCCGTTGGTTAAGCGCAGGTAGACTGCTAAAAAGCGCCGGAAACGGCGCTTTCAGACAGATGGCGGCGTCTGGCCGGTATTTTTAACGGTCAGATTACAGAACCCGGCTTACGGTTCATCGTTTTTTTTAAAAACTCCCGGGTTATTCCTCGGAATCTATATTGATGATTTCCTCTTCTTCATCGTCATCTTCAAAATCATCCTCTTCCATATCGTCAAGATCGGAAAGAGCGCCTGTGTCTTCGGTGTTAAAGTAGTCCTCTTCGCCTTCGGCGGATTCTTCATAAAATAAAATGCGCGAGCAATAAGGGCAAAAAACAAATTCATCGCCAAGGCGAACCTGATTTGCGAACTGAACAGGGAGAATCATGTGGCAGCCCATGCAGACATTGCCCTTGATGGCTACGATTCCAATTCCCATTTTATTTTTTATAATTCTTTCAAATTTAAAAACCATCTCCGAATCAAGATTTTCGGTTAACTTGATTTCCTTCTTCCGCAGAGCGTCAATTTGGTTTTCTTTTTCCGTTACTTCAGCTTCTATTTTTTTCCTGCGTTCTTCCAGTTCCATTTCCTGCTGCTCAATTAACGCCGCATGCTGTTTAATCTGCTCGTCAAGTTCCACAAGAACACGCTCTCTCTGCTGAAGATCCTTGCGGTACTGCTGTTCTTTCTCAGATGCGTCGCGGATTTCCTTGTCAAGAGCTTCATATTCGCGCTGCGTGTTGATCACATCCATGTTTTTCTCGGCTTTTTCCCTGGCGGTTTCAGCATCAATAAGCCTGTTCCTGAAATCGCCTTCCTCGGATTTAACTCTCTCATATTCCTGATTTTTCTCGATAAATGTTTTTTTAAGCCTTGTAAGAAGTTCTTCCTGCGTACCCAATAGTTTGGGTATTTCCTGAACATTCTTTTCCAGGCCTATTTTTTCAAAAATAATCTCCTGTAAAGTACGCAATTTATTCAAGTCATTCTCGGTTACCATAATTCCTCCTGAAATTTATATCAATGATCCAGATAATCCTTTAGTTTGCGGCTTCTCTTCGGGTGCCGCAGCCTGCGAAGCGCTTTGGCTTCTATCTGCCTTATCCTTTCACGAGTCACATTAAAATACAAGCCCACTTCCTCAAGGGTCAGCGAATAGCCGTCATCAAGGCCAAAACGCATTTTGAGCACTTCCTGTTCGCGCGAAGGAAGCGTTGAAAGAACCCCGCTAAGCTGTTCCTGAAGAAGCGTGAACGCGGTCTGATTGGCCGGATTTTCAACATCCTTGTCTTCGATAAAGTCTCCCAAAAGGGAATCTTCCTCTTCGCCGATAGGGGTTTCAAGACTGATAGGTTCGCGCGCGACATTTTTTACGGATTTAACGCGCATCGCGGTCCAGCTGCCGCCCAGTTTTTCCGCTATTTCCTCATCTGTGGGTTCTCTTCCAAGAGACTGCATAAGCTGCCTTGATTCACGGACAACCTTGTTGATCTGCTCGATCATATGAACAGGTACGCGGATAGTGCGCGCCTGATCGGAAATGGAGCGCGTTATCGCCTGTCTTATCCACCATGTAGCGTATGTTGAGAATTTAAAACCTTTCTGATATTCAAATTTTTCAACCGCTTTAATAAGGCCGATATTGCCTTCCTGGACAAGATCAAAGAAATGAAGCCCCCTGTTTGTATATTTTTTCGCGATAGAAACCACCAGCCTTAAATTGGCTCTTATCAGCCTGTCCTTGGCGTTTTTCATCATTATTCTTCCGTGACTGATTTCACCCGCCATTTGATTGATGTTCTCGATCGGCTCTTCAAATTCCGCTTCCAGGGTTCTGATTTTCTTCTGCGTCACCTGTATCAGCCTGATCTTTTCCTTTATTTCATCAGAGGAAAGGCCAAGTTCGGTTTCCAGTTTTTCTCTTTCTTCCCTGATTGTAAGATAGCGTCCGAGAGTTCTCAGTTCCTTTGTTGAGGTAACCTTCAGGTGCTTTTCAAGGCGCTCCTGTTCTTTTATATAACGCTTTATTTTTTTTGCCGCCATTATGAACTTGTCGGAAAACGCCTGAATTTCATCCGGATGTATCTGCGTGCTTTTTACAATCTTCATGATACGCCTGCGTATGACGGTGCATTCCTTATCCTCAAGGTAATCCATATCCCTTGAAATAAGGTTCTTTTTCAGTTCGATATAGTTGCGCAGGTCGCTTAAAATGGCGCGTAACGTATCTTTGTAAAATTGGTTAAGGCGTCGGCACTCTGTCATGTGCTCAGTTATTTCTTTTTTGGAAAGGTTAAGCTCCTTCATGTCCCTTTTTGAGAACGCCTTTTGGGCGATATAATAAAATTCGGGTATTACCATGCCCGATCTTTTTATTACGCCCTTTACAATATTCTCCCCGTCTTCCATCTGTTTGGAAAGTTCAATTTCCTGCTCGGCAGTCAGAAGATGTTCTCTTCCAATCTCGCGCAGGTATAGCCTTATTGGGTCGTCAACAAGGGAAGAATCCTTGTCGCTGCCGGAAGAGGATCTTTTTTTGGCGCTTTCCTGATGCTTGCGGGAATCGCTTTCGTCTTCTTCCGATGAAGAATCCTCTTCTATCAGCTGAACATTATTGGTTTCAAGCAGGGCGAGAACCTGTTCAATTTTATCCGAGTTTGTTATGTGCTCAGGAAGAAAATCCGACAGTTCTTCGTATGACAGGGTTTTTTTCTCTTTTGCGTATTCAAGCAGTTTTATAATGGCCGGATCCGAGGCGGTCTGCTCCATGTCAAGAGCAGCGGCCGCCGCAGCCGCGGCATTTACCGCTGTCTGCGGCTGATGTTTTTGCCGTATTTTGTTACGCGCAGGTTTTTTGTAAAAATGTTTTATAAGGGGAGAAACTTTTCTTTTGGAAATGGAATTCAAATTAAACATCAATGGACATCCTTGTTAATTTTATCTTCCTTCGAGTTTTCGCATCTGCGAATCGAGGTATTTTTTTTCAGCAAGCAATTCATTGATATTTTCTTCTTCGCCTGCTGTCCTCTCGCTCATCCGGATTTTAGCGTTTATATCCGCCAATTTTATGCGGATCCTTTTCTTTTTGATTTCGTTTATGCCATCCTCCATCAGCCGGCCTGGTTCTCTGCCGGGGCCTCCCCTGAATTCTTCGGAAACGCCCCTGCTTGCGATAAAATCTTTCAACGGCTCATTCGTAATCCTTGCGAGCAGGGAATCGGTATCTCTTTCGTCGTGAATATAACACTCTTCCATTGCGATAAAGAGCTCTTTTGCAAAAGGATCATCAATTTCCCTAATCTCCAGGTTTGAACGAAATTCCGGATACAGATTCATGTTTACGGATACAACTGTCAGCAGGAACAGTTCGTTATTCATTCTGAGCGGCTGATTTGCCAAAACCTCCTGCGGTTTGTCAAAAGCGTTCTGCCGTGAATAACCTCCTTTATTCCGCTTGTTATAATCTTTCTGTACTGCGCTACGATCAACTCCAAAATTGTCTGCGATTACTGTAATACATTCTTCCCTTTCAATCTCAGAATCAAGCGCCTCCAAATACGGAAATAAAAAGTCCGCCGCGCGATTCCTGCCGCCTCCTGACGCATTGCCCCGGGATTTTGTGCGGGAAATAAGGTATTCCATGTCATTTATAGTATAATTTACAATCTTTTTCAATATCTGAGCGCCGAATTTTTGCAAAATTTCAGCAGGATCTTTTATTTCGATATCTTTGGCGCCGGTTTGAGCCATTATTGCCTGTTGTATCTGGGCTACATCGCAGTATAATCCGTTTTTCCTACAGATTAAAATTGATTTGTAGGCGGCTTTTTCTCCCGCTTCGTCGGTATCCAGAATCAAAATGATCTTTTCCGCCCATCGCCGCAATAATTTTGCCTGCTCGTCTGTGAACGCTGTTCCAAGGGGGGCAACCGCGTTTATAATGCCTGCCTGATGCAGGGCAATTACATCCACATTTCCTTCGGCAAGGCATACGGTCTTTGTTTTCCTGATTTCAGGCAGCGCCAGGTTAAGGGCGTAAAGGGTCTGCCCCTTTTTATAGATTTCGGTCTCAGGAGAGTTAATATATTTCGGCGGTTCTTTGCCGTCATTCTGAATGCTGCCGGGCATTGCCCTGCCGCCGAAAGCTATAACCCTGTTCTGCCGGTCGCAGATGGGAAACATAAGCCTGTTGGAGAACATCGGCATATTTTTATAATTTGATGAAAACAAGCCTGATTTTTCCAGAAATTCTTCTGAATATCCTTTTTGGGTTAAAAAATTGAATAAAAACCGCCGGTCAGACGGAGCGTAGCCAAGCCTGAAAAGCTCAATCATTTCTTTGCTGATGCCCCTGTTTATAATATAATCCAAAGCCTTTTGCCCTTCCTGTTTCTCACAAAGAAAATGTGAAAATGTTACAGTCGTTCTGCGGTACAGTTCAAAAAGTTCATCTTTCCTGGAATTATCAATTTTTGTTTCCGCTGTTCCTCCGTCTTCATAGATAATTTCTATTCCCATTTTTTGGGCAAGGGTTTTAATTGTTTCAGGATACGGGGTTTTTTCCATCTCCATAACAAAACCAATCACATTGCCCTTGGCGCCGCAGCCAAAACAATGGTACAGCTTTAAGTCCGGATCCACTTTGAAAGAAGGCGTTTTTTCCTGTCCTCCGGCATGAAAGGGGCAGCGTCCCCACCATCTTCCGCTTTTTTTTTCAAGCCGGACATACTCTCCTATTACGGCAATGGCGTCAAGACGATCTTTTACTTCCTGGATTGTCGTTTTTGAAATAAAAGCCATAACGCCTCACATCCGGCTCTTTGTATACAACTGCCCCGCCCTGATATGTTCGTCGTATGTTTTTGAAAAATAATGCCTGCCGCTCTGCGTGCCGTCTACGCGGAAAAAAAGAAAATCGCTGTTTTCGGGAAAGAAAGCCGCCCGAAGCGCAACCGCTCCCGGAGCGGAGATCGGACCCGGAGGCAGTCCCGGATTCATATAAGTGTTATACGGACTGCGTATTTCAAGATCTATATTGTACAGCACTTTGGGGTGCGGCCTTCCGCGTATCTCGGTAATGATATACTCAACAGTTGCGCATGACTGAAGAGCCATATTTATGCGCAGACGGTTATAAAAAACCCCCGCCATTAACGCCGCTTCTTCCGGCACACGGTACTCGCGTTCAACGATAGACGCGATTATTACTTTTTCGTTTAACTGCTGCGGATCCATGAGCGCGAATGAAGCGTCAAACGTTTTTATTTTCCCGAAAAAATTATCCGCCATCGTTTTTATTACTTTATGCGCGGGGAAATTGATGGGGAACATGTATGTATCCGGAAAGAGATAGCCCTCTACAGAAGCGTTTGGTATGCGGTAACTTTTTATTATTTCACTGTCCGCGGCGGCGGCCAGAAATTCAACGGCAGGACAGATGCCGGCTTCTTCCAGTATTACCGCGGTCTTCTTTAATGTTACGCCTTCCGGAATCGTTACGCGATATAAAATCTGCCTTCCCGATGCAAGAACGCGGAAAATCGCGCTCTGGCTTGCCGGAACGTCAAGTATGTATGTTCCGGTTTTCAACTGTTCATTTTTATAACGGTTTAATAAATACCAGAATTGCCTGCTTTTTATAAGTCCGGCGCTTTCAAGACGCGCTCCTACAGAACGGGCGCTTTCGCCCCTGCGCACTTCAACATAAATTTTATTATCAATGATGCTGATGCCGTCCTGTTCTGTTATCGCCGCGTTTTGAGCCGGAGCGTTTAGATACATGAAAGCGCCAAGAACTGCCGCAATTGCAATTATAACGCAGATAACAAGGGCGGCGAAGATTTTAAATATGCCGCGTATCCGTGAAGCGCGGGATTTACTTTCTTTTTGTTTTTTCTCTTTTTTAGTCAATGACACTTCCGGTTATATTGTTATTTCCAGACCCTCATAAGCCAGGGACAATTCAATTCCTTTTATATTCTTGCTTTCCAGATACCACTTTGCCGATTGAAGCAGGCCGTATAATTTAAAATCATCGCTGGAAGGATCATGATGGAACATTACCATGTGTTTTATTCCCCATTTCGCGGTAAAATCTACAGCCAGGCTGAAAGCGCTGTGTCCCCAGTTGTTCCTGTTGACAGCTTCGCCTATTGTATACTGACAGTCAATAACCAGCAAGTCGGCATTCATGAAAAAAGCCGCGTTTTCATCTGTTTCCTGGAAATCTCCGGCAGTAAGCTCGGTATCCGTTGAATAGATAAACCGTTTGTTTCCTTCGCTTACGCGGTACGCGTATGAACCTCCAGGATGGTTCATTCTTTTAAAATTGATATTACAGCCGCCAATGCTGATATTTTTTTCCAGAATATGAAAGGTTTTTGCGCATCTCATCGCGCTAAAATTAATCGGAAAATAGGGGCTTACCATTTGACCGCCAAGGAATTTCTCCAGTTCAGGCGCCGGCGAATAAAAATCCAGTTTCATCGACGGATTGTATCCAGGACCGAAAAAAGGCAGCCCGTGAATATGATCCCAATGGAAATGGGAAAGAAAAATGTGATACCGGGATATTTTCCGGTTCTCGCCGGTATGCGCCATACCCAGTTCCCGGATTCCTGAACCGCAGTCAAAAACTATACATTCATCAGGAACGTTAAAGTCAAGACTTACGCATGCGCTGTTTCCGCCGGCAGTTCCGAAAAGCCAGGGCGGAAGCCCGCTGAGGAATTTTTCCCTGCTTTCGGCATCTGTTAAATCTGCGGGCGTTATCTGTTCTACAATCGCGGAAATTTTCGATTTAACGCGAGACGGCGCAACAGGCGCCGGAAGGGAACCGCGCACTCCCCAAAAATGCACTTTCAAGGCTCATTCCCCTGTCTGTTTATGTAATTTTGGGAAGAAGCCAAACTGAGGTATTGCCCTATTTCTTCGCCTGTATGCGTCTCGCCTGAATTTATTCCCGGACATTCACATGCGGTATTCTGCCAGCTTTTCCTGGAAGCGACAATGGATTCCCAAAACGGAAATGTTCTGCATTGCAGCGGCCGCGCGTGATATACAGTACAGCCGTCATTCCAGAATATGCAGTCTTTATTGGATTTTTCCTTTAATGAAAGTGATTCTCCGCCATGGAAAGCAATCCAGCGGCAATACGTCTTTATAAAGGCGTTTTTATCCATTTTTAACTCAGTTAGAAGCTGAGACATGTCTTTATCGCATAAAAACACATATCCCGGCTCAAAACGGCAGCAAGAAGAACAACGTTTGCATGAAAATCTCAGCCCGTCAGTAAAAAATGGCGTATTTGTCATGGATATATGAAATATATCACACTTTTTGGCCAGTGACCAGTATTAATGCGGGGTTAAAAATGAGGAGTGATTAATGAAATTAGACCCTATCACTCCTTACTACACACTATCTCACCTGTCTTACAAAAGCGTCTTTAAAACCTATACTTTTAAACCGTACCAGGACGGCGGCGCTTTCACCCTGGTTCAGAGGGCCCAAAAGGATGCGGAACCATTTATCGCCGTCTTTATAAACAACAGGTTTGTAACTGGTGTCTATAAGACGGACGGCGTTTTCTACAGATTCCGCAGAATCCAAAGCTGCTATTTGAACATAATATTTGCCTATATCCAGTTCTGTAACCCTTGGTATGGAAAAAGACAATTCGGCAGGACTTTCTATAACTGCGATTACAGGTTCCTCTGCGGCAGGTAATTCAACGATTTCCTCTATTGGCTCCGCAGGAGGGCCGCTAATGCCCGGAATTATACTTGCCGGATCTATGCCGTAAATATCAGAAACAGGCGGGCGTTCTTCCGCCGGCACAATATTGTACTCAGTTGCCTCTGCAATTTCTTGCGGTTCCTCTTCGGGGACTTCTTCCGCTATTTCTTCGGGCTGCGCTTCTTCGGGGGCTTCTTCCGCTATCTCTTCAGGCTGCGCTTCTTCAGGGATCTCTTCCGCTATCTCCTCGGGCTGCGCTTCTTCAGGGGCTTCTTCAGCTATTTCTTCGGGTTGCGCTTCTTCGGGGGCTTCTTCAGCTATTTCTTCGGGCTGCGTTTCTTCTTCCGGGGGTTCTTCCGCTATCTCCTCAGGGTGCGCTTCTTCCGGGGGTTCTTCCGCTATCTCCTCAGGCTGCGCTTCTTCTTCCGGGATTTCTTCCGTTATCACTTCAGTTACTATATATTCAGGAAGGTTAACCACATTTGTACTTCTTCCGCCCCATTCAGGTTCAAGAAGATAACCTGACGCGGTCTGCTGTGCATTAGCCGGTTGTTCTTCTGACGCGGTATTTTCCGCTAGCTGCGGCTGTTCCTGAACAGGCTGACTGGTATTCTCTTGCGCTGATTCCTGTCCGGCAGTTTCTCCTCTGAATGTTTCTTCCGTAATGATATTTCCTGAGTCATAATCGGTGATTCCTGACGCTATGCCCTCTTTAAAGCGCAGATACGCAATCGGATCGGACGGCTGCGTCATTCTTATTCTGCCGACAGAGCCGGTTCTCATTCCGATTAATTCCGCCGCTTCGCGTGAAACAAGCGCAAGCAGACCGGGACTGTTAAGCCCGTTCGCGACAATGGCGCGGGTACTCTTTCCGGTTTCTATATTGGTAATATCTACAACTGTATTCCTGGGGAACGAATTTGTCGCGACATAACGGCCATTCCCGGGAAGTTCTCCGTCCGGAGCTGTTGCAGCCGCTCCTTCCCAGGGTGATGAGCCGCATAATAATATAAGAGCCGCTGTTAAAAGAACAATTGTTTTTATTTTCATAATTCAATCCCTTTCATCTTTTATTTAAATGGGGAACCAATCCCTTTACAATTTTTTTTAAATCGTCATTTTCATCTTTTACGGATATGTATGTTTTACCGTTTATTTTCTGTTCATATATTTTTTTGTTGGGGCTAATGGTAAATACAATAAACCATATTTCATACGGCGCAGCGGCGCCGGAATAATTTAACTGCGTAATGATAAAATAATCAGAGCCTGTACTTTCCGCTTCATCCATATCTTTTGAAGCTATATCTTCTATTTCATCCCTTGACGGCAAAAAATCAAGACGCAGCATAGGCGTATTGCTGACAATGGCGCCGGCGTCAAAGAATACCTCAAACAGGGCGTTTTCCCAGCGTTCAGAATGTACGTTTCTGGGTCCTTCCTGGGAAAGTCCCGTTTCAATAACATAAAATGAGACCATGGAAGCCTCTGCGTTAAGAACAAGAAAAATGCCCAATAATAAAGCAGACGCGCGCTTCTTTGACATATACTCCTCCGCTTCAATTATCGGCACTCTTTATGAGCTACTGCATAAAATTTGACGGAGCTGCCTTGATCGGAATTTGAATAAAACTTTATAATTGGAAAAATGAATTATTACGCAATACAGGTGAAAACCCGCGCTGAAAACAGATTCATCAGGTTATTGAAAGGTATGCATCCGGATATCACTTTTCCGGTTTATTTTCCGCAAAGACGCCTTGATATCAGAAGAGGCGGACAGGTAAAACCATCCATGTCCGCTGTTTTTCCGGGATATATCTTTCTGGAAGTTGAAAATGATGAAGATATCCTGAAACATCAGTGGGATTTCAGGCGTACAGAGGGATTTTACCGTTTTTTAAGGTCCAATCAGGAGATAACTCCGCTTGCAGACAGGGATCTGGAATTGGTGCTTCATTTTATAAAAAACGCAGGGCCTGTAGCCGGAAGATCAAAAGTTTATTTCAATGAAAATTCCCGCATTGTTGTTGTAGAAGGTCCTTTAATGGGGCTTGAGGGAAGGATAATAAAGGTCGATAAAAGAAAAGGAAGAGCAAAAATAAAACTGGATATTTACAACGATTCTTTTGCTATCGATCTTGGTTTTGAAGTAATAGGAACGTTGGAGATGAACAAGGGGGCAAGGTAACGCAAAACTCCAAACGTTTATATATAATCGGAGCCGGATTTGCAGGGCGCGCGCTTGCCGATGAAATAATAAAAAAAGCGGTTTTTGGCGAAGTTGTCGCATTTCTTGACGATGATCCTGAAAAAATAGGGCGCAGAATCGACGGCATTCCGGTTCTCGGTCCCATAAAAGACGCCGCGACCCTGATGCGGATTAACCCTGCTGATGAAGCGATCATCGCGATTACAAACGCCGGCAGGGAGTATTTAAAAGAGCTCTACTCCATTTTAAAGAAAGCCGGTTTCCAGCAAATCCGCATCCTGCCCAATATCTCCCAGATTGTAGACAGCGACGCGCATCTTATTCAAACCCGTTCCCTGGATATGCAGGATCTGCTGGGAAGAAACCCCGTAACAATTAAACTGAAACAGAGTCTTTCCTACCTGCGCGGCAAGCGCGTGCTTGTAACAGGAGCGGGCGGCTCAATCGGCAGCGAGCTGTGCCGTCAACTGCTTTCGGGGGGCGCTTCTCGGCTTTACCTTTTCGGACACGGGGAAAATTCAATTTATCAGATTGACAGGGAACTAAAGCTGCTTCAGGAAGAGGGAGTAGGCGAAAAAGCGGCTCTGGTGCCGGTAATCGGGGATTTAAAAGACCGCGATTATGTTAATTACATTCTGGAAAATTTAAAAGCCGACATTATTTTTCATACCGCAGCCTATAAACATGTGCCCATGCTCGAAGAAAACCCGGTAGCCGCGATAGAGAACAATGTCTTTGGAACAGAGAATCTGATACAGGCTGCCGTGAGGAACGGCATTAAGCGTTTTGTTCACATAACAACAGACAAAGCCGTAGAGCCGGTTTCGGTTTACGGCGCTTCAAAATATATCTGCGAGAAGATGGTTCTTTCCCGGAGCGTACAGACCGATAAAAACAATCCCAACTTTATGGTTGTGCGCTTCGGAAATGTGCTCGGTTCGCGGGGCTCGATTGTCCCGCTGTTTCAGCAGCAGATTGAAAAGGGCGGTCCTGTGACAGTAACCCACCCTGATATCCGGCGCTGGTTTATGACCATCAGCGAAGCGTGTTCTTTGGTGCTTCAGGCCGGCGGCGTGGGCGAGAACGGAAACCTGTATCTTTTGGACATGGGCGAGCCGGTGCGCATCCGCGATCTGGCTGAACAGATGATCCGTTTTAACGGCTACGAACCTGAAACTGAAATAAAGATTGTTTATACCGGACTGAGATCCGGCGAGCGCATGGATGAGCCGCTCTGGTCATCAGATGAAGAGCCGTGTGAAACCGAATACAGCCGAATTCTGCGCGTAAACCGCAAAACCGCGCTTCCGGTTGATTTGAACGTCCTTCTCAATGATCTGCGTCCAATCTGCCGCTTTGATCCTGAAAAGCCAAAATTGTACCGCGATGCCGTGAAATTGCGTAATATTTTATCAGAATGTAATATTCTTAAGTGATTCCGCATAATTGAAACCATTCAAAAAATATATTATCATGCTCTGATGGATAAACCGGTTTTTCTGGAAGATATTTACCCTGCCAACCTGCTTTACGCCATTACAATCAGGTCTTCCTGTGCAAAAGGCAGCATCAAATTTATAAATTATCCGGAATTACCCGAGCATTATTCAATAATAACGGCCGCTGATATTCCCGGCGAAAACAGGCTTGAAGATACCAGTATGCCCATACTTGCGGATAACAAAATTTTCTACATAGGAGAACCGGTTGCGCTTTTAATAGGACAGGACAAAACCAGGCTGGAGGAAATCGCCGCTCTTTGCAGCGTTATTGCGGAAGAAGAAGAACCTGTTTTTGACAACCCGCTGCCCGTAACACAGGTCGAAGAAAACGAAACAGCGTCAGTAAGGGAAATACTGATCGGCGATCCGCAGGGCGTATTTGAGAACGCCGGAAAAATTGTAGCCGACAGTTATGTTACCGGAATTCAGGATCACTGGTACGCGGAGCCGGTTGGAGCTATCGCTTCATTCACCAGCCGGACTTTGCCGCAGGAAAAAGCAAACCTGCCGGATGTTAAAAACGTTTCTTCGGCAGTTAATGAAATATTGAACGGGGAAAAAAATAATAACGAAAGTAAAACTGATGAAGCGGCCAATGAAGACGCGGGTAATGTTCTTTTAATTAAAACAGCGACGCAATGGCCGTACCATGTTAAAAGATCTGTAGTCCGCGTCCTGGGAATAGAACCGTCTTTGGTTTTGGTAGAACCTACGGACTTAAACCTGCACATGGACGGAAAATTGTCGTTTGCGTCCCTTACAGCCTGTCACGCCGCGCTTGGGGCGTTTTTGACAAAGAGGCCGGTTCGTCTTATCCTTAACAGGCGGGAAGATTTCCTTTACTCGCCAAAACGCTGTAAAACAAACATTGACATCGCCAGCACAATCGATAATAACGGAAATATCACGGCGACAGAGATAGAAATTGCTGTTAACGTTGGCGCGTATGGGGTTAACGAGCAGGAAATACTCGATCAGGTGTGCCTTGGCGCTATTGGTTCCTATAATTTTTCAAACCTGAAGTTAAAGGCAAGGGCAAACCGTTCAAACATTCCGCCGCAGGGGCCTTTGTCCGGTTTTGGCATAGCTCAGGGCGCTTTTGCGATTGAACGCCATGTCTCCAAGATTGCCGACTTTGTATGTCAGGATCCTGCCAGATGGCGCAAGGAATACGCGGTTTCGAATCTTGTTTTGCCGTCAAATGTTCTGAATGAAAATCACGCCGTGATTGATGAGTTAATCGAATCTACGGCGAAAATGAGCGACTATTACCGGAAATGGGCGTCTTACGAATTGCTGCGCCAGAGCCGCAAAATAAAACCCCTGAATGATGAAAAAGGGGAAAATCCCAGAGGCATTGGAATCGCGATCGGTTTCCAGGGATGCAGCCTGCTTTACCACGGCATGGACAACGGCATTTACAGCGTTGAAGTGACATTGACCAAAGACAGCTCCCTTGATATTAAAACGAGCATTACAAGCTCAGACGGTGATTTTCGCAAGATATGGGCAAAGTCTGTATCGGAGATTCTTGCAATAGACAAGGAAAAGGTGCGGATAATTTCAACTAACGCGCCGGACTGCGGTCCGAGCTGCTCATCAAGAAATATAACCGTTATAACAAACCTTGTTGAACAGTGCTGCCATGATATCCGCAAACAGCGTTTTCATGATCCGCTGCCCATAACTGTAAGCCGCTCGACAGAACCCCGCTACGGCGCGCTTTGGAATGGGCGTTTTATTCCTCCAAAAGGATTATCTATGGATATAAACAGTTTTTCAAATCCCGGAATAGCCTGCGCCGTTGTGGAAGTAGCGATTGATATCGCGGAAAGCATTCCAAGAATACGCGGCGCATGGATGGGGGTTGACGGCGGGAAAATAATATCGAAGCACAGAGCGAAAAGAAATCTTGACAGAAGCGTTGCGCAGGCGCTTGGCTGGGCCTATACGGAGAATATTGAATACGCGCATGGAGTCCTGCCTAAAAATAATTATGATAATTACGCAATTCTGTCTTATTATGACATACCGCCCATAGAGATAAATTTTTTTGGTAAAGAAACAGGCGAACCAAAAGGAATTGGAGAGCTGCCCTTTACATGCATTCCGGCCGCCTTTTTACAGGCGGTTTCCCAGGCAATGGATCATTGTTTTAAATCCATTCCTTTAAAAAGAAAAGAGATTTGGGAAATGATTAGAATAAGAAATGCAGGCGCTTAAATGACAATTGGTTTTATTCTGAACGGCGAAGATGTAATTGTCCGCAGCGATGCCGGCGTCAGGTTAATAGATATTCTGCGCAGGGACTTTGGCTTATTCGGAGCCAAAGCAGGGTGCCTTACCGGGCAATGCGGCGCGTGTACGGTTATTTTTAACGGGTATGCGTGCAACTCCTGCCTGATACCGGCGTTTAAAATCAAAAACAGCGAAATTATAACCATAGAGGGATATTCGCAGACCGATGAGTATCAGGAAATTATGGATGGTTTTAAACAGGTTCATCTTGGCAATTGCGGATA
This sequence comes from Treponema sp., assembly GCA_031256445.1. Classification (GTDB taxonomy): domain Bacteria; phylum Spirochaetota; class Spirochaetia; order Treponematales; family Breznakiellaceae; genus WQXQ01. Next base: position 23,716 of record JAIRQN010000106.1, on the reverse strand, counting down.
TTGCGAGGCGGGAAAAATTTTATGCACGGAAGCCCTTCTTGAAAGAATCCCAAATCCTTCCAAAGATGAAATATTGATGAATTTTGCCGGCATTAAATGCCGCTGTTCAAACATAGAAAAATTGATCGAAGCTGTGAATATTATTTCCGGTATCCGCACAAGGAGGCTGCATGGACGCCGCATTTAACCAGGCGTTTTTTCCGTCTACCTTTAACGAGCTGTTCTCCGTATGGAACCGTTTTCCTGACGCTGTTCTTTACGCCGGAGGAACGGATCTGCTCTGGAAACAGGGAAAAAATATTCTCCAGCTGCCGCGTATTATTTTATGCCTTGATAAACTGGAAGAACTTCACCGCATTACAAGGACTGAACATTACCTTGAAATCGGTTCAATGTCAAAGTTAAGCAGAATTATCCATCTGGGAAAAATAGTTCCCGAAGCGCTTACTCTCTGTCTTGAAAATATCGCCGGCATTCAGCTGCGCAACCTTGCGACCATCGGCGGCAATATCTGCTCGAATTTCCGCATGCTGGATGCGTCAGCGCCCCTTACGGCTCTTGACGCGCAATATGAGCTTCGTAATGCGCATACGTCCCGCTGGGTTTCCGCTTTCCGGTTTCACGGCGCCGATGAAGAAGCGGCTATCGGAAGCCAGGAATTATTAACCCGCATCAGATTGCCTTTGCATCAGTGGGATTATTGCGCTTTCAAGAAGTTCTACCCGGAAGACATTTACAGCAGCAAAGCGCTGGTTTTTTTGGCAAATGTTCAAAAAAATATACTCTCCGATATCAGAGTCGTATACAAAGCTGACGCCATTTACCGCAATAAAAACGGCGATAGCATACTTACCGGTAAATATTTGCCGCTAAGCCGCAAAACTGCTGACGATTATGTCGATAACTGGAAAGAATACATGTTTCACATTAACGAAATAGACAAATTTTCCAAAAATGAACTGATCAACTGTATTGAATTTAATGTTTATAACCTTACTGAATAGCTTTTTTCATAATTTATCTTTAATTATGATGTTTTATTACCATATTCCTGCCTTTCATCTTGAAAATTTAAAGTTTTTATGGTATGTTGTTCAATAGTTGAACAAAAAGCTGGTTTCATTGAGCGTGTTTCGGCCGTCTGTGTGTCTGGCATTCGCCCGTTTTTCAGGGCAGCTTCCAATCTTTTTAATCCGGCTCCTGTACGGAAGGTCTTTTCTTGCCTTTAACAGAAATATCAGACACCGAATTTATTATTCTCGAAAACCTGTACGCCCAGGAGCAGCAGAACCTTGTTTTAAAACAGCGGGACCTTGCGCAGCTTGCGAAAACATCGCTTGGAATGATCAATTCCATTCTTAAACGGATGGCCGCGAAAGGCTGGATAACCGCAAGAAAGATTAATTCAAGGAACATACGTTATGCGATTACCCTTGAAGGAATTAACGAGGTTTTTCACAGAAGTTACAGTTATTTCAAAAGGACAATCAAAAATGTCGCGTACTACAGGGACGCCGTAAGCGCTGTCATTAAGGAAGCCGCCGATAAAAAAATGAAAGCTGTTCTTCTTGTGGGAAACAGCGATATTGAATTTATTATTGAACATACATGCAGTTACTACGGTTTAAGTTTTTTAAAATCCGCCGACATGTATTTTATTTCAGGCGGGATTGACAGTTATACTTTTATTTTTTACGGCGAAGATATTCAGTATTCGCCTGAAAATAATGCGGCCAACTGCGTATTCATATCCAGGCTGTTACTGGATGTACAGGTAAACTAGTGTCCTGTAAAAGGTTATATGCTTCAGTTTAATTTCGGCGAATATACAACGCGCGTTTTCATAAGCCGTGAAATACCCGGTCTTGATAAAATTGCCGCAGATGTAGATCCGCAGCCTGACTCCTCGGAGCTTAAAAGCAATTTATTTTTTATCTGCGATGAAAACACAGGCTATATCGCCGATAAAATATGCGGTTCATTTATTGCGCCGCGCTGTGTTTTAAAAAGCGGCGAAGAATCAAAAACATGGGATTCGGTAGAGTTGATACTGGAAGCCGCCCGCAAGGCATCCTGCGGCAGGGACTCATATTTTATCGGCGTTGGCGGCGGAGTAATCGGCGACCTCGCCGGTTTTGCCGCTTCAATTTATATGCGCGGCTGCCGTTTTATGATAGTATCCACTACCCTGCTTGGAATGACCGACGCGTCTGTCGGCGGCAAAACCGGCTTTAACCTGTCCGGCATTAAAAATTTGGCAGGCAGTTTTTATCCGGCGCGGAATGTATATATGCCTCTTGAATGTCTTTCTACCCTGCCGGAAAAAGAACTGAAAAGCGGTTTCGCCGAAATGATAAAGACCGCAATCCTTGATAGTGATGATTTCCTTGAGCAATTGTCAATCAAAAATTATCTGGATCATGAACTGCCGGCCGACTTAATTGAAAGAGCGGTCACATACAAAGGCGCAATTGTAAGCGAAGACTTCCGTGAGTCAGGCAGGCGGATGCTTCTTAACCTTGGACACACATTCGCCCACGCCCTTGAATCCGCGGCAGGGTTGGGGGAGATTTCACACGGCGAGGCTGTCGCGTGGGGAATTGCGCGCGCATGCGAACTTGGCGTCATGTTGGGAATAACGCCCGCGCAAAGAGCGGAAAAAATCATTAAGCTGATAAAATCATACGGTTACATTGTATCATCGCCTCATCCTCTTGTATCCGATACTGAAGCTTTTTTTAACGCGATTAAATCAGATAAAAAAAAGAAAAATGCGAAGCTGACATTTATTGTTCCCGGCACAGAAAGCGCTGTGCCTGTCACTATGGAAACGGAAAATGATTTTAAATTATTATATAAGGTATTAAACGTCCAAAAAACATGAAAATATATTTATTTTTGATTTTATTATGCTTTTTTTGCGTAAACGCTTTCTGCCAGAATGAAACGCAGAATGAAAAACCCGCTGACACAGCGCAAACATTTCCTGCTGAACCTGAAATTATTGACGACAGTCCGAAAGCGGATTCCATTTTTATAATTAATTCTGTTAATTTTAATGTAACCGGCTTTACAAGGACTTATGCCCTTATGAATAAGGGAGAATTTGTTACCGGTTATGAAATATCCGGAAAATCCGAGCTTGAAAAATATATAAAAGATAAAACGCAGCTTCTGTTAAATGAAAGGGTTTTGGAGAAGGTTGCAATAAATTATGTTACCGGAAAAGCGGGCGATGACGGAAAATATCCGGTTGATCTTGTAATTGACATTAAAGATACATGGAATATTGTAGCCATTCCAAGACCGATGTGGAGTACAAACACAGGCCTGGATATAACCTTAAAAGCGCGCGATTATAATTTTTTGGGCACAATGAGTCCTTTAAGACTGGACGTCGGCTATAAACGGGACGAAGAACAGCACGATACATTCTTGTTAATGCTTGATTCCAATATTCCGTTCCGTTTATTCAAACTGAACTGGAATTTCAAATTTGTAAACAATTTTGAATACAGGCCGGATACGGATGAGCCTTTTTATTATCAGAATACAACAGGATTATCCGTTGAGCTGCCTGTAAAATTTACTACAATAAAAATCGGTTTTGACGAATCATTTCTTCTTAATGATGAAAATAATTTTTTTCTTACGCTTCTTTACGGCGATTTCCAGGAAGGTTATTACTTTGAAAGCAGTCCGTTTATATCCTGGGAAATTCCGACAGGGCTGGAAGTATTCAAATGGGGCGAACTAATTATTACGCCGAGGTTTTCCGCTGTTTTCAGCCACGCGTTTTCAGAATGGCCTCTTGATGAACACAGAATTGGACCTGTCCTTACATTCAGGAATCTTCTTGGCTTTGCCCGTGTTGACTGGATTGACAACTTCCAGAAAGGGCTTGACGTTTCTGTCGATAATTCCTTTAAATACGATTACTACAGATCAACCAATGAAAATCTGCCCTGGTGGTCAACCATAAAAATTTCCGGCAAAGGACATTTTATTTTAACTGATTTTTTCGGCATCTCTTCGCGTATCATGTACCGTCATAGCTTTTACCTTGGCGCATATCCGCAGTATTGGGATATAATTTATCCGGATGCCGCTGACGTGTTACGCGGCATTCCCGACAGGAGCGTAAAAGCGCAAAACATGCTTTCCTTAAATTGTGATTTTCCCTTAAGGGTATTGCGTTTTTCTCCCTCACGCTGGTTTAACAAATCATGGATGCGCGTTTTTAATTTTGATTTTCATCTGTCTCCTGTTATCGATATGGCTCTTTATCACGATCCGGTAAATAATATTGATTTTGGTTTTAAAAATTTTCTGGCGTCAGGCGGGCTGGAAGCGATAGTCTTTCCGGAATTTTTCCGGAGCCTTTATCTGCGTTTTTCCATCGGCTGGAATCTGTCAGATTTTTCCGGCGGACGCAACAGGGAAATTTATATTGGAACTGACTTTCATTTTTAAAGGATAGCGTATGGCAAAAATTGGCGTAATTGGAACAGGTTATGTAGGCTCAGTTTCCGGCGCGTGTCTTGCCGATTTCGGCAATTATGTAATCTGCATTGATAACGATGAAAAAAAAATTGACGCGCTAAATAAAGGCACAATACCCATCTTTGAACCGGGCCTTGACGCTGTTGTAGAGAGGAATACAAGATGCGGCCGTCTTTCGTTTACTGTGGATTTACCGGTAGCCCTTGGGCAATGCAATGTTGTTTTTATCGCTGTCGGCACTCCTCCGGCGGATGACGGAGGAGCCGATCTTTTATATGTTGAACAGGCCGCAAGGCAAATCGGCTCTCTCATTGACAAATACACTGTCATTGTAAATAAAAGCACAGTTCCCATTGGCACAGGACGAAAAGTAACGCAGTGGATAAAAGAAGAACTTTTAAAACGCGGCATAAATATTGATTTTGATGTTGTATCAAATCCGGAATTTTTACGTGAAGGTTGCGCTGTTTATGATTTTATGCACCCCGATCGCGTGGTTATAGGCAGTGAAAGCGAAAAAGCCCGCAGTATAATGAAAGATGTTTACCGTTCTTTATACCTGAATGAGACTCCGTTCATCGAGACCACTCTTGAATCTGCGGAAATGATTAAATACGCTTCCAATGCTTTTCTCGCAGTAAAAATTACATTCATTAACGAAATTGCCGGCCTTTGCGAAAAAACGGGAGCTAACGTGCGCGATGTCGCAAGAGCGATGGGCAAGGACGGAAGGATTGGCTCAAAATTTCTTCATCCCGGCCCAGGATACGGAGGTTCCTGTTTTCCAAAGGATACAAAAGCTCTCTCCAAAATCGGAAGGGATTATGATGAAATTCAGCATATTGTTGAAACAACGATAGAAACAAATGAAAGGCAAAAAATCCGCGCCGCGAAAAAAATTGAAAATGCGCTCGCGCCGCTAAACGGAAAAACAATTTCCATTCTCGGCCTTGCTTTCAAACCCAATACCGATGATATGCGCGAATCGCCGTCAATTTCCATTTGCGAATATCTTGTTTCCCTTGGCGCGAAAATGCGCGTTTTTGATCCTGCCGCCATGAAAGAAGCCGCGTGGCGTCTTTCGCATTTGAAAGATTCATTGTTTTTTGCCTGCGACGAGTATGATTGCATGAGTACGGCGGACGCGCTTGTAATCGCTACCGAATGGAACCAGTTCAGAAATATAGATCTGTTAAAAGCGAAAGAACTTCTTGTTTCCAATTATTTTTTTGATTTACGCAACATCTACAAACCCGAAGAAGTAATTTCCGCCGGATTCAAATATTACGGAATAGGGCACCAATAAAGCAGCCGAAGGATGCGGATGAAATATTTTTTACGTGCCGGCGCGCAGTTGAATTATTAAGCTGATTAATGTAGAACGGCTTTAGCCGTTCGTGCGCGCCGCGAACACCAATAAAGGCGGTGTCCGTGAAGTAACCAACTTCTCGGACACCGCCGGATGATAAATGAAAATTTTAGTTACAGGCACAGCGGGTTTTATCGGTTTTCACCTTGCGGAAAAACTTGTTTCTCTGGGACATTCCGTTATTGGAATAGATAATATAAATGATTATTATGATGTAAATTTAAAATACGCGCGTCTTGATCATTCGGGGATAAAACGGGAAGAAATTGTTTACGGAGAAAAAATTGCCAGCGCTTCCCTTCCCGGTTATTCATTCATTAAACTTGATTTAAATGATCGTGAAAATATTTTTAATCTTTTTAACGAAGAAAAATTTGACTGTGTGTGCAATCTTGCAGCCCAGGCAGGCGTCCGTTACAGTCTTGAAAATCCTTATTCATATATAGACAGCAATATCCGCGGATTTTTAAACATACTTGAATCCTGCAGGTTAAACGCGTTAAAGCACCTTGTTTTTGCATCAAGTTCATCAGTTTACGGCATGAATGAAAAAACGCCTTTTTCCGTAACAGATACCGCGGATAAACCGGCGAGCCTGTACGCCGCCACAAAAAGATCGAATGAACTGATGGCATATACATACTCGCGCCTTTACGGCATTGCATGTACCGGGCTTCGTTTCTTTACCGTTTACGGTCCATGGGGAAGGCCTGATATGGCATATTACAAATTTACGCAGGCAATATTAAATAAAAAACCAATAGAAGTATACAATAACGGCGATATGTTACGCGATTTTACATATATTGACGATATTATACAGGGAATTATTTCAGCTGTAAATAATATTCCTTCCGGTAAATTCGCTCTTTATAACCTTGGCAATAACAAACCGGAAAAATTGTCGGATTTTATTTCTGTCCTTGAAAATATTCTGGGTCAAAAAGCGGAAAAAATATTTCTTGAAATGCAGGCTGGTGATGTTCCCGTAACAATGGCGGATATTGACATAACGCGCCGTGATTTGGACTGGGAACCTAAAACATCAATTACAGAAGGGTTAAAATTATTCGCAGGGTGGTATTTGGAATACGGGAAAAACGGCAGTGAATAAATATTTTCTTTCTTTAACAATATTTTTTTTACTTTCTGTTCATATACCGGCGCAGGAAATTTTAAAATCCGCCGAAGAAGAATATTACGATTTTTTTGTCCTGAACGGCGCAACTCAGCGTCCTGCCATAAATTACCGAACCCTCTCGGATTCAGTTTGGTCTTTTGATGAAGACGAATCTCACCCCTGGCAGAATAACAATCTTGGCATTTGGCGTAATTTATCTGGAAATTTCCGTTTAAGAATTTACGGACCTGATTTATTTTTATCGGGAAATACTCACGCTCCTTTCGGGCAGAACGACGGCGTATTGTGGCAAGGCCGCGGTTTTAACGCGCTTTTAAAGACAGGAGTGCGTTTGGAAGGATACGGGATTGAATTTACCATTCTGCCCCACTTTGCTTTCTCCCAAAACGCAGAATTTGGAATAATGCCTTCTGTATATGGAAATGAATACGGATATTATTGGGGGTACGGCGTTGACGCGCCCCAGCGGTTTGGCGGCGAGTCTTTTTTTGACTGGGATCCCGGAGATTCGGAGATTCGTTATACATGGAAATCATTAACAGCAGGTTTTGGAACTCAGACTGTATGGCTGGGTCCGTCATCTCTTACGCCCATATTACATTCAAATAACGCGCCTTCCTATCCCAAATTTGACATAGGCCTGCGCCGTCAAAGAGTTACCATTCCAGGGCTCAAATGGTATATAGGAGACATAGAAACCCGCATATGGATCGGCCGTCTTTGTGAATCTGATTATTTTGACGATGATGATTCAAATAATTATAATATGTTTCATGGATTTTCTTTTGCATACGCGCCTTCATTCCTGCCGGGACTGACTATATTCGCAAATCGCGTCTGCATTGTGCCATGGGAATGGAAAAACATAAAATATGTTATTCCGTCAGGAAACAACACAATTGAAGATCAGAAAATGTCCATAGGTTATTCCTGGTTTTTTTCTGAAGCGGGTTTTGAGATATACGGAGAAATGGGCGTTGATGATTATGTAATAGGCGGCGCTACGGCATATTTAAGGCATCCTTTTCATACAAATGTTTATACCGGCGGAATAAAAAAAATGCTGGAGATTAAACCGCAAAGGAAAATTTACGGAGAATTAAAACTGGAATACAGCTGGATGGAAATGACCCAGGATTTTCAGCTTCAATGGCCGTATTCGGTTTATTTCCATCATCAAATAACACAAGGGTATACAAACAGGGGACAATGGCTGGGTAACGGCGTATCGCCCGGAGGGAACAGCCAATTGCTTTCATTTACGCTGTATTATCCAAAAGGAAACAGTCAGCTTTTTTTTAACCGGAATAATCCTGACAGTAATTTTATTTACTCGCAGGCGGTAAACGCTTCGGCAGAGAATTACCAGCTTGGCAGTATTTATTACCGCCGAAACAGGGCAAATTTCAACGTTGGGTTAAACACCGGTTATTTCCTGAATACTTATGTTTTCCTGTCCGGCGGCGTAGTATATAATTATATAATTAATCCCAATTATTTTTATGATGATTCAGTTGTACACAATTTTTCATTTCAGTTTAACGTTAAAATAAATATATAACTTTTTTAAGGAAATAATAATGAATATTGCTTTAATAATCGCCGGAGGAAAAGGTGAACGCAGCAAACAGGATATTCCCAAACAATTTTTGAATATAGATGAGAAACCTGTTATTATATACACGCTGGACGCGTTTCAGCAGCATCCGAGTATCAATTCCATTCTTGTCGTATGTTTGGACGGATGGCATGATATATTATGGGCATATGCCAGGCAATATGGAATTAATAAGCTTCAATGGGTTGTTTCCGGAGGTGAAACGGGTCACGATTCAATTCATAATGGAATCACTGAGTTAAAGAAACACTGCGCCGAAAATGATGTTATTCTTGTTCACGACGCGAACCGTCCGTTGGTTTCCGCCGAGATTATTTCTGACGGTCTGTCTGTCTATTCAAGATATGGTTCAGCCATATCGGCAATTCCCTGCACAGAAGTTGTATTAAAAACATTGAACGGCCTTACTCCCGAAGAAGAAATACCGCGTTCATGGCTAAGGCGGATTCAAACACCGCAGATATTCAGTCTTGGAAAGCTATTATGGGCTCATGATGAAGCTGTAAAAAGAAACATTATTAATCCTTTGGCCTCCTGTTCCTTAATGCAGACATTGGGAGAACCTCTCCATTTCTCGCTTGGATCAGAAAAAAATATCAGAATAACAACAGTAGATGATTTTGATATAGTCCGCGCATTGCTTAAACTGTCTTTGCGGATGGATTTAAAGAAATAACAGTTTAAAGCCTGTTTAAAATATGAATAGAGTTGTTCGATAACTTCAGTTTATCGAACAAGTCCAATGTATTATGAACAGAAACTGATTGATTGAAAGGACATAGAAACTGCTCTTTAAAAGTAATTTATATAAAGAAGATATTCAAAAGACAGCATCGGGCTGTAATTTTGATGAAACATTTAAAAATAAAAATATTTTAGTAACGGGGGCATCAGGGCTTATCGGCACATTTTTAATCGATTTGCTTATGTACCGCAATTCGGTATTTAATGACGGCATCAGTATATTCGCGGTCAGCCGCAATAAAGAAAAAATTTCCGCCTGTTTTAAGGATTACTTTGATTCAAAATATTTTATTTTTGTTCAACAGGATATTCAAACGCCGCTGCAGATAAATGATTCTGTGGATTATATAATACACTGCGCCAGTTACTGCCATCCAATCGCTTTTTCAACTGAACCTATTAATATAATTCTTACTTCCGTTCTTGGAACAAAATCTGTTCTTGATTTCGCCTGTCAAAAAAATGTAAAAAGGACTATTTTTCTTTCTTCGTCGGAAATTTACGGAGAAAACCGCGGAGATACAAAGGCATTTAACGAACAATATTGCGGAAATCTGGATTGTAATACCCTTAGAGCCTGTTATCCTGAAGGAAAGCGTGCCGCCGAAACATTATGTCAGGCATACATCAGGGAAAGAAACATTGATGTTGTAATTGCGCGTCCCTGCCATGTTTATGGTCCTTCGTTTGGTGATTATGACAGCAAGGTAATCGCTCAATTTATCAGGAACGCGGTTAACGGAGAAAAAATTACCCTAAAAAGCAAAGGCGATCAGGAGTTTTCATATTGTTATTCAGGTGATATTTGCTCAGCGTTAATAATACTTTTATTAAAGGGGGAAAGAGGTCAGGCATACAATATTTCTGATGACAGCGGACATTTGTCATTATTGCAAATTGCCGAAATACTGTCACAGCATGCCGGCACAGAAATATTTTTTGATACGCCCTCTATAACAGAATCAAGCGGTTATTCCAGACAGGTAAAAGCGCTTGTTGATAGTTCTAAACTGCAAAAACTTGGCTGGAAGCCCGGATATCCGGTTAAAGACGGGATAAAAAGGACTGTTGATATTTTACGTTATAATTAAATAAAAGAAAATGAATCAGGATAATATTTATAAACTGCGTTCTGTATTACAGGAAATACTGGATGAATTTGCCGCTTTTTGCGGCAGGAACAATCTGACATATTTTATAACAGCCGGTACATTGCTGGGAGCGGCAAGGCACAGAGGATTCATACCATGGGATGATGACATTGATATCGCAATGCCAAGAGAAGACTATGAAAAATTTCTTTTTTTATTCAATAAGGAAAAAAGCGACAATTATTACCTGCTTTCCCGTTTGAACCCGGATAAAACCGGGGAACGTTTTATTTCCTTTGCGAAAATGTGCAAAAAAGGAACATTGTACGCGGAAGGTCATATGAGATCAGAAAGATATTCCGGCATATTCATTGATATCTGGCCTTTTGACACCTGCGTATTGTTCTTTTTGCCGTTACAGGCAGGTTTAATTAAATTATTTATTTCATTGTACAGATTTAAGATAAAAGCCCATGTACCCAGGGGCAGAATTAAATATTTTTTAAGTAAAATAATCTGTCTTATATTGCCGCTGGACTTTATGGAGTGGTCACAGAAAAGACTTTGTCTGTTGTTCAGTAATCATAAAAAAGAATATTTAAGTTTTTTCTCGGGTAAATACGGATATAAAAAAGAGACTCATAAATATAATACTGTTTTTCCTTTAATCAAAATTACTTTTGAATCAAAAGAATATTGGGCTCCCGGCAATTGGGATAAGTTTCTGGGTAATCTGTACGGCAATTATATGGAAATTCCTCCTGTTGAAAAAAGAAAAAGTCATAATCCAAAATTCCTTGAATTTGGCCAATAAATGTCATCCAACACCAAACGAATTGCGAAAAACACGCTTCTTCTCTACTTCCGGCAAATCCTTACAATGCTTATCAGCCTTTATACGGTAAGGATAATACTTGATGTGCTTGGAATTGAAGATTACGGAATTTACAATGTAGTAGCGGGATTTGTTGTCATTTTTTCATTTTTAAACAGCGCGATGACAAGCGCTACGCAGCGTTTTTTAAATTATGCCATGGGAGAAAAAGATGACAAACAACTCGGCAATGTTTTCAGTTTAAGCATTATTATTCATGTAATTATCGCTTTACTTGCAGTTGTTTTGGCGGAAACACTGGGTTTATGGATATTTAAAACATTTTTAAGTATCCCCCGGCAAAGATATAACGCGGCTTTTTTAGTTTATCAATTTTCCGTTCTGGCAACTGTAATAAACATTGTTAAAGTTCCATTCGGCGCCCTTGTAATCGCGCATGAAAAAATGTCATTTTACGCGTTTATCAGTATTTTTGAGGCGATTTTTAAATTAGCTGTCGCATTTCTTCTGCTGATATTATTGTATGATAAACTGATTATATATTCATTATTAACTTCCATTTCGGCTTTAATAATTTTTATCATAAAAATAATTTACTGCAAAAAAATGTTTAACACAGTATGTTTTAATTACAATAAAGATATTTTATTGCTTAAAAATTTTACTTCTTTCTCTTTTTGGAGCGTTTTCGGCCAATTGGCGAATTTATGCAAAGTAAACGGAACAAATGTAATATTGAATATTTTTCACGGAGTTACGTTAAACGCGGCTATGGGATTGTCTACACAGGTGAAAATGGCGGTTTTTACTTTTGTTTCAAATTTTCAAACGGCTTTCAGACCACAGATAGTAAAATCATACGCGGTGAGGGATTTTGATTATTTTTTCAAACTAATATTTCAAACTTCCAAAATTTCATTTTATCTGATGTTTATTTTCTCTCTTCCCCTGTTCTTAAATCTGGATTTTGTATTGTTTTTATGGCTTAAGGAATATCCGGATTATTCTGTTATTTTTATCAGGATAATGATAATTGACTCGCTTCTTAACGCTTTATCCGGTCCGTTATACACATCAATACAGGCTACCGGAGATATAAAAAAATACCAGATAATTACAAGTATTTTGGTTATTCTTAATTTACCTGTCTCATTATTGTTTTTATATTTAAAATTCAGTCCGGTTTATATACTTATTACAAGACTGGCAATTGATTCTATAATTTTGGCATTCCAGGTTTATCTTCTAAGGATAAAGGTTAATTTTTCTGTTTTTTTATATATAAAAGATGTAATATTGCCTATTTTGGCAATTATGTTTATAGTATCCGGGTTAAGCATATTCATTAACGTTTTTTTTATTGATTGGGCGTGTTTATTGTTATCCTGCGCTGTATCAGTTGCAGGCACTGTGTTGCTGGCTTATTTTTTTGGTTTGAATTCACAGGAAAAAATATTTATTAATGACTGGATAACAAGGAAATTATTAAAACACAGGTAATAAATGCCAAATATATTTATTAAACAATATTTTATTTATTTTTTATCAAAACTTGGGATTTTTCCCAAAGTAAACGCCCGTTTAAAGTTTATAAAAAAAAGCAATCTGCCAAAGACGATGGAAATTACCCTGATGCAGATGACTTATGCAGGTTCAAAAAAAGCTCAAAAATTTATAAAGTCATATCTTGATAACAGCATTAAACTTGTTAAACAGGGGGAAAATAACAATAAAGAAGGGCCTGTGCTTCTTTGCGCTGTGAAAAATGATTTAAAAAGAGTTAAGCTTCAGCTTGAACATCATCGTAATATTGGAATTGGGAATTTTATTTACATAGATAATATGAGCTATGACGGAACTTTTGAATATTTAAATATGCAAACCGATGTTACTCTTTACAGGGTAGATGTGCCTTACAACTCCACAATCAGAATGGGATGGTGGTATCAGGCAATTAACCGTGAAGGATTTAACAAATGGTACTTAATGCTTGATTCAGATGAATTATTCGCTTATCCTTATATGGAAAATGTTAAAATACAGGAATATGTTGATTTTCTGGATCATAACAATATAAAAACAACTACGACGCCGTTAATTGACATGTATAATAAAAACAGGATATTTAATTCAACTTCAGATAATGATATAAAAGCGGAATATTGCTATTTTGACAATCATTATTTTAAAAAACGCGGATATTTCAACTGGCAAATACACGGAGGACCAAGATACAGAATATTCTCCCTGAAAAATGAATTGACCAAACATTCATTATTAAAAGCAGATGAAGAAACAATAATATGTGATCATGAAATATTTCCTTTTTCAAGAAATTTTGACTCATCTGTCAATGGTTTTTTGCTGCATTATAAATTTTTAAAAGATGATCTGGAAAAATATATTAATATCGCGGATAAGGGACATTTTTCCTATGGGAGCAGTGAATATAAAACATATATAAAACATTTCAGCAAAAATTCAGATATTTCATTTATTACGGATAAATCGCAAAAATACAATAATTCGCTGGATTTATTGAAAATAAATATCACTGATAAAAATTTTTTTATATCCATGAATAATTGGGTTAATAACAAGAAATAATTTCCCTTGAATAATAAAATAAATATTTATAAACGGATTCAAAAATTCGGTTTCATTGTTTTTTTTTGGTCATCTTTATATTTTTTATGCCTTAAGGTAAAATTATTTGAAAAGATAATTGTACCCAAAAAACATAATGTTATTATAAATTGGTTATCAAAAAAATATAATAAAATAATTGAAGAATATAAATATAAAACCGGTTCTTCTGATTTTAATAAAATATCCATTCCTAAAATTATATGGATATGCTGGTGGGATGGCATTTTTTCAATGCCTGATATTGTTAATTCATGCTATAAATCTGTTGTAAGTCATTCAGGTAATTTTATTGTAAACCTTGTTACAAAGGAAAATTACAAGGAATATATTGATTTTCCTGAATATATCATTTCAAAATTTGAAAAAGGAATGATTTCCGTTACTCATCTTTCTGATATTATGCGCATGACACTGTTAAGTAAGTACGGCGGTTTCTGGCTTGACGCTACTGTATATGTTACAGGCGCTATTAATTTTGATAATTTGTCCTTTTTTACCGTTCGCAGGAATTTAGGCGGAAAATATGTTCCGCAGCAAAGATGGACAGGAAATTGTATGGCAGGTTCGCCTGATATTTTATTATTCAGTTTTGTATATGATATATTCAGGGAATATTGGATGGAATTCAATGAAATGATTGATTATTTTTTAATAGATTACGCAATTGCGATGGCTTATAATAATATTCCTGAAGTAAAAATAATGATGGATAATAACAGGCAAAACAATGAAAATTATATGGTATTAAACAGATATCTGCACAAAGAATATTCTTCCGGGGAATTTAATGAAATTACAGCGGATACAATTTTTCATAAATTAACATGGAAAACAAAACATTCTGTTTTAACACCGGATAACAAACTAACGTATTTTGGATATGTTCTGAATCAATATGAGCAATGAAATAAATTATTCAATAATAATACCTCATAAAAATATACCTGAACTTCTGAAGCGCTGCCTTGACTCAATTCCGCGAAGATATGACATTCAGATTATTGTCGTAGACGACAACAGCGATCCATGTATTGTTAATTTTGAAAATTTAATTAAATTGCAGGATTCATGCGTTGAAATTATTCTTACAAAAGAAGGAAAAGGAGCCGGATTTGCAAAGAACACAGGTTTAAAAAAAGTAAAAGGAAAATGGCTGTTAATAGCGGATGCAGATGATTATTTTAATGATAACTTTCTGGTACATCTTGATAATTATAAAAATTCTTCATACGAAATTGTATATTTTGGGATATCAAGAATAAATAAAAAAATTGAACAGGAAAATAATATAGATCCTTATTACGATAACTTGATGTATAACGCGTTAAATTATAAAAAATACGATGACTATAAATATAAAGATTATAACTCATGGGGAAAGATGTTAAGAGTATCTCATATAATGGAAAATAATATATTTTTTGATGAAACCGTTGTAGCTACAGACAGGATGTTTTCAGTCAAAAATGCGTATTATTCCAAAAATATTCATTTTGACCCGAATAGAATATATACATATTTTATTGAACAAAGAACCGATTCATTGACACAAATGAAAACGCCAAAAGCATATTATGACAGATTATATGTTTATTCAAGAATGAATCGTTTTTTTGAAAATATTTCACAGAAGAAATACAGGATAAATTTATTTTCAACATTTATAAAAATAATAAATATAAAAGAAATCAATTATACATTAAAAGCATTAAAATTATTAATGTCTAAAAATGTTCCATTATAAAAAACATGCTTTTTAATTCATTAGAATTTGCGATATTTCTTCCCATTGTATTTTCTCTTTATTGGCTTTGCGCCAAAAATCTTAAATTCCAGAATGTAATTATAATTATCAGCAGTTATTTCTTTTACGGATGGTGGGATTGGCGGTTTCTTATACTTATTCTTGTCAGTACCCTGGAAGATTATTTTGTAGCGATAAAAATATTTAATTCCAAAAATGAAAAAAGCAAAAAATTATGGTTGTTAACCAGTATTTTTGTCAATCTTGGAATTTTATGTTTCTTTAAATATTATAATTTTTTTATTGGGAATTTCGCCGCTGTTTTTTCAATTTTTGGCACCAAAGCAAATATATCATCTCTTAATATAATACTTCCTGTCGGTATAAGTTTTTACACCTTTCAGACAATGAGTTATACAATTGATGTTTATAGAAATAAAATAAAACCAACAAGGGATATTTTGGCGTTTGCCGCGTTTGTATCATTTTTCCCGCTGCTGGTAGCAGGTCCTATAGAACGCGCGTCGAATTTTCTGACGCAATTTTTTTACAAACGCTCATTTAATTATGAAAAATCCGTTGATGGTTTGAGGCAGATTTTATGGGGTTTATTTAAAAAAATGGCTGTAGCCGATAATTGCGCGTACTATGTAAATCATGCTTTTGCCAATTATCAAAACCAGTCCGGCATTACATTATTGTTTGGAGCTGTTTTGTTTTCTTTTCAGATATACTGTGATTTTTCCGGTTATTCCGATATCGCAATAGGCACATCGCGTTTATTTGGTTTTAACGCAATGCAAAATTTTAATTTTCCGTATTTCTCAAGAAATATAGCGGAATTCTGGCGTCGTTGGCATATTTCGCTTACTACATGGTTTCGGGATTATGTTTACATCCCGCTGGGCGGAAGCCGTGTTTCAAAAATGAAAATTGTAAGAAATACTTTTTTCATATTTATTCTAAGCGGTTTTTGGCACGGCGCTGACTGGACGTTTATTATATGGGGAATATATCATGCAATATTGTTTTTACCGTTAATTCTTTTAAAAAGAAACCGTCAATATACAGATACTGTATCAAACGGAAAACTTCTGCCTGATTTTATGGAATTAATGCGGATGTTTTTTACTTTTTTCCTGGTGCTTGCCGGATGGATTATATTCAGGGCTGATAATATAGCCCACGCGATTGGCTATATAAAAGGAATATTTAATATCAGTTTGTTTTCAAATGAATTATATACAGGATATCGTATATTAAAAGCATTAATTCCTGTTTCTATAATGCTCGCAGTAGAATGGATAGGTCGTCAAAATCAATATGGTTTGGAAAAAATTGGAATTTGCCTGAAACCGGTTTATAGATATTTGGTTTATTATTTTTTAATAATTCTGACAGTTTTATTGACGGAAAGACATCAGGATTTCATTTATTTTCAATTTTAAATAAAAAACTGAAGAAATTTATTTTTAAAACAATTATTTTTTTATTGCCGCTTGTTCTCCTGGCAGGTGTTTTGGAGAATATGATAAGAAATATACCAAACAGCTATTCATATAAGAAGAATTATTTGGATAAAAACGCGGGAAATATTGAAGTATTGATTTTTGGAGATTCCCATGCGTATAATGGGGTTAATCCGGAAATGATTTCCAAAAATGCGTTTAATGCGGCTTTTGGATCTCAATCACTGGATTATGACATAAAAATATTTAATAAATATAAAAATGATCTGGAAAAATTGAAAATAATTGTTTTTTGCATTTCTTATCATTCATTGATAACAGATTTAAAATTTCGCGGAGAAGACTGGAGGATTAAAAATTACCTTATTTATTTTGGACTTAAGGGTGAAAACGATGAGCTGCGGTATAAATATGAGATATTTACAAATAGACAACATATTAACATAATTAATTTATTCAATTATTATATTAAAGGCAAAGATAATATTATTTCTACAAAGCTGGGCTGGGCTCCTTTAACGGATCAGATACAGGAAGAAGCGAAAACATTACAGGAAGGAAAGGAAAGAGCTGTTTTTCATACTTTTGATATTTACTCAAATGAATGCAGAAAAATATATGCTGAACACAAAAAAAATCTTGTTGAATTGTTTGAATACTGCACAAACAATGGCATTGAAGTAATCCTGCTTGAACTTCCCGCTTACCAATCATACTATAATAATCTGGCATCCGGACAACTATCGCAATTGGAAGACACATTGAACGATTTTACCTCAAGATTCACGAATGTTCATTATATAAACTGGCTCAAAGATACAGATTTCCTGGATGATGATTTTGCGAATATAGATCATTTAAATGTAAAAGGCGCCAATAAACTTTCAGTAAAACTTGACATGTTTATACGCTCTCTTGATGTTTTTAATTAATTTACCGTAAATAAAAAATGAATAATAATTTTGCAAGAATAATAAAATTGGTTTTCTCTTTCTTTCCCAAATGGCGTTTATACGGTTTTTCTGTGGCATTCTGGTCACTTATATTTCCATTTCAAAAAATTTTGGTTTCATTAAAACCGTTTTTTGGTAAAAGAAAACATTCAGCCATTTTAAACTATCTGATAAATCGTTATGGGAAAATAATTAATAAACATTTGAATTGCAAACAGGATAAATATTCATTTATAAAACAAAATTCACCTGTTTGGGTATGCTGGTGGGACGGTCCAGAAGCAATGCCTCCAGTTGTAAAAATATGTTATGACAGTATTATTCACAATGCAGGCGATCATCCTGTAAATTTTATAACTAAAAACAATTTTAAAGATTTTGTATCAATTCCGGAATATATTATAGAAAAATTAAATTCAAAAATTATAACCATAACGTCATTTTCAGATATTTTAAGGGCAGTTCTTCTATTTGAATACGGCGGAATTTGGATGGATATTACCATTTATGTAATGAATAATCCTTCATTTACTGACTATCCATTTTTTACGCTGAAAGCGCCTGCGAGAACAGCAAGTATTACCCTCTATGATTATTCAGGGCTGGCAAATCATATGATTAATTTTTGCGATGATAAAAACAGGCAAATCAGCCGCTGGTCCAGCTTTCTGCTGGCAGGGACAGAGAAATCGCCTTTTTTTGAATATATAAGGGATTTTTATTACGCATATTGGCAAGATCACAATAATCAGATTGATTATATGCTTGTAGATTATATAATAGCCATAGGTTATGATTATATTCCATTAATCAGAGCGCTGATTGATAATGTTCCATGCAGTAATGCGGAAAAATTTGAACTGGAAAAAGATTTAAATAATGAATACAATGAAAACAATTTTTCACAATACAGGAATACGCCGTTTCATAAACTGACATGGAAAAAAGATTTCCTGCCGTATATAAAAAGAAATAAATTAACCAATTACGGTTATCTTGCAGGGTATATGAATAAATGAAGTACGTTTATGTATTGACAAGCACAGAAAACGATTTTTATTACGAACAATTTTTTATGTCCGCAGTATCTTTAAAGGAAAGGATTTCAAAAGCAGAAATTGTTCTTCTATGTGATTTCAATACGGAAAAAACCCTGTCCGAAAACCGCAGAGGATATGAAAAAATTGTTTCACAAATAATACCGGTTAAAACTCCGGAAAACATGCTTCAGGTTGAAATATCCAGATGGATAAGAACTTCCATGCGGCGTTTTGTAAAAGGAGATTTTCTTTTTCTGGACGGCGATACAATTGTAGCGGAAGATCTGTCTTCTGTTGCCGGATTAAATATTGGTTTCGGCGCTTGTCTTGACAGTCATACCACGATTGACAGACATGCAAATCGGGAAAGATTCATTAAAAACGATAAAAAATTGGGTTTTAATTCTCATCTTTCAAACCGGCAATATAACGGCGGAGTTTTATTTTGCGCTGATTTACCGCAAACGTATAAAATATTTGATCGCTGGCATGAGCTTTGGCTTTTCGGCAAAAGTAAAAATACAATAAGGGACCAGCCGTCTTTGAACATGGCTATTTTTGAAAATTCATCCTGTTTTACGGAACTTGACGGTACATGGAACTGCCAAATAGTTTCAAATTATCTTCCATATATTTCAGGCGCGAAAATATTCCATTATTTTGCAACTAACTCGCAATTACAGTCGTCTCCATTTCTTCTTGCTTCCGAGAATATTTTCAAACAAATTAAAGAAACCGGTTTAATTCCCGGCGAAGCGTATAAATTGATCGAAAACCCAAAAGCAGCTTTTTCCCCGGAAACCCGCATTATTACTGACGAAAATATTATAACTGTAATAGACAGTGATTTTTTTAAATTATCATTTTTGCTTAATAAAAAGATGCCTAAACTTTTTAAACTAATTAATTGCCTCAGTTCCCTGATTAAAAATATTACAAGATCATATTTTGTCAGAGCAAGCAGAAAAAAAGACGGAGGAATTAGGTTCTATAATTAAAATAAAATGAAAGTCGCAATAATTCACTACTGGCTTATAAATATGCGCGGCGGAGAAAAAGTCATAGAGGCTTTTCTTGACATGTTTCCTGATGCTGATATTTTTACTCATGTCTACAATCCAAAAACAATCTCCGATAAAATCAATAAAAAGCGCGTTTTCACATCCCGCATAAACAGCCTTCCGCTGGCAAAAAAACTGTATCAGCTTTATATGCCTCTGATGCCTGACGCGCTTATGGATTTCAATCTCCGGGATTATGATCTTGTTATTTCAAGCGAGTCGGGTCCTGCAAAAGGCGTTGTCGCAAATCCAGGCGCGTATCATCTGTGTTATTGCCACAGCCCCATGCGTTATTTATGGGATATGTACCATGAATATTTTCGAAATACAGTTCCAATAAAGCGTTTTTTTATGAAACGTCTGATTCCGGGTTTAAGGCTTTGGGATGTCATTTCCTCCAATCTGGTTGACTGTTTTATCGTTAATTCCGAATATGTAAAAAAACGCGTAAGACGCTATTATAACCGGGACGCGGCGGTAGTCTATCCTCCTGTTGATATAGAGAAATTCCTTGCCGTAAAAAGGGAACCTTCCGATTACTATCTGTTTTTCGGCCAACTGACTGACTATAAAAGAGCTGATCTCGCAATCGAAGCCTGTCTTGCGTCAGGAAGAAAACTGGTTGTCGCCGGAGCCGGCAAGGTAAAAGCAAAAACTGAAAAAAAATACCATAAAAACAATCTTGTTACATTTAAGGGGAAAGTATCCGATGAAGATCTTCTTCGGCTTTATTCATCAGCAAAAGCGCTTCTCTTTCCCGGTATCGAAGATTTCGGCATAATTCCCGTGGAGGCAAATGCGGCAGGATGCCCCGTCATCGCCTATCGTGACGGAGGGGCGCCTGAAACTGTAAAAGAAAATGTTACTGGGATTTTTTTTGACAGGCAGACATCCCGGGACTTAATGGCGGCAATGGAGCATTTTGAGCAAAATGAGGTGAAATTCAATGACCGGAATGTGTTTAATAATCATGTGAAACAGTTTTCAAAAAAAATATTCATAGAACGCGTCTCGCAAATCCTTGCAGAAAGGAAAAGGATATAATACCCTATTAATATGACCTTATCCGATTTTGATATCTGGTACAGAACAAGATTCAGGCGGACAAGTTCCGCTCTTACATATACGGCCTTTATTTTCTCGGATCTTACGGCCATTATGCTGTCATTCGGGTGGGGATTTTTCTGGGTAAGGATTTACGGATTTTATTATATTGGGATTGAGCCCGGTTATGACCCAATCAATTTTAAATCCTTTGTCACTTACTGGCAGTATCTGCCTGTTTTCATACTCATTTTCCAAATTCAGCATCTTTACCCCGGTATTTCGCTTGCCCCTTCCGAAGAACTTAAGCGGTTCAGCATCGGCTCTGTTATGGCTTACGGCGGAATCATTATGTCCCGGTACATAGAAAACAACACATGGGATCCGATAAATTCCGCTTTTATTATCAGCTGCATTTTCTCTACAATAATCCTGCTTACCGCAAGAAGCATAACCCACTGGCTTTTGCACATCACAAAACTTGGAGGAATACCTACTGTAATATTTGGCTCCGGGAAAACCGGGAGGCTTTTGGCAGATTGCCTTATGGGAAGCATAAGAACCGGCTATATTCCGGCGTTGATTCTTGACAATAATCCTGACGGCGACGATGAATACAGGAATATTCCAATTATTCATGATACCTCCGTAGGACCGGAAATCGTTAAACGCTATAACATAAAAATGGCGATAATAGCGATGCCTGAACTTGAAACCGAAAGGTTAAAAAATCTTTTAAATACATCAGTAAAGGCATTCCGGTATAATGTTCTTATTCCAAATTTCTTTTCCATTTCCAATATCTGGATGTCTGTCCGCGATTTTAACGGCTTATTGGGATTTGAAACGAGTCATAAATTAAAACTTGGATGGTATTTAATAATCAAGCGTTTTATGGATCTTTTCCTGGTAATATTCGGCGGAATTATTATACTTCCGTTTTTGCTGATAATAGCCCTTATAATTAAAATTGATTCTCCGGGACCCGTGCTTTACAGACACAAAAGACTTGGCAGAAACAGCAGGGAATTTTACGCATATAAGTTCCGTTCCATGACAATTGACGCGCAGGAACGACTGGAAGAAATGCTTGCGACCGACAGGGCGGTGAGAATTGAATGGGAAAAAAACCAAAAACTTCAAAACGATCCAAGAATAACGCGTTTTGGCAAAATACTGAGACGGACAAGTTTTGATGAGTTTCCGCAGCTTTTGAATATAATAAAGGGAGATATGAGTCTTGTAGGTCCGCGGCCGATTGTATACGGCGAAGTTAATAAATACGGGGGCGATTATAATCAAATCTCATCCATCAGGCCCGGACTTACGGGATTATGGCAGGTTTCAGGAAGATCAAATACAAATTACCATGAAAGGGTCAGTTACGATACTTATTATCTTCAAAGCTGGTCGGTTTGGCTGGATCTTTGGATTATATTCAAAACATTCGGCGTTGTAATAAAAGGAGAAGGAGCGTATTAATGCCGTTTAGGAAAATAATGGCTTTTTCAATTGCGGCGTTTTTTTCATTTATATTATGCGCAGTTAGCGTATCAGCTCAGGCGAGAACATTCGCCGGTATTTTTCCGGGTCTCGGCTCTGATATTAAAAGCGCCGCATTTACCGATGACGGTTATCTGAAATTCGGAAAAAAAACGGATACTTTTGCATTAATCGGCAATATTGAAAAAACAGGCATCGATCCTGAAATTGTAAAACTTGTCCTGGCAGGAAACCCCGGTTACATTGTAGAGGCTCTTATTTTAATTCCAATGGAGGAAAAAAATGTCAGCCTCGTTAATATTTATAATGCGCTTGGAAAAATAGGCGATTTAAAGGGAAGACTTTATTATTCAGAAACCAGAAAGCAGCTTCATCCATTATTCGAAGAAGCGACAAGGATAGCAAGCGAAAGAAAAACAACTCCTGTTCCGGATCCGGCTCCTGCCGGCAATATCCCAAAGGACGAAACGAATTTTTTAAGGCTCAAAGATACCAATTTCGGAAATACATATTACCGCAGTGAAATATCGCTTCTTCAGAACGGTTTGCTTTTTGGGCTGACAAATTTTAAAAGTATTTCTTACTTTGTCGTTCCGGTAATCAAGGAAGGAAAATTCATCGCTCAGTTGTATTTTGAACCTGTTAAAGAAGGGGTTTTGATTTTCGGCATTGCTGGCGCCGATATTTCAGATTATGTTGCTTCAAAGATTCATATTCAGTCCGCAATAGCCAAAAGGCTTTCAGTTTTTATTTCCTGGGCAATAGACGGTTTAAAAAAATAGGTTCATAACAAAAATTTATCACAGTTTAAAAAAAAGCGGCACAGTGTTACTTGTACCGCTCTATGGGGAGTGGAGGATTCGAACCTTCGAAGGCTGAGCCAACAGATTTACAGTCTGCCCCATTTGACCGCTCTGGAAACTCCCCTGTTTAATACAATTTGAATATTATA
>JAIRQN010000058.1 GCA_031256445.1 Treponema sp. | reverse complement strand
CTAACGTAATGAAAGGTTTAAACAGGGACAAGCTGTATTTGAAGCGGATTATACTCGCGGCGCTAGATATTGCTGGTCAGTTTTTGCATCAGTTCCTGATCGTTGTTTTCAATGGCTTTGACAATGTCTGCCGACATGGCGGCAAGGAAGTTGATATCATATCTGAGTTTATCCGTAAGCTGCATCATTTTGGTATAATCTGTTTTTACGCTGTCGCTGTTTTCCTTTAATGATCCCAGCGACTTTGTTATACCGGTGCTTTGCGAGGACAGTTCGGTCAGGGTATCAATAAGCTCTGTCATTACATGCGCAAAATTGCTAATCTCCGAAGCCATTGTATTGATTAATCCTCCGGTTTCGTCTGATCTCCTGGAAGTAGTAGTTATATGGGAAATGATATCTGACAGGGTTTGGGCAATGTTATGTGAATTTTCCCTTGTAGATTCTGAAAGACGGCGGATTTCATCGGCTACTACGGCAAAGCCCCTGCCTGCCGCGCCTGCGTGGGCGGCTTCTATTGCGGCGTTCATCGAAAGCAGGTTTGTGTTGGCGGCAATTACGCTGATGATTCTGATGGCAGACCCAATGCCTTCCACAGATTGGGAAATTGTCTGAACCGCAGAGACAGTTACCTTCATTGCTTCCTGTCCGTTGGCTGCATGCTCAATCAGTTCTTTAATGGATTCCCGTTTTTGCCGCGAAAGATCCGAAGTGTTTTTCAGAGAACCTACCATTTCTCCCGTTATTGCAGACGACTCAACTACCGCCTCCATCTGAACATTGATCATCGCGTCGAGATGTTCAACAAGATTATGAATCTGCTCAATTACTTCAAGAGCGCGGTTAATATGGGAACTGAGCTGCCGGTTGATAAATACAGTAGTCTTTTTTTCCCTTTCAAGAAGCGCAAGAGTGTAATGAAGACAGTTGTCCGGCTTGTTCAGATTGTTGAATATCGCGGTCGCCATTAAATAACAGTCTCCGTAACCGCAGCTTGTACAATGGAACAGATCCGCTTCGGAATATTTTAACAGTTTTTTATATACACCGTCCAGCTCGGCTTTATCGGGAAACTTTATTTTATGGCTGGCAGAATGGTCCTCGTACTTCCGGCTGTACAGTCCGTCTTTCCAGTAACGCTTTAAAACCTTGTGGTATTTTTTAAACTCTCTTTCCCGCTGCCCGGGGTTGATCTGTTTTTCCAGCATGGCGCTGCGCTTGCGGACAGGGCTCTCAAGTTCATCAAGGTCTTTATGATTATTCCCCGTTCCGGGTCCTCCGTTACAGCCCAGTTCGCAGTTAAGACAGTCAATGAGTAAGGGGAACTCTATATCAGGCTTGTTAAGTTGATTGGAAATCCCCGTTAAATACGGATAAATCGCGTGGGTTCCTTCTATCTTGCGGGTTCTTCTCCTGATTCCCGGCAGAAAACGTTCCGCGGTATCAAGCAAGCCGCCGGGAGAGGAAAATGTTACAGCGCGTTCCGCCGGCGCGCCAATGTATTCCGCGGCAGGGAAACCGGCAAGATTGATATTTTTTTTCTTTAAATATTCCTTTAGTATCAGCATGGTAACATTATAGTCTCCAAGACCGGTTTCCAGAAATTCCCTTTTCTTCGCGATACACGGAGAAATGACCGCTACTTTGTACCCGTTGTACTCCGGGTAGTATTCCCTGATCATTTTTATTGTATGCAGCATGGGACTGTCAGCGGGAGCGAGATATGGCAATAACTCCGGGTGATAAATTTCCAGGAAGCTTACAATCGCCGGACAGGGCTGCGCAATCACAAGTTTGGGATTTTTTTCTTTAATGTAGTTGAGGTAGGAAACAACGGTAAGCTCCGCGCCGAAACTGACATCGAAAACCGCCGTTATCCCGAGTGATTTCAGGTAGCCGTTCAGCTTCAGATATTCTCCGGGAAAGACAGAGGCTATCGCAGGAGCGACAACGGCAATCATTTTTGTCCCCCCGTTTATATCAGCAAAAAAACGCTCGGTATCGTCTATGGGTACGCGCGCACTGTGTTTGCAGACAACAGTGCAGTGTCCGCAGCCAATGCACAGATCATGATTAATTCTCAGTTTTTCCCCGGAACCGTCCATGCAGAATTTTACAGGGCATGCGGCAATGCACGCATAACAGTTAATGCACTTTTCTTCAATTATGCCGATTACCTGGGTAAGTTTATTCGTCCCGTCCATTTATTTCCCCCGCGCATTTTCTTCATCGGCATATACTTTTTCTATTGTGTCGATAAGCATTTTGGGGGTTACAGGTTTTGTTAATACTGCATTTGCGCTGGAATTTCCGGCCTTATTAAGAAATTCCCGCCCTGTATTACCGCTGACAATTATTATCGGCGTGGTAAAATAACTCGGGATTTTTCTTATATCTTCCAGGAATTCAAAACCGGAAATATTGGGCATATCAATATCCAAAAGAATAACATCAATTTTTTTTCTGTTCAGAAAGCTGATAGCCTCGGAAGCGGCCTTAACCGTCCTGAGATCATATTTTTGGCTCAGCATGGTTTCAAATTCACTAAGCTGCTGTAAATTATCATCTACTGCCAGTACCACCAATTTATCTGTCATAAATTACCTTCCTGTTATGAGTTTTTAATAATCTTCATATCTATAGGAGTATTATAATAAATATTTGAAAAAAGACAAGACGGGGACAGCTTTGACATACGGGCGTAATCATGTAATACTGGTGTAGTTTATGGATAATATCATTAGAAACAGAGTATTAATTATTGATGACGAAAAACAGAATCTAAAAATTCTTAATAATATATTAAGCCCGGAATACGTCATTTTAACAGCTAACAGCGGCTGTGCGGCCTTAAAAATGATGGAAGATAATATACCTGATATCATTTTACTGGATATAGTGATGCCGGATATGAGCGGCTTTGATGTGCTTACGACGCTGAAATCAAATGAAAAAACAAAAAAAATTCCGGTCGTTATCATTACAGGTCTTACAGACGATGAAAACGAGGAAAAAGCCCTTGCTCTTGAAGCTGTGGATTTTATACATAAGCCCTTCAATTCCGGTATTGTAAAAGCCAGAATCCGTCAGCAGATACAGATTGTCAATCATATCCGCGCTTTTGAACAATATACCCAGACACAGTCTGATAAATCAGCTATGGAAGAGAAGAGCAAATTCTTTGCCAGAATGAGCCATGAAATGCGCACCCCGCTCAATGCCGTAATCGGCCTTGCCGGACTGACTCTTGAAGCCGATGAGTTAAATGAGGCAACCCGTGAAAATGTAGAAAATATCTGCAATGCCGGCGAGTCTCTTTTGGGCATTGTAAATGACATTCTTGATTTTTCAAAAATGGAATCCGGTAAATTTAAACTTGTACCGGCTGAATATGACTTCCCCGGTATGATAAGCAGCGTTATAACGCAGAGTATAATGTGGAAAGATGAAAAACCCATTGAGCTTGTACTGAATATAGATGAAAATATTCCGTACAGTTTAACAGGGGATGAGCTGCGGATTAAACAAATTTTAAACAATCTTTTGTCCAATGCCTTTAAATACACAAAAAGCGGAACTGTGGAACTTAATGTAAAAAGCGAAAAAAAAGAAGCAGAAGATATTTTGCTTGTTATGTCTGTTAAGGATTCAGGCATAGGCATTAAAAAAGAATTTATAGAATTTTTATTTAACGAATATGCCCAGGCGGATGTAATGTCCAATAAAAATATTGTAGGAACCGGTCTTGGGCTGCCGATTACAAAGACGATTGCGGATATGATGGGCGGAACAATAGAAGTTGAAAGCGAATACGGCAAGGGAAGCGTTTTTACGGTAAGGCTGCCGCAAAAATACAAACCCGGCGCAGACGGAGTTTGCAATGTACTGGGACCCAAAACAGTTAAAGAACTTAATAATTTTCAGTATCACGGAAAAAAACGCAAAAAACTCCTGTCGCGCGTATGCCTGCCTTATGCCCGTGTGCTTGTCGTTGATGATGTAGCTACCAATCTTGATGTAGCCAAGGGAATGATGAAACCATACAATATGCAGATTGACTGCGTAACAAGCGGACAGCAGGCAATAGACGCAATCCGAAAAGAAAAAGTCAGATATAACGCGATTTTTATGGATCACATGATGCCGGAAATGGACGGCATAGAGGCCACGCGGATTATCCGCGAAGAAATAGGAACCGAATACGCAAAGAAAATTCCCATAATTGTATTTACAGCTAACGCCATTGCAGGCAACGAGGAAATGTTCCTGAGCAAAGGTTTTCAGGCTTTTGTTTCCAAGCCGGTTGACATTATGAGCCTTGACGCCGTTTTAATGCGGTGGGTACGCGATGAAGAACTGGAAAAAAATTCCGCAGGCAGACAGATAAATGTGAACGGAGAGATGATCCCTGATAAACGTTCCGGAAAGGACAGACGTTCCGGCAAAAAAGAAAGGAGAACCGGATACGACCGCCGCAATGCCGCCAAAAAAATAAAAAGCGTTAAATTCAACAAGGGACTTGAACGTTTCAGCGGTGATTGGGAAACATATGTGCAGGTTTTACAGTCTTTTTCCTTTAATACGCCGGCGGTTCTTGAAACTATCAGGGAAGTTAACCGCGAAACATTGTCCGCTTATGCCATCACTGTTCATGGAATGAAAAGTTCCTGCAGAAGTATATGCGCCGAAGAAGCCGGCAATCAGGCGGAAGCCCTGGAACATTCGGCAAAGGCGGGAGACTTAAATTTTGTAACAGCAAATAATCCGGCGTTTATCGAAACTGTATCCGGATTAATTAATGAAATTAACAGTGTTTTTGTCAGAAAAAACGGGAAAAAGGAAAAACCCAAAAAGGACAAACCATACAGGGAAGCGTTACTGGAATTAAAATCAGCCTGCGAAGATTACAATCCGGCAAAAGTAAATGAAATTATTGCGCAGATTGACGCTTTTGAATATACGGCGCAGTCAGAGTTTGCAGGTAACGATCTTGTTCAATGGATAAAGGAAAATGCCGCCCAAAAGAATTTTTTGGAAATTGCCCAAAGGCTCGCTGATATCTAAATCGAATTTAATAGAGTAATTAATGAAAGTGTCCGAAGAAGTTTTCAACTTTTCGGGCACCGCCAACTTCCTTATAAAAATGCACTTTTGGAGCTGTCTGCGGAACAAGTTTATAAAGTTCTCCAAAACGGAGAGTGGAATTACCCAAGTGCCAAAGTATCAACGATTAATATTTACCGCCAATCGTATCAAGTGTTATTATATCATATGAATTCTAAAATTTTCAATATTAAAGGTATGACCTGCGCAGCTTGCGCGCAGCGCATTGAAAGAACTGTAAACAGGTTATCAGGCGTAAAACAGGCGGCTGTAAATTTTGCAAATGAAAAACTTTTTGTAGAATATGATAATTCAAAACTGTCAGTTGTAGATATAAAAGAAGCGGTTAAAAAAACAGGTTATGAAGCGGAAGAAAAAAATGAAAACAGCGAATCAAAAATTGATAAAGACAGAAACAAAAGCCTTAATGAAATAACGGCATTAAAAATTAAACTCATTGCCTCTGCGGTTTTTTCACTTCCGCTGCTGTATATCGCCATGTCCCCAATGATTACAATAATAAATTTTCCATTTGCAGAGCAGCTTCATCATATTATGAATAACGATCCGCTTGTTTACGCTATATTACAATTACTTTTAACTATCCCGGTTATTATTATCGGGTATAAATTTTACACTGTCGGATTTATGTCTTTACTGCATAAAAGCCCGAATATGGATTCGCTTATCGCTATCGGGACAACATCAGCTGTTTTATACAGCGTATATAATGTGCGGCAGATTTTTAAAGGTAATTTTGAATTTATTGAATCATTGTATTTTGAAAGCGCAGGCGTGATTATTACTCTTGTTTTACTCGGGCGAATGTTGGAAGCCGCTGCGAAAGGGAAAACAGGCGAAGCGGTAAAGAAACTCATGGAACTTGCGCCTAACAAGGCAATCGTTATTAAAGACGGCATTGAAACAGAAATACCGGCTGATGAAGTAAAAACCGGAGATATTATTTTAGTAAAACCTGGAGCGAAAATCCCTGTAGACGGCTCAGTAAAAAATGGCTCCGCTTTCATTGATGAATCAATGTTAACAGGTGAAAGCATGCCTGTTGAAAAAAAGACAGGTGATACTGTATATGCCGCAACGATTAATACTACCGGTCTTATTCAATTCAGGGCGGAAAAAATCGGCGGCGATACAGTGTTAGCGCAAATAATTAAACTGGTGGAGAACGCGCAAAGCAGGAAAGCGCCGATTTCAAAAACGGCTGATATAGTATCAGGTTACTTTGTTCCGGTTGTGTGCGTAATCGCGTTACTTGCGGGAATAGTATGGTTTTTTATCGGCGGCATTGAATTTTCATTAAAGGTTTTCATTTCTGTTCTTGTGATAGCCTGTCCCTGCGCTTTGGGGCTTGCAACGCCGACAGCAATTATGGTTGGCACAGGCAAGGGAGCGGAAAACGGAATATTATATAAAAACGGCGAAACGCTGGAAATAGCGCATAAAATCAACATGATTGTTTTTGATAAAACGGGTACGATTACCGAAGGCAGGCCTGCGGTTACAGATATTATTGCCGCAGAAGGAATAGATCAAAATTATTTATTGCAACTTACGGCTTCGGCGGAGAAATATTCCGAACACCCGATAGGACAGGCGGTTATTAATGAAGCGCTAAGTAAAAAAATTGAAATTTTAAATGCGGATAATTTTAAATCATTTACAGGTCTTGGTATTGAAGCTGTTATAAATAATCTGATTATTCAAATTGGAAATGATAAATTGATGAATAAAAACGGAATAATGTATGAAAAAATGAAAGACGGTTTTGAAAGACTTGCTTTTGAAGGTAAAACGCCCATGTATATCGCCATAAACAGCGGGCTTTCAAACCCTGTCTGCGCGGGCATTATGGCAGTAGCGGATACAGTAAAAGAAACAAGTAAAGCGGCAGTAAAGAAACTGCATGACATGGGGATAAAAACTGCGATGATTACAGGCGATAATCAAAAAACAGCGCAGATAATCGCAAATCAAGTCGGTATTGATTATGTGTTATCTGAAGTTTTGCCTCAGGATAAAGCGGATGAAGTTAAAAAATTACAGGACAGCGGTCTGCTTGTCGCAATGACAGGCGACGGTATCAATGACGCTCCCGCGCTTGCTCAGGCAGACGTCGGTATCGCAATCGGTAACGGAACAGACATTGCGATTGAATCAGCTGATATTGTTCTTATGCATTCAGATTTAATGGATGTTCCCGCCGCAATAAGCTTAAGCCAGGCGACCATAAAAAATATAAAGCAAAATTTAGCATGGGCGTTTGGGTATAATATTTTGGGTATTCCGATTGCCGCAGCAGGGCTGTTAAATCCAATGATAGCGGCTGCGGCGATGACTATTTCAAGCGTATCATTATTACTCAATGTGCTGCGTTTGAAGAAGCGGAAAATGAAAAGTTAAATAAATCGGAGGGGTGAGAATGGAAAAATCCATTATTAAAGTGGAAGGAATGTCCTGTAATCACTGCGTTAAGGCGATCAAAAAAGCTGTCAACGCTTTGGCAGCTTCCCCGGAAGCAGGAATCGGTTCTGTAAATGCAGACCTGGAAAAAGGAATAGTTACAGTGGAATTTGACAAAAGCCTTGTTACGATTGAAAAAATCAAGCGCGCAATTGAAGATGAAGGTTTTGGTGTAGTTTTATAATTAAACTTAAATATTATAATTGAGGCGCGTGCTTCAAATAGGTAATAAAACTTTTGAAAGAATTCTATATTTTGTGAGGGTAATTTTTGGTAAGTGTGAGTATATTTTGGGATTCGCGGCGGGCGTATTCCATTGTATCCATGAGCTGTTTTACAAGATAGATGCCAAGGCCGCCTACTTCGCGTTTGGCGATGTCATCGTCAAAATAAGGGTCTGTATGATCAAGGGGATTGTACGGTATGCCGTAATCCTCAAAACGGATTACGGCTTTATCCTTTATACAAACATAAATTTTTACATTGCCGGTATCTGGTTTGTAGGCGTATTTTGCTATGTTCATAAAAATCTCTTCGCAGGCCATGCATATTTCATTTTGAAAATTTTCCGTAACACCGGCTTTTTCCAGATGCAGGCATATAAAGTCCTGGGCTTTTTCAAGATTTTCCTTCTTAACCTCGAGCGTCAGCTCTCCGTCAAATGAATAATCAATGTCCGCGTTTTCCTGATCCGTATTTACTTTAAGAGCGAACATTGTAACATCGTCAGTCTGCTGCGCGCCCTCTGTGAAATTATCAATTTCTTTTTTAACAGCGTTTAAAAGTTCCCTGGGAGTTAAATCTCCTGCCTGATTCAGGGCGTAAAGGAGCCTCTGTTCTCCGAAAATTTCCAGATCGCCGTTCATGGCTTCTGTTATTCCGTCTGTATACATGTAAAGAATGTCGCCTTTTTCAAGGTATGTTTCTTCTTCCGTGAATTTTGCGCTCTTGTTCCACGCAAGAACATAGCACGGAGTTGTTTTTAAAAATTTATAATTCTGATTCTTTTTCTTAATCAGAGGCGGATTGTGCCCGGCACTTACATAGACAAATTTTCCAGTTGGAATATTATAAAATCCCAGGAAGGCGGTAACAAACATCGACGTTTCATTGCCTTCGCAGAGTTTTTTATTAACAGACTCGCATACCGATTTCGGGGAAATGGTATCTATGCAATTTTTAATTAGTGTCTTGGCAATAACCATAAACAAGGAAGCCGGAACTCCCTTTCCTGAAACATCCGCTATTATTACCGCAAGATTATTCCTGTCCAGAAAATAAAAATCGTAAAAATCACCGCAGACTTCTTTTGCCGGAACCATTGAGGCGTAAAGATCGAATTCTTTTCTGTCCGGAAACGGAGGGAAAATACAGGGAAGCATGCTGGATTGAATTTCAGCGGCTACGTTCAATTCAGCCTGTATACGCTCTTTTTCAGAATGTTCTCTTGTCGCTTCTTCAATTGATTTTTTTAAATCGCTTGTCATTTTATTGAAAACCCGCGCGAACTGCCCGATTTCATCATTTGATGTGATACTGATCATTGTGTCCAGATTTCCAAGAGCCAGGTTTGAAACGTCATATGTAAGTTTTTTAATCGGCGCGTTAATATATTTGGTGATAAGCGTATAAGCGATAAAGAGCATACTGATTAATGAAAAAGTAATGAGTATTGTGAACCGGATATTCCGCTTTTGCAGAATTTCATAAATTTCTTTTTCCGGAATTTGAACTGATAAAAGCCAGCCGTTATCCATATATCTGCCGAAACCAAGATAATCAACGCCGTTATATGTAAAATTACCGGAGTTTATGTCCCACGGTATGCTGTTCATGGGATCGCCGGGAAATAAATTTGAATTCGCGGCGGAAATAATAAAATCCTGTTTCGGCACGCAAAGCAAAACAATACTGTTACGTGTAGGTACAATTGCCAGTAATTCCCTGACTACATCATCAATTTCCCAATCGACGGTTGATACCGCGATTAAAACGCCGTTATCGTCATATATACCCGCGCCTG
This sequence comes from Treponema sp., assembly GCA_031256445.1. GTDB lineage: Bacteria > Spirochaetota > Spirochaetia > Treponematales > Breznakiellaceae > WQXQ01. Next base: position 3,367 of record JAIRQN010000058.1, on the reverse strand, counting down.
CCGTTGTCATCAGGCTGAATGAACCGGAATCGTCAACATACGGTTTTGTCCATACAACCTCATAGGGCCGGCTGACATTTTCCATTATATCGCGGTACCATCTTTTACTGTGATAATCATATTCATCCATCAAAAATGAATTGTCCGGACGAACCGTACCCGACGACTTGTCGTGGAACGCGTAAAAACCCGAGCGTAATTTATCCTTTTTAAACGCATGTGGCTCAAACCAGAAACCTCCGCCGACAGCGGCAGTAAAACTGCTTACATATTGCATAATGATATTATTGCCGAATTCTTCAGACTGCGCATCGAAACACAGTTTGCCGACCATAGCGTAAAATACCGCGCTGCGTTCAAGTTCAGCTATTAAACTGTTAACTTTTTCCGTTTCAAATTCAATTGTTTTCTGAATGTTTTCATAACGAAGCTGTTCAAAATTTTCCGCAGTGCTGATCGAATATATTACGAAAGCGGAACCTATTATGGTTATAAACGCCATAACGATAACAAGTATCTTGGTTCGCAGCGAATGAACAGGCGCCATGAATTAAATCAGTTTACAAGAAGTTCATTCAGAGCTACCATGCCTAAAACATTTTTGACTATTTCGGATGGAGCTTCAATATTGAATTTGCCGTTTGTTTCGGTCATCTGCTTGTATATTTTCAGGATTACCCTAATTCCGCCTGAGCTGAGATATTTTATCTGAGACATATTCATCAATATGGATGTTTGTCCGTCTTTAATTAACGCTTCCAATTTTTCAAGAAGCTTTTCAGAATTATTGGAATCTATACGGCCTTTTAAAACAAGTTTACATACTCCGTCATTTATGTTTTCTGATATTTCCAGTACTTCACTTTTCATTTTATTCTCCAGATTAATGAATTTTTATTATTTTAAGTGATAATTACCAAAAATGCAACAGAAAATTTACTTGATGCCTTTAATTATGGATATAAATTCCTTTGTTTCGCTGTAACCGGCGTTATTTTTTATATCTACAATATAGCTTACCGTTGTGTCCGCCACCGGCGCTTTAATAACATTCCCGTGGTGATTTACATATTCCGTATTTAAAGATTCAAAAGTGATATTATATTCGGTCAGATACTTGCCGGCATAATATTCAGCCTTAATCATATCCATCGCCATTTCAAATAAATCATTATTTCTTAATGTTTCCGGGCAATTTTTCCCGCTCCATTCGTAATGCTGTTTTACCGCGTCCGGTTCAAGATTGAATTCTATCAACAGCGAGGCTATCAGTTTGGCTGTTCTTTGCCATACTTTATAAAGATCGCTGCCGAAGCCAATGCAGGTTTCAATGCCTATTGATTTTGCGTAGGAATCGTAAGAATCGCCGTGCCAGGCGGCTTCATTGCCGGGTATATGCTGTATTGCCTTTTTATCGTCAATTGTATAATGCCACGATCTTGCGCGGTTGTGTATGTTTTCATCCGAGGTCAAATAATACCCGTGCAAAGACGCATCCGCGCCGGGTGAATTATTGCCTGTGTCATGATATGTTATGTATTTTATCTCTTCAAGCAATATTCCGGTTCTGACATTTTTTAACGGTTCGGCTGCCTTTAATATGCTGCGGCTTGCCCTAAGGCCGGTAAACAGATTGCTGTTAACAGCTATAATTTTTTTTTCTAAATTAAGAGGGCCGGTCCAATACAGCGACACGCTGCCTGTAACATACTGTTTTCTGGAAACAATCCCATTTGTTATTACTTCTTTTCCGAATGCCTGTCCAATATGAAATTTTTCAAAAAGATACATTGGGTTTACAATGACTTCCATATTTACAGAATCGCTTTTGACTGTATCTGTTCCCGACGCCGTTATCACGGCCTTTCCGGGTTTTTTCGCTGTTATTTTTCCGTTATCATCAACAGTGATTATTTCAGGATTACTGCTTGTCCATACAACCGCATCCGCTGAGAATTCCGCAGCATGAAGCGGATTTTCCTGAGTAACCTTTGCCAGCAGCGTATATTCGCGCAGTAAATCCAGGGTTTCTGTTTTATTGATTATTTCTATGCAAGCGCATACGGCGTTTCCCGCTTCGTATTCTGTTTCGCTTATTTTTTGTGCCGATGCTTTTTTATCATTCTTTGCCGCGGTAATGCAGAAAACAACCAACAGGCAAAAAAAGCAGATAAAAATTAAATGATTTTTCACTTTAAACATAACCATCCAGCCGACAGTTTATTATACACATCTTAAATGCGTTTTTTAAAGTAGTCTGTCTATAATGACCTTATGCGCCCGACAGGACTCGAACCTGCAACCTACGGATTCGAAGTCCGTTACTCTATCCAGATGAGCTACAGGCGCCAAAACTGGGTGGATGACGGGGTTTGCCTTCCAACCCTCAGCATCCTGCTTCTGGTTTACAGGCCGCCTTTTTTGCTAAACCGGCCTCATGCCAGTTTACCTGTTTGAGGCTGCGATGTCTCGCCTCAAACAGGTCGCAAAAAAGTTTCAAACCCCGAATTAACCGCTAATAAAAATTTATTAATTAGTGTAAAAACATACCTCCCTAATAAAAAACTGGGTGGATGACGGGGTTTGAACCCGCGACGACCAGATCCACAATCTGGGACTCTACCGCTGAGCTACATCCACCAATTAATAAAGTTAAATTTGAGGAAATTCACGTGTTTTGTCAAGTACGCCAGTTACAGTACAACGGTGTCCGAAAAGTTGGAAAACTTCTTCACACAAAAATGCGATTTTAATAAGGTTGTTGGCGGTGTCCGAAAAGTTGAAAACTTCTCGGACAGCCCCAACTCTAATGAACATTTCAGTTTAAAACCCTGAATTCCTCTATGTCTCCTATTGTGTCAAAACCGGTAAAATCATAATCTACTTCAGCAAGCGTAAGAATCGCGAATGTTAGCACTTCCATACCGTGATGAAGATGTCCGCCGAAAGCTGTCTCAGCATCAGAATGAATAATGTGAGCATGAACGCGGCCATCGATTATATAGCCGCCAATACCCGCGATATCGGAGGCTTTATCTCCTTTGATAAAATCGTTCCTTGGCGGATTCTCCCTCGTGCCTACAACATGAAAATGATGGCTTCTCGCCGATCCGATACCACAAAGAATCACGGCGTTTTTAATATTGTGATCTTTCGCGCCCTGTTCAAGCGCGCCAAGCAGATCATCTCCTGGATTAAAGCGGATAAAAATTAAATTTTTTATTGCTGTTCTTTCAACTAACATAAATACTATAGTGCCTTAAATTAAACATTTGAAGAACCAAAATAATCATAAATAGCAGAATCAACAGATTGATAATTATGAATATTATCACGAATATAACGTTTCATGTTAGCCCAGGATTTT
>JAIRQN010000086.1 GCA_031256445.1 Treponema sp. | reverse complement strand
CCGCTATTTTCAAGGCCGCTTGTATAACGCGAAGGCGGAAGAATGGGGAAGTCGCTGCCAAAAAGGATTTTTTCCGTTAAACCCAGCGCTTTGGCTGCGCGGTAGATTCTTTCATCGTAAAGGAACGGAGTAACAGCGGTGTCATACCAGACATTGCGGAAATTGTCATTTATTTCGCGCATTGTTTCATAAATAAATATGCCGCCGCCCCAGTGCGCGAGAATTATTTTTAAACCGCTGTTGGCGCAGATAAATTTTTCAAATTTCGCGAACGGCATGTCTGTTTTTCCTGCGTAAAGATGTCCTACTGGCTCATTGCAGTGAAGCAAAAGCGGAATGCCCCGTTCTGTGCAAACGCCGGTTATCGCCTGAGTCTGTTTCTCATCTTCCAGATTAATCCCCTGGCCGTGCGGAAACAACTCCCCCGCCCCTTTCAGTCCGGCGCTGTGGCAGCGTTCAATCTCAGCCGCCGTTTCCCTTCCGCTGGAATTTCCTTCCGTGCCGGGCGGCGCAACGGCGAATCCTGTAAGCTTATCCGGGAACTGCCTGGTTTTTTCAATCACATAGTCATTCACATAACGGCACAGCCCAATATCGCAAAAAGCAAATCCAAAAACAACCGCCCTGTCAAAACCTTCGCGGTGGAGCATTTCAATGACATCTTCCGCAGCGGCAAATTTATTGACTTTGCTGCGCGAAATCAAAGAAAAATACGGCTCTTTTTGCGCGTATTTTTCCCAATTGGCCGTTATATCAGGCGGCGTTATGTGAACATGAAAATCAATTTTCATCGACGCTCCGCGCCGTCTCTTCAGCGGAAGGCGGACCCGCGAAAATGCCAATCTTGTTTAGACCCGCAAGAAGCGGTACGCCGATAAGCATTGCCCCGCAGGCGAAAATTGCGCGTTCAACCGGAGCGGCGATTGTAAGCGCCATCCAGAATTCCCTGGGCTGTCTGAACAGTACCAAAGAGAAAAAATTCCCGACTGTAGCGCCGCCTATAAGCCCGCCAAAAGAGCATAACCATACAGCGGGAAATTTCATAATACGGCTGTCCGAGGCGAAGAGCCGCGGAACAAAAATTACCGCGAGTATCATGGAAAGAAAACCCATCCCGTAAAACACAACCGGAAAACGCATAACGCTACGGCCTGTTTCCTGCGTAAACCAGAGTATTGTTCCGATTAAATAAACAACAATTCCTCCGTTGATGATAAAATTTCCTCTGTTGTTTACTGTTACCACAGGCCGCTTTCCCCAGGCGATACAGCCTGTTGTAAAAGCGGTTGTCGCGCTGATGAAAAATGTGCCAAGACCAAGCCAGGCGGTATGCGGGGCGATTAAACTGCCCAAAAAGCCGCCTGCCGCCGAGCAGAGAGCTCCCGCGACAGGACCGAAAAAAATCCCGGACAGCGGGGAAAGCGCGCTGGAAAGCGAGAAAACGCCGCCTGTGCCTATGATGGGAATTGTAGGCAGCATATGGCCTGCCGCCACAACCGCGGCCCATACCGAGATTACAGCGGGGTGTACCGCGGTTAGTTTATTTTTCATGCGTTCCGTTTTTTTCCATTGTAATAACTCTGCGGGCATATTCATAAACCAGAGACATATTATGTGTAACAAATACAATTGTAAAGCCCCTTTTATGCAGATCCGCTGCGATGTTCATTATCTGCCGCATCCCGCGGTAATCCTGGCCGACATCAATTTCATCCAGTAAAATAATTCTACAGCCCATTGCGATGACAGAGGCAAGAACAACCCTTGTACGGTCCGCCCTGTTTAATCCGTGGGGAAAGGAATCCGCGTCATTAAGTCCCACGGTTTTAAGAGCGTCCTGTACGCGGCTTTTGATTTCCGTTCCGGAAAGCGCCGCGTCCGTGCGCCGCATGTTCCTGAGAGCAAAAGCCGCTTCCTTATAGACTGAATCGGTGAACAGCTGATTATCCGGATTTTGCATAACAAATCCTATTTCGCGGGAAATGGAAGAAACAGGAAGTTCTTTTGTGTTTTTACCCCGGATTAAAATATCGCCGGCGCTGGGCCGCAAAAGCCCTGTAATGCCCTTAAGCAGGGTGGTTTTGCCGCAGCCGTTGCGCCCGACAATCGCGGCAAAATCATTTTCATTCACCGAAAGATTTATATTTTCGACAGACGGGCATCTTTGATCATATGAATAGCAAAAATCCCTTATTTCAATTACAGGCGCGAGCGCAGCGCGCGAATCGCCGCGGACATTTAACGTTTCATTCTGCGGTTTAACGTCTGTATAAAGAGGCTCCATGCCGTATTTTTCGGGCAATTCGTTATTTGCAAAAATTTTTTCCGGGGTATCAAGAGCGGCAATCCGCCCGTTTTGTAAAACGCATACCCTGTCCGCGGACTGCGCGATTACATTGCTTTCGCCGGCAGCCATTATTACTGTTATCTGATACTTACGCCTGATTTCGCCAATCAGGGACATAACATCCGCCGCTCCCTGCGCGTCAAGGCGGGACAAAGGCTCATCCAGCACAAGTATTTTCCCCCGCATAGCCAGCGCGGCGGCAATGGCAAGACGCTGCTTCTCCCCGCCGGAAAGGGTAGAAGGAAGCCTGTCTTCAAAACCGCCAAGACCGGCTGCCGACAGCGCCTGTTTTACCCTCTTTTCAATTTCATCTGCGGGCAGAAGCTGATTTTCCGGTCCAAACGCGGCTTCATGGCGCACAGACGATGTAAAAAGCTGCGTATCAGGATCGTCAAGCACCATTCCTACTTTAAGCGCCAGACGCGGTACCGGCGTTACGGCGGTATCTTCGCCGTCTACAGTCACGGTTCCCAAAAGACGCCCTCCCGCCGAATGAGGAATAATTCCGTTAAAAAGCATGCAAAGCGTTGTTTTACCCGCGCCGTTTTCACCCATGACAGCCAAAAACTCGCCTTCTTTAATATCAAGACATATATTCTCAAGCGCCCATTTTTTTTGGCGCGGCCAGGAGTAATAAATATCTTTCAGACTGATAATATCACGGCGCACGGGTATCATTAATGTAGCAGATAATTGAGCGTTAACACAGCGGCAAAGAAAAAAACGCAGAAAAAAAGCAAAAAATAATCGTTTTTTTTCATAACCGGCTTTTCCAGCCATGTCCTTGTTTTGTAAACTCCAAAAGCCCTCGCGTCCATGGCTATTCCCGTTTTTTGCGCTTTTCTCATTGCGCCTAACACAAGCGGAATAACAATCCCCGGATACGCTTTAAATTTCGCAAAAAAAGAAAAACGTATCCCGAAAGAACGCCGTTCGAATGAACGCCGTTCGAATGAACGCCGTTCGAAAGAACGCATTCCCCGTAATCTCTGCGCATCCATAATGGCGCGTCCTTCTTCCGCAAGCAGGGGAATTAAATTTAAAGCGGTTGTGATTATAAATGAAACACGATAATCAATCCCAAAAGCGCCGAGAGCTGTGGCAATCCGGTGAGCGGGAGTAGTGTCCGTAAGAAAAGGCAAAAGAAGCATCAGGGCGAAAATGCGGCAGCCAATGATGAGCCCAAGATACAGACCTTCCAGTTTCAGAGAACCCATTCCGCCCAAAAAAGGAAATGAATGCGGAAAAAGAGGTTTAATAATATAGTTCTCTCCCGGCGCGAACAAACCCTGCAGCAGAACCATAAAAACAACTAACGTAAAAACATTTTTAAATACCCCTTTAAAATGAAGATGCACTCCGGCCGCTACCCTAAGGAAAAGAAATGACAGCAATAAACAGACAATTAAAGCGGGTTTGTCAACCAAAAAAATTAAAACTGTAAACAAAAGAACAAGAATAATTTTTACACGAGGATCATAATTAAATAATTTCAACATTAGAAAAAACCTTAATAACATTTTTAATAAAACCATATACAAAAAAATAATAATGTGCTATACTATGAAATATAATATCATCTAATCGTAAAGGAGTAAAAGAATGACTGACGCAAAGACTCGCCTGGCAAACAGGGAAAGACAACGTAAGTACCGCGAAGCTCACCGGGAAGAAATTAACGAACAGCGAAAGGAAAGGTACAACAAGCGTATTGAAAGCGGGAAATGCCCGCGCTGCGGCGGAAAGGTAAAAAAAGGTTATACCCTTTGCACTGAATGCTGCGAATATCAGGCAAACCTTAACAGAAAGTACGCTAAATCCAGGAAGAAAACAGCGGCAAAAGCCGCTCCAGCCAAAGCGGTCAAAAAACCAGCGGTTAAAAAACCTGTAGCCAGGAAAGCCGCGGCTAAAAAACCGGCAGCGATCAAAAAACCTGCCAAAAAAGTAAAAACAAAAACCAAAAAATAAGAATATCCTGTTACTGACATACGCCATGTGATGTACAAAACGTGGCATGGCGTATACGTTAGTATAAAAAATCATTAAAACAAATTTCCAAGAGCGTAAATATCGTCTATTTTTTCCACAAGTATTCCGCCCATGCCGAATTCCAGGGCCGGAGCGATATCAATATCGTAACGATCCCCGATTGAAACGCCGCGATCCGCGGAAACGCGGTAAAAACGCGATAAATAATCAAAAATTACTTTATTTGGCTTTGAAACGCCGCATGTATCAAGTCCTATAATATTTTTGAATATATCTTGCACCTCCAGACATAAAAGCGTTCTATGCGCGACAGAGACAGGATTATTTGTAACCAATAAAAGAGTGTGTGAAACAGACAGTTTTTCAAGAGCAGAGCGAAGCCGCAAATCCGGCTTGAGGAATTTTTCCGGCTGGCATAATTCATTCCTCCATTTGATGTTTTCTTCGATGGTAATTCCAAATGCCGTAAACGCATTGGCAAGACTGAGAGCCTTCCCGTTATTTGAAGCGGACCAGTTTTTCCGGTATTCGGAAATTTCCGCGCTCATTTGCTCAAAAGATTTCCCTTTCAGCATGGCAAGACGCTTTATCGGCAAATCGGTCTGGCTTTGCAGATACTCTTCGTGCGAGTAAAGGGTTCCGTCCATGTCAAACAGGAGAAAAAGTTTTTGCCGGTTTGCAGGCACGTTAAATGTCTTCATTCATCGTCATATTGCTGGAAAGGAAGTTCGTTCTGGGGTTCAAATGCCTTTTGCGAAACAAGGCGGTTAATAATTCCGGCGTTATCAAGCAGGCTGGAAACAGATTGATTCTGATGCAGGCGGGAAATAACATCGGCAAAAAGACGCGAAATGCTCACATTGATGTACCATTCGCGCTTGATCACTTCCTCCTGATATACCGCGTTGGTTCCGATAATGCGGTAAAAAAGCCCTTCCTGGTACGCTTCATCAAAATGGGAAATCGCCTCTCCGGAAAAAAGAGGCAGGCTGATTGAACAAATTATCCTGCGGGCTCCGTTTTCCTTAAGAAGCCTCATACCCTTTATCAATGTGCCGCCAGTTCCCAGAATATCATCCGCCATAAAAACCGTTTTATCCTTTACGCTTCCAAGCAGCCTTATCTGGGAAATATTCGACTGGGTCGCGTCTTTGCTGATTTTGGAATAGTCCCTTTCCTTGTAAAGAAGAGCAAGCGGTTTTTTTAGCGCGGAAGCGTAGAATTTGTTCCTGTCAACAGCTCCGGTATCGGGCGAAACAACGACAAAATCGTCGTTTAAGATACCATCCATCTTTGAAAGAGTATGAATAATCTGAAAACTGGCATGAAGATTTTCCAGACGCAGTCTTTCAAAAGAGTTCATTATATCGCGGGAGTGAATATCCAGGGTTATTATGTGATCTACCCCGAAACTTTCAAATATTTTCCCGATACGGCTCGCTGTAAGCCCTTCCCTTCCCTTTGCCTTGTGCTGCCTGGCATAAGGATAATTCGGAATTACCAGGGTGATTCTGTCGGCTCCCGCCTGATGCGCCGCGTCAACAGTCACAAAGATCGTCATCAGATGGTCGTTTATTGAAAGATTGTTTACCTCGCCGCTGGAAAATTTTACGCTATAATGATTCTCTACATCCTGAAAAATATAAACATCCTTGCCGCGGATTGACTCTAAAATCTCGGATTTGACCTCTCCGTTTGCAAAAATCGTAAATTTAACCGGCACCATAAAGCGCCGCCCTGTGCTTTTATCAGTCCCGCTATGCGCTCCGGGCCCGCGGGCCACTATTTTGGAAGTAAGGTCTAACTGCAAAGACGCCTGTTCAACGCTGATATTGTACCGCTTGGCAATTCTGGCGATTGTCTGTTTATGATTATGATTGTACTTTCTTTTTAAATGTTCGATTACTTCATTGGCGAATACTTCCCCCCCGGGACAGGCAATTATCGCAAGATTAGCCGGGTTGAAGAATTTCATAATATATTCATGTAATTATAAAAAAAAGAAAAGATCAAGTCACAATGACAGTAGCTGTGGCGTCTTTAATAACTGGTCACTTAACACTACCCGTTACTCTGCCCAATTGCGGCTGCGGCTTACGGCTTTATGCCAGCCGGAAATCAGTTTTTCCTGTTTTTCAGCATCCATATTGGGGTTAAAAATCGCGTCCCGCTGCCATAGTTTTTTAACCTCCGCCTGATCTTTCCAGAAACCGACAGTGATCCCGGCAAGACAGGCTGCTCCAAGAGCGGTGGTTTCGCGTACAACAGGCCGTATTATTGAAGCGCGGCAAATATCAGACTGGAACTGCATGAGGAATTTATCCCTGCTCGCGCCGCCGTCAACTTTTAATTCCGGCATTTTTACGTCCAGGTCTTTTTCCATAGCTCTGAGCAGGTCCATTACCTGATATGCGATTGATTCCTGGGCCGCTCTTATAATATGTTCGCGTTTTGTTCCGCGGGTTATTCCGATTAAACAGCCGCGGGCATACATGTCCCAGTACGGAGCGCCAAGACCTGTAAACGCCGGGACAAGATAGACTCCGCCGGTATCCGCCGCTTTAGACGCGAAATATTCACTGTCCATGCTGTCTGTAATCAGACGCAGTTCGTCCCGCAGCCATTGGATAACAGCGCCTCCCGTGAATACCGAACCTTCAAGAACATATTGAATTCCCGCCGTTGAGCAATCTCCGGCGGCGCCAATACATGCCGCAATTGTAGTTAGCAGTCCGTTCCCGCTTACTGCGGCGCTTGAGCCGGTATTCATAAGGAGGAAACTGCCGGTTCCATAAGTACATTTCGCTTCTCCCTTTTCAAAACAGCACTGGCCAAACAGCGCCGCCTGCTGATCGCCTGCGGCCGCAGCGATTGGAACCTCAGCGCCGTTGATACCTGTACAGGCAAGGATTGAGCCCGACGGTTTTACCTGCGGCAGCATCACACGAGGAATACCAAGAACCTCAAGAAGCCTGTCATCCCAGTCAAGTTTATGAATATCAAAAAGCATCGTGCGGCTTGCGTTTGTGTAGTCGGTAACATGCGCCTTTCCGCCGGATAATTTCCAGATTAGCCAGGTGTCCACAGTGCCAAAAAGTATTTCGCCTTTTTTTGCTTTATCTCTTACGCCCGCGATATTATCAAGTATCCATTTAATCTTGGTTCCCGAAAAATAGGCGTCAGGTATAAGACCTGTCGTATTCGTTATATATTCACCCAGCCCGTCTTTTTTAAGAGCGTCAACAATAGCGGAAGTTCTGCGGCATTGCCATACAATCGCGTTGTAAACAGGCTGCCCGGTATATTTATTCCAGAGTATTGTCGTTTCACGCTGGTTGGCAATGCCAATGGCCGCGATGTCCTGTTCGCCGGTTTTTGTCCGCGCGATAAGTTCTGACATAACAGAATACTGAGTGGAAAAAATTTCCATCGGATCATGTTCAACCCAGCCTTCCGCAGGATAAATCTGCTTAAACTCTTTCTGCTGCGCCGCGACAATATTCTGCTCATGATCAAAGAGGATCGCCCGGGAACTTGTGGTGCCCTGATCCAAAGACAATATGTATTTACCCATAAAAGCTCCTTAAAACATTATATCATGGAGAAGACAATAAATGACGGATGAAACAGACGCTATTCAGTTAATTGTTTTTTTTTACTTTCGCGCGACCGCAATCAGTTTATTGGAATACTGATTATACGCGCTCTCGTCCCATTCACCGTAAATTTCAATTTTCCGGAAGCCTGCTTCGACAAGCAGCGAACGAAGTTCAGAGGCGCTGTAGAGCCGCTGGACAAAGGTTTTTTCCAGCCTTTGTCCGCCCTTGATCAATATCCAGCGGTTTTTAAGGAATGTCCAGGAGTCGAGCGGCTCGTATTCTGTGAGCATGGTGCAGCCTGCGCGTTCGAACCATTCGGCTTCGATAAAATCCCGGACGGCGATTTCCTTGCCAAGGGTTTCGATAATAAATGAGCCGCCTTTTTTAAGCGATTCATATACATTGCGTAAAACTTTTAAATCGTCTTTTTGATCGGAAAAATATCCAAAGGAAATATATAAATTTACAATTGTGTCAAAAAAATTTAAACGTTTAAATTCTCTTGCGTCGGCGCGGATATACTCGATATTGAGATTTTCGTATTTAGCGTCTTCTTTTGCGGTATTTAAAAAGCTTTCTGTAATATCAACGCCGGTTACGGAAAAACCCATGCGCGCGAACTCTGAGCTTATTCTGCCAATGCCGCAGCATAAATCCAGGATTTTTGGAGCTTCTTCCAGCGGTTTTTGCCATTCATCGCCCGGCGTTTCACCGTAAAGATTGAAACGGGAAAGACGCGTAACAGCGTCAGCTACCAGCGGTACTTCAACCCAGTGGGTGTCATCAAACATGATGGGAGCAAAATGCTCCCAGAATTCAATGTCTTCGTACCAGAGTACGTTTTCAGGCAACAGAAGTTTCCATTACAGGCGTTGGATTGATATACCCTGTCTGCAGGCAGATATTGAACAGACTCTTTGTAATGGTTTCCTCAGTTGTTTTTTCATCTCCTTCGTCCAATCTGGTGAACCTGACAACATAGTTCTCTTCCTGTTCCGTCAGAATATCAATGTACTCTGTTTTGCCGTTTTGGCTTTTAATATTATAACGTTTCATATTATTATATCGGAAAATACAGTTTTACGCTTGAGAAATAATCTCATATAAATTAAAATGAAATAATGAAAATCCGCCTAAAAATGTTTCTTGTTGTTCTTCCTTTAATTACAATTCCTTTAATTCTGGCTGAAACAGCCTCGTATTTTCAGGCGGTAAACGGAGTTACCCGCCTTGCCAGACAGCTTTTGGGTTTTAAACTTGGGGAGCTGGAAAAATACGCCGGCAGCCAGTGGTCGCTTCTTGTTGAAAATCATTTTGCCGGAAGGCCGGACATGGTTGATGCTGCGAAAAACGCTGTTGAACAGTACGGGCGCAGCATCATTTTAAGCGATTCGGAAATTATTTTCGCCCTTGATTCAGAAGGAAAAATGGCAATGGCTACTTCGGATCTCAGTCTCCTTCCCGCCGAGACAGGCCCGCTCCTTGACGCCCTTTCCGCTGAAAACCAGGGGCTCCAGACTGCCGTCATCGGCGGGGAAAAACGGGTTTTTCAGTCTTTTTATTTTACCCCGTTTGAATGGCATGTGCTTATTACCGAAAAAGAGAGCGCTTTCTACAGCGACGCCCAAAGAATTACAACGCAGACAATTATTACTCTATGCGCTTCTGTTTTAATGGCCGTTCTTCTTTTAATTCTGATAACAAACGGCCTGACCAATCCGCTGAGACGGATTGTGCAGGCTATGAATAAAATAATCGAAACCGCGGATCTTTCATCCAGGGTGGAAATTGAATACCGCGATGAAACCGGGCATCTTGCGTATACATTTAACAGGATGACGGAAGAGTTGGACAGGGCCTACGGGCAGATTAAACGTTACGCGTTTGACGCGGTTCTGGCAGGAAAGAAAGAAGAGCGCATCCGCCACATCTTTCAAAAATACGTTCCCAATGACGTAATCGAGCGCTTCTTCGCCTCTCCGGAGAAAATGCTTATCGGCGAAAACCGCAGGCTTTCTGTCCTATTCTCTGATATCCGCTCCTTTACCACAATCTCCGAAGGCATGGCGCCCGATGATCTTGTTAACTCGCTGAACCGCTATTTTTCCGGCCAGGTTGACATTATCTACAACAGAAAGGGCATTGTTGACAAATACATAGGGGACGCCATCATGGCGTTTTGGGGCGCTCCGGAAAAACACGATGATGACGCGTTACAGTCGGTTTTATCGGGACTTGACATGATCGACGCCCTGACAAATTTCAACGCGAACCAGCGCAGGCTCGGCAAGTGCGAATTTTTTATTGGAGTGGGAATTAACTACGGCGAAGTGACAGTAGGCAACATCGGCAGCGAACGTAAAATGGACTACACGGTAATCGGAGACGCGGTTAACCTCGCCTCGCGCATGGAAGGGCTTACCAAAACCTATCATTCGGAATTGCTCATAACAGAAAATGTTTTTAATGAGCTGCGAAAAGCCCCTCCCGGCGGCAAACCCAATGACGCCCTTCTTAACTACAGGCTCCTTGACACAGTCGCGGTAAAGGGCAAAACCAAAGGCGTTAAAATATATACTGTTAAACGCACCCTGTCATCAGCCGAGCAAAAAGCGTGGCCTCTGCACAACCAGGGAATGAAACTCTACTACAGCCGTTCTTTCCGCGAAGCGGAGGAAAAATTCAGGGAGGCCCTTACGCTGCTTCCCGGCGACTTTAACGCGGAAAATATCCGCGCAAGATGCGCACAGTACGCGCCTTCCCCGCCGCCCGCAAACTGGGACGGTGTTGAAGTGATGAAGAGCAAGTAACGCCTAATCCGCCAGCGCCTGTCTGATTGCGGCAAGCTGATTTCTCAGGTTGGTGATTTCCTGCTCCTGCGAGGAGTTGGTTGTGCGCAAATCGGTGACAGTCTGATTAAGAGTTGATCTTTCGGTCTCAAGAGACGATATTGTTCTGTCTTTATCGGCGGATCTGGTCTCAAGCGTTGTGTTTGCGGCGCGCAGAGTCGTGTTCGCCGTTGTCAGAGAAGAAACCGATGTTTCAAGTTCGCTGATACGGCGCGTCTGCCCGGAACTGCCCGTAGAGAATGTCTCGATGGTTTTTTGCATATCAGAAATGGTTTCTTCAAGCTTGGAATTTTTTGTCTGAAGTTCCGACGCCAGAATCGCGTCTTCGTTGACAATTCCCGTGCCCGAAAGTTTCTGCATTTCATTCACCAGCGTTTCCAGCGAATTAATTGACTGATTGTAAAATTCCTTGCGCGTCTGAAAAGCGCGCGCCGACGCATAGGCGTTATTATTGCACAGAGCGCGCAAATTATTCAGCGGCTGCGACGCCTGCGCGTAATTTCCGGCGCTGATAAGCGCGTTAACAGAAGCAATGCCGCCTGCCAACTGCGAATCTATGGCGGCGATTTTTTCCTGTTCGTTTGTCATGCGCTCAAGCTCTCCTCTTGCCGAGTCAAGCTCAACCGCGCTTTTCTGCTGCGCGGCGGAAAATTCCTTCGCTCTTTCGTCAAGGAGAGTCCTAAGACGGCTTTCCCTTAAACGGGAATCTTCGAGTATCTGGGACCTTTCATCGCGCAGGGCGTTAAGGCCGGTGCGGTATTCAGTCTGCATTGAAAGCAGTCTCTGCTGGGCGGAAAGCTGTTCCGAGGATAAATCCTGGCTGCCGGAATAAAGCATGTTTAATTCCTCGTCTACCGCCGCCAGTCGGGAAGCGATTGCCTCTATTTCTTTTTCTTTTAACGCGAGCTTATCGGCGGTATCTTTGCGAATTTCATCAATAAGCGCCCTTTCCGTAAGGTTATAAACAGCGTTTCCCGTCCTTACCTGCGCGTCTTTTTTCTGATTAAAAGAAAATAGTATAAAACCCGCGCCGATAAGAACCGCGACTGCGGCTGCGTTGACAACAACCGGAAAAACCGCGCCGCTTTTCTTCGCGTTCAGCCGCTGTTTGCCGGGTTTAACCGCCGGATTTGCGCGGGAAACTCCGTCGCCGGATCCTCCCGCGTCTGTTTTGGCGTCTCCTTGCGAAAGCAGGCGGCGGTTCTTTTCGGCAATTCCGTTAATTTCGGATAATATTTCTTTCTGCTCTTCTACGGATATTCCCGATTTGGAGTCAAAAACAACATCATCATTCTTCATTCTTCTTTCCCCCCGAACTAACCTTTGAGGCTTCTTTGGAAGCAAGCCTTATTCCGCCTGCTTTAAGACCGCGCACATTAAAATCATGCGCCTTAAAATCTTCTGTAAGAACCTTAAGCCGGGGTTTGGGAACATACTTGACTGTGAAGGAAAATTTTGTCTTTGTGTCTATGTGAAGAATTTGCGCGCCGTCCGGGACAAGAAAATAATCCTTGTTCATTATCCAGCCTTCGATAATAAATCTTTTAATGCAGGGAAAACCTGTTCCCTTTTCTTTATATATAATTGTAAAAACAGTTTTAGCCAGTTCTTCTTTATCAGCGACTCCAATCCACAGCGCGTCCGCGCCTATGAAAGCCTTTTCCGGAAGGTCCATTACAGTGTACATTCCGTTCTTGCGGATAGCCAGAATTCTGTCAAAGGGAGATACTTCCGCCTGCTTTACTCCCGAAACATTCGTGCCAAGGTATCCGGTTTTGCTGTCATACTTCAGCTCGACATCGCGCTTTACAACCTCCCTGGCGACAACCTTGTCAAAAGAGCCTACAATGGTTTTTCTCGCTCCGCGCCCAAGTTCTTCATCTGCTTTTATCTTGGCGATGATTCCTTTAAGATAGGAAATTGAATAAGCGGTAATGTTTTTTAAATGCGCGTTTATTTCCTTTACCCGCGCGTTGATCGCCTCCATCTCGTCCCGCGCCTTGTTAATGTCGTATAACGAAATTCTGCGGATTGGAATGCGCAGAAGATGATCAACATCGTCTTCTGAAACTCCGCGCGGGCCTACTTCCTTCAAAAAAGGTTTAAATCCGGCGACAACCGCGTCCTGCACGCCTTTGGCGGTTTTCATTTTTTCGATACCCTTGTAAATCCGCTCTTCTATAAATATTCTTTCCAGCGTCCGCAGGTGCAGTTTGTCAAGAAGTTCCTTTTTTTCAAGTTCCAGTTCTTTTGTAAGAATCTTTACAAGCTGTTTGGCGTGATGCTTTATAACTTCGTTAACTGTCATTACGGCGGGCAGTCCGTCTTTTATTACAAGAAGGTTCACCGAAATTGACTGTTCGCATTCTGTAAACGCGAAAAGCGCGTCCACGGTTTCCTGCGCGTAAACGCCGCGCGCGAGTTTTACCTCTATCTCTACCTTTTCGGCAGTAAAATCCGTAACACTCTGTATTTTAATCCTTCCCGCTCTTGCCGCGGCCTCGATGCTGCCGATAAGGGTTTCTGTTGTTGAGCCGAACGGCAATTCGGTAATAAGGATGCGCTTTGGATCGGATGTGTCAAGTTTCGCCCTTACGTTTACCTTTCCGTTTCCGTCTCTGTATTCGGAAACATCCATAAAACCGCCTGTCGAAAAATCGGGATAAAGCTCAAACTTTTTCCCGGAAAGGCAGGTGATTTCCGCTTCCAGAACCTCTACCGCGTTGTGGGGCAGAATCTTCGTGGACATTCCAACGGCTATCCCTTCCACGCCCATAATCAGCACTACAGGAATTTTCGCGGGAAAGACAACCGGCTCCCTGTTGCGGCCGTCGTAAGAGTCAGCCCAGGGCGTCAGTTTGGGATTATAAAAAATATCTTTGGCCAGCGGCGTAGCGCGGCATTCGATGTAACGCGGCGCGGAAGCGTCATCCCCTGTAAAAAGGTTGCCGAAGTTCCCCTGCCTGTCGATAAACAGTTCCTTATTTGCAAGCACAACAAGAGCCGGATTAATGGACTGCTCTCCGTGCGGATGGTACTTCATGCAGTGGCCTGTCACATTGGCGACCTTGTGGAATTTACCGTCGTCCATTTCAAACAGCGAGTGCAGTATGCGCCGCTGAACAGGTTTAAGCCCGTCTTCAAGATCGGGTATTGCCCGGTCTTTTATTACATAGGACGCGTATTCCAGAAAATTGCGGTCAAAAATATTCTTAATATAGGCCATGTAATAAATGTATAGCAAGAAAATAATGTAATCAAGTTGTAAAAATGCAGCTTTCCATGTTAAATATGTATTATTTTAAAATAATTTATATAATTTGTTATTTGATTATTTTGCTTAACTCAGCTTTCCAGTCGTCCGATTTAAGGATCACTTTTTTAACGCCAAGGGCTTCAAGACGTTTTTGCTGGCCGTCTGATTCTTCGTTGGAGGTTACCACGATAACCGGCGTTTTTTTGGGTAAAACCATCAATCTTTTCAGGAATTCTTCGCCGTTCATGTCAGCCAATGACAGGCCTGTAATAACAAAAGAAGCTCTGCCTTCCGCGACAGCGTCAACAGCTTCCTGTCCTGTTTCAAAACATTCGCTTTCAAGCCCGTTTTCCGACAGAAAGGTTCTCATCAGTTTCCTGAAAAAATCACTGTTATCAGCGTGGATTACATGTTTCATGTTTTATCTCCCGTTCATTAATAATATACCAAAGAAACCAATCCGTAAAGAAAATTATTCGTTCCCCGCATAACAGGCGATTTTTACGAACCCTGTCTATTTTCTGGAATTTATTGAAAATTCCAGAAAAATATGTTAAAATAAAGAGAGATGGGTTGCTTTTCCGTCAAAGCCATATGGCGCGCTGTTATAGGTGTCTCTATTGCGTTGTTTCTGGGCGCTTGTATGCCGGAAATGGACATTCAGATTTTTATAAACGATGACAGAGTACAGGGGATAATAGAAAGAGATGAAGATCGCGAAAACAATGGGGGGGGGAATGAAGCATCCAGCGTAAGTATCAGCGTTGATCTTACCGCTATTGATGAAGGAGAGCCGCGGATATTGATTAACGGGACTCCGGCGAATAAAGGCGATTCTTTTACAATTCATTATTCCGCAGACAATTCGCCGCGGACGGTAACTGTTTCACTGGCAAACGCGGACGATTATAGCGTTATCAAATGGTACTGCGAAAATATGGAGACGCCTTTGCACAGCGGATCATCATTTACCGCGCAGGCAGCATCGCCGCCTTTTGATACAATAGGCGACAAGCTGTTAACGGTTATAACAGAGTATGAAGACGATGTTATGCGCAGTTCATACATGGTAATTGCGGTGGAATTATAGGGATTTATGTATGCAGATAAATTATTTGGTTGAAATCAATGAGGAGGAAGAAAATGAAAAAGCTTAATAAAATCAGCTTATTCGCTTTACTGACGGTAGCGCTGTTTATACCTGCGCTGATAACAAGTTGCCAGGTTCCGGACGCAGGCGCAAATATTCCGGAAGGGTACGGAGCTGTCCGGATAAACATTGGCGGGATGAGAACTATTCTGCCTGGAAATGGCGCAGCGTTGGCTTCTTTTGCTAATTACAAATTGGTATTTACTGGAAGCGGTAGTTTACCTACACTGACTTTTGATAGGGCCTCATCTGCGATAACTACTCCAATTAATCTTCCTTATGGAAGTTATAGTTTGGCAGTAACTGCATATGCAGGAACAATAGATAATAGCAATATAGCGGCAACAGCGACTGTAAATACTGTAACAATAGCAAGCGGCGGTTCCACTTCAATTACGATTATATTAAATGCAATTCCGATTGGTAGTGCAGGTGATACCGGGACATTCAGCTGGAATATTACATTCGACAGCAACATTACTGATCTTGATGAAGCAGAAATGGTTATTACACCTGCGTCAAGCGGCTCTCCGGTAACAGTTGATTTAACAACAAATCCAAACAATAGTCAAACGTATGCAACGGGCTACTATAACGTAGTGTTCACTCTTACCAGAGAAGACGAGTCACGGTTTGTTTTTAAACAGATTCTCTGGATATATAAAAATTTGACAAGTAATTTTACATTTGAATTTAAAGATGAACACTTTAGTACTTCCTTCTTATCAGTTTCATTTAACTTCCTTTCATGGGGAGATTCAGACACTTTGAATGAAAATGTTACCCCCGGAAGTCAAATTACCATACCAACTCCTACAACACAAACAGGTCAATATTATTATGGATGGTATACAAATGAGGGGGATGATCCAACCGATGATAGCGATTGGGGTGATTTCCATGAAGCCGGCGCATCGGTTACAATTAACACCAATATGGACTTTTATTTACGCTGGGTAGACTCTAACGAAGGTATACCAGGTTCTCCTTCATTAGGCAATCTGGAACCCGGAAAATTGACAGTGACATATGATAAAAACAACGGTACTACAGGAACAGTAGATAATGATGGTTCTACTGAAATAACGCTTGATCTTGGTGATGAAGATACTTTAACAGTGACTGTTACCAATTCAGGTTACACCAATTTTGCATGGTCATGGAATGATAAACCACTTGGAACAACAGATACACTTAGTATAGATTTATCTAGCGCTTCAGACCCATTTAAAAAAGCAGGAACTTATATGATAAGCGTAGAAGCGGAAGATGCAAGCAATACGCCATTCAGTATATATTTTACTATAATCATAGAGGATTAACAGCCTCTCCCCGGTAAAAAAGCCTGTCCGTTTTGGGCAGGCTTTTTTTGGCGGCTAACCCTGGAATCACATAATATTTAACTTTTTGTAGAAGTCCCGGCGCAACTGCTGATGCAACTGTGGTAAAACAGTCAATGGGTAAGCCTTAGGATACTCAAAAAATGTATTCTCATGGTGTCTCAATATAACGGTTATAATTATTATCTATGTCTACGGGTAATAAACCCGTACTTATACCCCAAAGAAAATCCAAGAACATGGCGTCTGTAATTAATTACTTCCGGCATGGGAAATAGTTCTCCGTATGGGTTAACCATTCCCGCATTGCCAATGGAATACAAATATCTTATATCGGTAAAAATGGAGCCGTTTTTGCCGCTCTTTACGCCAAATTGAATTCCTCCGCCTGCCGCAAAGATAGGGAATGAATCAAAAACATCGGAAAAAGTAACGGAAACGGCTAAACCCGCGTATGGCGCAATAACAAAATTTTTAAAGAATTTAAGAGGGAATTTAAAATCCGTGCCTAACGCGGCGTTCAAAAAGGTATTATCCCTTGTATCGCCGAAGCTGAATTGCGCGTTTAACTCCATGCTGAAAAAGTTGAAAAACTGGCCTTCTACGCCCGCTGTAAATCCGGGCATCGGCAGAATTTTATGCTCCAGGGGAGAAACCCTGTACGGGTCATCGAAATCGCCGTAATAGACGCCCTGTCCGCCGATTAAACCGTCTCCCTGCAATATGTAAAACGCGAGGGAATAATCAAAGGACAGACGGATGTAAAAAAGTTTATCTCTCCATGACGTATCCGGCGCCCTGTCCTGAAGAACGATAACAGGCTGCTTCTCTATAACAGGATCGCCGGGAGGAATTAAAACGGCGGCTTTTAAAAACAGCATCTGGGTATATTCGTACACTTCCAGAAGCTCGGTAAAATAAAAATTAAAATATAAAATTTCAAAATCATCAGTGTTTCTTATAAGACTGATTAATATTACAAATTGACTGTCATCAGCGGGAGCCGGATGCAGCGTACCGTCGTTTTGCCGAATCATATTCGGCTCAACTTTAAATTTAAAAATATAACCGGCGTCGCTTTTTTCCCGGGCTACATTATAACCAAGCACTTCCGCTTCCATTTTGAAGTTAACCAGAAAGAATTCCAGATGTTCGTCTTTTGACGCTGAACCGTCAAAAAAAATACTTCTGCTTGGTCTGGACGGCGCGGTTTCAGGTTCCACGGATGGCGCAGGTACAGCCTCAGCCCTGGAAGCAGGCGTTTGCGCGGACGCGGATTCAACCGCATGGGCAGGTTCCGCCGCGGAAGAGGGCGTTTGAGCGGGAGCGGATTCTGTCTCAGAAGCGGATTGTTCCTGCGAAAAGGAAAAAACGGCTGCCAGAACCAAAAAAACCGTGAAAAATAACGCCCTTTTCATTACAATTAATTATAATGCACTGTTTGGCAAATATCAACAAACCGGCCTTGCTGCTTTTTTATGCGCCGTGACGTTAAGAATTTTTCATCCGCACCCCTTGACGCGGCGCGTTTATTAGTCCCCGCGGCGCGCACGACTGGATAAATCCAGTCTACCGTTACCGATCATGTTAATTTTTTTATGCGCCGTGACGTTAAGAATTTTTTCATCCGCACCCCTTGGCGGGGTGCGTTTATTAGTCACCCTCAGGCGGATAGGGATTATTGGTTATCCCGGCGAGGCGCACCATGGCTTCGTGACAGTCTTTGCGCAGTTTTGCCACCGCCGTTTTGCGATCAAGAGCTTGATCAATCAGAACAGGTTCCCCGATATTGACGGTAATAAGAGGGTGTTTGTTCATAAGCGCGTGGATATAAGGAAAATGCTGTTTTCGGAATGTAATGGCGATTGGTATAACAGGCAGATTGTAACGGTGAGCCATGGTAAAGACGCCTTTTTTAAAAGGCCTGATCGGTACAAAATAATCAAAGCGCGTGCTTTCCGGATAAGCGTGTAACCAGATTTTTTTATCGTGAACTTCGTCAAAGGCCTTGTTAAAATGTTTTATTATACTTATCTCATATGGAACAGGAATACCGCCGGCATGGCGGATAAGACCGGCGTCAGGACCTTTCAGATGCTCCTTCCACACCGGAAAAAACATCTTATGATAACGAACCGCATATTGCGTAAAAATAAAATCATAGCGCTGAACGTGGTTACAGACAGTCATCGCGCCGTCTTTAAAAAGCTTTTTGTGTTTGCGAAGATTTTCCCTGCCGGTAACTTTAATTCCGTACCATATATGGCAGACAAAAAAAGCTGCAGTATAAATGCCTATATACAGCCAGAACCGTATAAAACGGAATTTTAACGACTTGTCCAAAAAGGGATAATTTTCGTCTACTTTCACATCACGCAAAAATACAGGCTCTACCATGTGAGCGTCCGGCTCTTCCGGATAGATAATTCCCATCTGCGGCACATACGGCTCTTTCATTGTCACTGTCCTACCCGGCGTCTTCCATCAGATTTTTCATAATATATTCGCGCCTTTCCGGAGTGTTTTTACCCATGTAAAAATTCAGCACATGCGGAACCTGTTTAAGGGTGTTAACCGACACCGGCACAAGCCGCATATCCTCTCCTATAAACTGCCCGAACTCTTTGGGGCTTATCTCTCCCAGTCCCTTAAAACGGGTTATCTCGCTCTGCGAACCGAGCGCGGCGAAAGCCTCGTCCCGCTCTTTTTCGGTATAACAGTAACGGGTTTCCTTCTTTGTGCGTACGCGGAAAAGCGGCGTCTCCAGAATATAAACATGGCCTGCCGTAACGAGCTCTTCAAAATAAGACAGGAAAAATGTTAAAAGCAGATTGCGGATATGAAAACCGTCAAAGTCAGCGTCTGTGGCGAGAACTATTTTCGCATAACGCAGGCTGCCGGTATCATTATCAATACCCAGCGCCATCATCATGTTAAAGAGCTGTTCGTTTTTGTAAATCGCGGCGCGTTTTTTGCCGAATACATTTTCCACTTTACCGCGCAGGGCGAAAATAGCCTGCGTCATAACATCTCGGCTGGACACAAGAGAACCGGCGGCCGAGTCGCCCTCTGTTATAAAAATTGTCGACTCTTCGCCGTGCTTGCCGTCTTCCAGATGGTACTTGCAGTCTTTCAATTTTGGAATGTTAAGGGCGATTTTTTTCGCCGCTTCCCGCGCTTCCTTTTTTACGGCGTTAAGTTCGGTGCGCAGGGATTCATTGGCCATTATCTTCTGTTCCAGTTTTTTGCTTGCATCCGCGTTTTTATGCAGCCAGTCTTCCACGGCATTGCGCACTTCCTGCACAACCCACGCGCGGATATCAGAGTTGCCCAGTTTATTCTTTGTCTGGCTTTCAAAAACGGGATTTTTCAGTTTTATCGCAATCGCGGCGGTTGTCCCTTCGCGCACGTCTTCGCTGCGGTAGTCTTTCTTGTAGAAAGTCTGTATTCCTTTCAGGAACCCTTCCTTGAATGCCGAAAGGTGCGTCCCTCCGTCCGATGTGAACTGACCGTTAACAAAAGAAAAATATTCCTCGCCGTAGTTGTTCGTATGCGTAAACGCGATTTCAAGCTGGCCGTTAGGTGAATGCTGGCCGCGGTAATACCCAAGCGGGTAAAGGCCGTCTTCGCCGGTTTCTTCCTGTAGCAGATCGAAAAGGCCGCGCGAGGAGACAAAATGCTTTCCGTTAAACGAAAGCGTAAGCCCTGCGTTAAGGTAGGCGTAATTCTGAACGCGCTTTTCGATAAATTCGGCGTTAAAAAGATAATCTTTGAATATTTCCGGGTCGGGAGTAAACTCTACCAGCGTCCCGTCTTTTATTTTTTCCTTTAATTTTCCTTTGCGCTGGTTTAAGAGCTTCCCTCTTTCAAAAACAGCTTCGGCATATTCTCCGTTACGCACGGCGACAACCCTGAAGTGAACCGCAAGCGCGTTTACAGCCTTTGTACCTACGCCGTTAAGTCCGACAGAAAACTGAAACACATCGTCGTTGTATTTCGCGCCCGTGTTGATAATGGAAACGCACTCGACAAGTTTACCTAACGGAATGCCGCGGCCAAAATCGCGCACCTTGACCGTAGCGGCTCCCGGTTTGCCTATATCCTTTACGGCAATATCAATCAGTTTGCCGTTCCCCATAATAAACTCGTCAACGCCGTTATCAATAATTTCTTTTAATAAAACATAAATGCCGTCATCAGGATTTGATCCGTCTCCAAGACGGCCGATATACATTCCTGTCCTTAGCCTGATATGTTCAAGCGAAGAAAGCGTTTTAATTTTTGATTCATCGTAAACGCCGGGTTTGCCCGCGGCGTTCGCGGCTGCGGTTTTCGCCGCAGGGGCTTTTGCCGGTTTGGCGGGCGGTTTGGATGGCGATGATTTTTTCCTGGGTTTGACGGAAGCGCTCTTTGTTTTAGCCGCCGGTTTTGCTTTTACATTTGATTTTTTGACCTGTTTTTTTCCCGCCATCCGGACACCCGCTCCTTTTCTATCCAAAATAATGGTTCGCGAATTTTTAATTCAGCTTTATATTCGTTTTTCAAATTCTTTAATCCGGGCTTCGCTGTCACGAACGTTTCCTTCCAGTTCGGTAATTGCCCTTTCAAAATCTGTGATACGGTTTTTCTTGTCATCTATCGCTCTGCGGTATTTTTCAATTTTGGATATTTCTTCGTCAATGGAAAGGGAGGCCTTTATTTTATCAATGGTTCTTTCATAATCTGTTATTGACTGGTTCAGTTTCACCGCTCTGCCTATAATTTCGCTGTCTTCGGCTGTAACTATAGTATCAATAAAATACTTGCGCTCCGGCGTCAATTCAGCGTCCATTATGCCTGCCGTCTGCGCGCCGAAATTCCTGTACAGGACGCGAAGCTCTTCTTTTACCTGTTCAATGTAATGATGCAGCGATTGAATTTGCTTCTGCGGATTGCCGTCAATTCCAAATCCGGCGGAAATCAGGCGTTTTTCGTCCCTAAGCACCGACAACTCTTCCATTACGGTCCGCGAGACGGAGGTAATTCTGCCAATATCCCCGAGCAAGTCTGATTCTTCGCCTGTTAAATCATGAACTGCCGCTCTTTCAACTTTTACCGGTTCATCCCTGTACTTCGGCTCAAAGCTGCAGCGGTCATTGAAGCGTTCGCCTATCGTCTGGAAAAGCTGCTCCTGGCTTTCCTGCGCCTTGGAAAGGAAAGATTTTAAAACAAGCCCTTGGGCGCTCTTTCCTATCCATGAAAAAACATTGCCGCCTTCCCTGTTCTCCAGTTCCTCGATACGGGTTTCAAGAGACCCAAGTTTAGTGGAAAGGGCGTCCGCCTGTTCTTTAAAAAGCGATGTAAAATCGTTATGAGAGGCGTTTTCAAGCAGCGATTTACCCAGTTTGCGGTAAAGCGCCGATAATCCTCTGGTTCGTTCCTTATCTTCCTGCTCCAGTTTGTCAATTGTCTCCTCAAGTTCCTTAAAACGGCGGTTTTTTTCCTCTACTCTTCCGATTGCGGTATTGGTTTCGGTGATTTTCCTGAGACAAATGTTATATTGTTCTATATCTTTAAACTCATCATTGTAATCTACCTGCATTTCTTTAGTGCGGGCGTATAGATTCTCTCCGAAATTATCTAATAAATTATCCAGGGAAGAACGGCATTCCCGTTTATCCCTTTCAAGTTCATCAATTCTTTTTTTACGATCATCCATAAGTATAATATACGGTATTTTGTAACAATATGGAAGTAGAAGTAAGATATACGACAAAAATTAATTGAATGTCAAATTTAACTTTACACGATTTTTATTTTCATATAAAATTACATTTATATTAAAACTGTCAGAAATCAACATGAAAATTTCAGGCAGTATAACATTCAATATTGGAGGTGTTTTTATGGAAATTGATAAAGTGAAAGGCTGGTGGAAAATCAGGTTACTGCTTACAATCGTAGGTAAAAAATGCCTGAATGAAATGACAAAAGCGTCAAAAAACGGTAAAAAAGCGTCAGCGGAATGCCTAAGAAGTACCCTTGTATGGGCCAAAGACTCAGTTTACGGAAAAGAACATGACTTTGCCAAAATAATCGCGGCAAAAACCGATGATGAGTTGTTTGAGATGTACCAGAAACATGTTCCAATAAACAATTATGAGGATATGAGTCCATATATTGAACGCCATAAAAACGGCGAAGCAAACGTCCTCTTTCCGGGCAAGCCCAAACTTTACGCGACAACCAGCGGCACGACCAAAGAACCCAAGTGGATTCCTGTAACCGAGCATTATTACCAGATGGTGTATAAAAAGATGAATCAAGGCTGGTTTTATACAATGATCATGAACAGGCCCAAGGTTTTCTACGGCACCACTATTATCATTGTCGGCAAGGCAATCGAAGGCGCCGCTCCGGACGGCACCGTCTATGGTTCCATTTCGGGAATTATGTCACGTGACATTCCGGAATTCATGAAGTCTATCTATTATGTGCCTACAGAAGTCTATCATATACCCGATTATAAAGCGCGGTATTACTGTATTATGCGCTTTGCGATTGAGAAAGACACAACTCTTCTTCTTACAGCTAACCCCAGCACATTGGTGGAAATGCAGACCAATGTCAACGAATTTTTCGATGATTATTGCAGCGATATCGAAAATGGAACAATCAGCGGCAAGTTCGCAATACCGGATGATATTCGAAAAATCCTTACGGATTTCGCAAAACCAAACCCCCGGCGCGCGGAGGAATTACGCAAATTAAAAGAACGTTTCGGAACAGTCCTTCCAAAACACTATTGGCCGAATTTGCAGGTAATAAATACATGGTTCTGCGGCAATACAAAAATCTATTATGATAAAGTCCGCGATTCTTTCCCGCCCGACTCTGTATTCCACGAATTCAGCTATGTCTCTACCGAGTGTAAAGGCGGGCTTGTGCTTAAAAGCAATACTCAGGAAACAACGCTGTTCGGTCATAAAATCTACTTTGAATTCATCCATGAATCCAATATTGATAATCCAAACCCGAAAATTTTACAAATTCATGAACTTAAGGAAGGCCAGCGTTACTGTATACTGGCTACAACCAGCGCCGGCCTTTACCGTTACAACATGAACGATCTTGTAGAAGTATCAAGCTATCACAATCAATTCCCGCAGATAAAGTTTATTCAAAAGGTAAACGGAACCATCAGCCTTACAGGAGAAAAACTGCATGAAAGGCAGTTCATAGAAGCTGTCCACGAGACAGAAAAAAAGACCGGGAAAATCGCGCCTTTCTTTGTCGGTTTTGCCGATCCGCAAAAATCAAACTACAAGTTTTATTATGAATTCGCAGATCAGAACATTTCAGTATCAGAAGCGGAAGAATTTACAAACCATCTCGACAAATGCCTGCAGGAGTATAATTCCGAGTACAGGGAAAAACGCAGTTCTAACCGGGTAAAACCGCCTGAAACCGCTCTTTTGGGCCCGGAATCTTTTGAGCGATTCAAGGCGACTTGCATAGATCGCGGCTACCGGGACGGGCAATTTAAGCTTAATCTTTTAATGCAGGACGAAAAACGCCACGCGATGTTCAAAGAACTGGTTAAGTGAGAGAATATCAGAATGTAAAGGGTATCATCTTTGATTTTGACGGTACCCTTTACAAAAAAACAGGCATTGCTTTCCGTCTGGTAACGGAATATATACCGGATGTTTTCCATATCCTTGGCGAGCGGATAGTCCGCCGCCGTTTTAAAGGACGTGACCTTTCAACCTCCGATGAATATTACAGGGCGTTCTTTAACGATCTGGGAAAAATTTTTTTATTGACGCCTGAAAAAGCGCGGCAGTGGTACTTAGACGAATATATGCCGCGGTACGCGGTGATATTAAAAAAACATTTTAAGCCCAGAAAAAACGTTGTGGAAATCCTCGCGCGCCTTGATTCCCCCGGCAGCCCTTTTCAAGCCGCTATTTATTCAGATTATCCGTTATTAAAAGAACGGATGGAAGCTATCGGGCTGTCCTGTCCGCGGCGGATTCGCCTGTACAGTTCTGGCTCATTCGGAGCGCAAAAACCTGCCGCCAGGCCGTTTTTACAGATAGCGTCCGATTTGAATCTTCCCGCCCGGGAAATTCTTGTGATAGGCGACAGCAGAAAGACCGACGGCCGCGGCGCGCAAAACGCCGGAATGCGGTATTTACACATCGGAAACTGGAAAAAAGCGGCCGCGCTGCTGCTTTCCTGACTCATTTTTTTCTTGATAAAGTCCAAATTCTAATGTATAAATAGATATTCAGGATGTTAAGTAAAATAAAACAGGAGTATTTATGAATTTGAACGAACTAAAACATGCCAAATTAAAGAAATGGGTCGAAGAAGCGGTAAGCCTAATGACCCCGGATTCAGTCGAAGTCTGTGACGGCAGCCAAGCTGAATATAACAGAATGCTGCAAATCACAGTAGACGGAGGGATTGGAATAAAGTTAAATCCCGAAAAAAGACCGGGTTGTTTCTGGTTCCACTCTGATCCTTCAGATGTAGCCAGGGCGGAAAGCCGTACCTTTATCGCCAGCAAAAAAAAGGAAGATGCGGGTCCGACAAACAACTGGACAGATCCTGCCGAATTAAAAGAAACAATGAAAGCGCAGTACAAGGGCTGCATGAAAGGCCGCACAATGTATGTAATCCCCTTCTCCATGGGCCCTGTCGGCTCCAATATCGCCAAAATCGGCGTAGAGATTACAGACAGCCCGTATGTTGTTTTTAATATGCATATAATGACAAGAGTTGGAAGCAAGGTTCTGGATGTCCTTGGATCGGATGGATTCTTTGTTCCGTGCCTTCATTCAATCGCCAAGCCGCTCGGTCCCGGCGAAAAAGACACAGGCTGGCCCTGCGAACCGGATGTTAACAAGAAATTTATCAGTCATTTCCCGGATACCTACGAAATATGGTCATACGGATCGGGTTATGGCGGAAACGCGCTTCTGGGTAAAAAGTGCCTGGCTCTTCGCATCGCATCTGTGCTGGCAAGGGACGAAGGCTGGCTCGCCGAGCATATGCTCATTTTAAAAATCACAAACCCGCAGGGCAAAGTAAAGTACATAGCCGGAGCCCTTCCTTCGGCATGCGGAAAAACAAACCTCGCGATGCTTATACCAACCCTCCCCGGCTGGAAGGTTGAGACAATCGGCGATGATATAGCCTGGATGAAATTCGGAGAAGACGGACATCTTTACGCGATTAACCCCGAAGCGGGATTCTTCGGCGTAGCGCCAGGTACAAGCGACAGCTCGAACAAGAGCGCCATGGATTCAATAAAGAAAAACACAATCTTTACAAACACAGGTCTTACGGAAGACGGAGACATCTGGTGGGAGCAGATCGGTCACGGCGCGCCTGGAGAAACCATCACCAACTGGAAGGGAGAAAAAGTCCCGTCACCAAAGACTGACAAATCCCCGGCGGGTCAGGAAATCGCCCATCCAAACGCGCGTTTTACAGTGCCGGCCTCGCAGTGCCCGGTTATCGCTTCCGAGTGGGAAGATCCAAAAGGCGTTCCAATCAGCGCGTTCCTTTTCGGCGGAAGACGCCCTTCTACCATTCCTCTTGTTAACGAAAGCAAGGACTGGGTACACGGTGTATTTATGGGATCGATCACCGGTTCGGAAATTACAGCCGCGGCTCTTGATCTAAAAGCCGGAACAATCAGGCGCGACCCATTCGCCATGCTGCCATTCTGCGGTTATCACATGGGCGATTATTTCGGCCACTGGCTTAAACTTGGAAAAAAAGCAAAGGACGAAGGAAAGGGAGACAAACTGCCGAAGATCTTCTTTGTTAACTGGTTCCGCAAAAACGCGGACGGAAAGTTTATGTGGCCCGGTTACGGCGAAAACAGCCGCGTTCTCGCGTGGATGTTCAACCGCTGCGACGGCGCGGACAATTTTATAGAAACGCCGATTGGCCATCTTCCAAAACCCGGCAGCATAGAGCCGCCCGCGGACGTCAGCGCCGAAACAATGGCGGAGCTTATTAAAGTGCATGTAGACGGATGGAAAGCGGAAATCGCCGATGTCAGAGAGAACCATTATCCCAAGTTCGGCGACAGGCTGCCGAAAGAACTCTACAGCCAGCTTGACATCATGGAAAACGGACTTAAAGCATTATAGTAACCAGTGAGTGATTAATGGGGAATGAAGCAATTTCATTCCCCATTTTTTTGCCCGTTAATGAATAACTGTCTCTCTGTACAGTTCGCGGTTAAGCATTGACAGAATAAGCACAGTGCCTGCGGGCAGCTTATATGGCACAGAAAAATCTCCGCCTATATAATTAATTGTTATAAGGCGCGTTCTGTCCCCTGACGGAAGTATCGCTTCAAGGCGCACAGAAAGAGGATACGGGTTTGCAGGTATTTTATGGCTGAAAATCCCGAATACTTCGTTATCTGCAATGTACTCAGGGTATGTCAAAGTCAGCTGAACCACGGTATTCGCGGGTGAAGATGTATTGGCAGCCGGTCTTTGAGAAACTATGGTTTCTCCCTGTTCATCCGCGTTTCTTTCTCTTATGCTGAACGAAAAATTAAATCCGGCGCTCCCAAGCGTATCAAGCGCGGCGGCAAGCGAAAGCCCTGTTAACTGAGGAATGTCAACGGCTCTTCTTTCCGGCCCTCTGCTTACTACAAATTCAAGCGTTAAGGGGCCGGAAATATCCGTGCCTGGCTCCGGTTTCTGCGCGAGAATGGTTCCCGGTTTTTCCTGGGAAAAATCATACATCATCGGCTCTTTAAGCGATAAAAGCGGCAGGCCTCCCGACGATGAATAGAGTGTCTGTAAATCCATCCGCACTTCATCAACTTCGCGGCCAATGAAATTTTCTACCTTATTAATGATTACTCCCATACTGACAACAAGGCGTATCCGCCTTCCCGCCTTTACGATAGTACCCGGCATCGGCTCCTGTTCAATAATCAGCCCCTTATCTTTGGAGGTCAGCGAATAGCGAAGCTGAAGACGCGGGTATAATTCCTTTACCTGCAATTCCATTAATGCTTCGGTTATTTCCTTGCCGCGGACATCGGGAACCATTGTCTGTTCCTCGCCGCGCACCGCAATAAAAAAAACAGAGACGGCAATGATACCGACAATGAGCAGTAATCCGGCTGTTGAAAAAATAAATAGCCTTAAATGATTTGCCACATAATCTTCAACTGAACTGAAATTCAACTTTGTTCCCATCTGTTTACAGCAGCTCCTTATCCTAAAACAGAACCTGTAAAATTCCTGGCTCCGTTTAAAAAATCTTTCCAGAAAAGGGCTTTTTTCGCCTGATATTGCAATTCAGTAACCGCCACAATTCCCTCTCCTGTCTGAATCAGTATACCATCTTGTTTGTCTATTCCCAAGACTTCGCCGGGAGAACCGTTAAGCTCACAGCCTTTTTTATAAAGCCCCGCTTTCAGTATAAAAAGTTCCAGCCCTTTATGAATAGTCCGGCTCAAAGGCCAGGGGTTATACGCCCTTATTTCAGCTTCAATTTCCCGGGCGCCGCGTTTCCAGTCCAAAAGAGCGTCCTCTCTTGCAACAAGGGAGCAGTAACTCGCCTCTTTTTGATTTTGCGGCTCGCCGAATTTTTCGCCTGCCGCGATTTTAACCAGCACATCCCCGATAATCTGCGCGGCTTTAAGCGCCATTGTTTTTTCCAGCGCCAGGGTTGTTTCGCTTCCTGTTAGCTGCAATTTCTCCTGAAAGAGAATGTCGCCGCTGTCCATCTGCAAGGCGATCTTCTGCACAGAAATTCCTGTAACACCGTCGCGGTTTAAAATCGCGGCCTGTATCGGAGAAGGGCCCCTGTATCTGGGAAGCAGGCTGGGATGAATATTTATTCCGCCAAGCGGAAAAAGAGCCAGAAATTTCGGACCGAAGATGCGGCCGTAGGCGAAAGAAATTAAAAGATCGCATTTTAAGGCGTTAACCTGTTCACGTGCGCCTGAGTCCAGTTTTGCGGGTTTTAAAACCTGGAAATCCGCTTTTCGTTCGCGCAGCAGTCCGGCCGCGGCTATTCCTACTTCTGTCGGCAGAAGAGCGCCGCTTCTTCCTTTTGGGCTGTCGGGATTGGTAAGCACGCCCGCGACTTTTATCTCTTTCATTGCGCACAGCGTATCAAGAACCGGAACCGCGATTTCCGGACTGCCTGCAAAAAGAACTCTCATTATCAGCCTTTGGCGCTCTTTTTCCCGGACAGGCTTTTCTTTTCAAACTTTGCCATCAGTTTTTCCCGTTTATTTTCCGGCAGGTGATCCAGAAAGAGCACTCCTTCAAGATGATCATATTCGTGAAGTATAATCCTCGCGAGTATTCCGCTTGCCTCCATGGTAAAAGGACGGCCTTTTTCATTCCATGCCTGAATCTTTATTGTTTCAGATCGTATAACATTCGCAAAAATGCCGGGAATGGAAAGACAGCCTTCTTCGATTTTTACAGTTTTATGGGATGTCTCCAGTATCGAAGGATTAATAAAAACCCTTTCTGTATCATCCGCCGCGTGAGTAACAAAAATGCGCTTCATAAGCCCGATCTGCGGCCCGGCAAGTCCCACTCCTTTGTCCCGCGCCAGAATTTCCAGCATCTGTTTCGCCGTATCGGCTATATCTTTATCAATTTTATCTATTCTTACAGCTTTCCGCCTGAGCAGCTCATCGCCAAGAGTAATAATCTGCATAAAATAAATATACTTAAAAAAAACATTATCATCAATAAGACGGAATAATAAAACAGTTTATCTGCAGTTCTTGCGCCGCATGTTATATTTTTATATTATGGTGAATGATGTTTAACGATTGTCTAATCATGGCCGGAGGGTCAGGTACGCGCCTGTGGCCCGCCAGCAGTTCCGGAAAACCCAAGCAATTTTTATCCGCAGGCAGCGGGAGTTTTTTTTCACTCGCTCTGGAACGCTCTCTGGCGGCCGGCGAAAGGGTAATCATTATCACAAGCGAATCGCATTTAATTCATGTAATTGAGCAAACCGCTGAATTAAAAGCCGCCGACCGGAAACGCGTAATGGTAATCACAGAGCCGGCCGCGAAAAACACGGCTCCTGCAATCGCGTGCGCCGCTATGTATTCGCACCTGGGCGGCCCAAAGCGAAATATGCTTGTTCTTACAAGCGATCATATAATTAAGCCGTTGGAAACATTTAAGGCCGATGCCGCACTGGCCGCGGACGCGGCAAACGCGGGGAAACTGGCGGTTTTCGGTATTCCTCCGGTTCGCGCGGAAACCGGCTACGGCTACATAGAGACAGAAAAAAAAAGCGGCGCAAACGGCATATTCAATGTAACCGCGTTTCATGAAAAGCCGGATTTAAAAACCGCGAAAAAATACGCCGCGGCATACAGCGGGACATCCCGCGCAAACAGGATTTTTTTCTGGAATTCAGGAATGTTCGCATTTTGTTCCGAATTCATTTTACAGCAGTTCAATTCCCTTGCTCCTGATGTTTACCGTTGTTTTTCCGGACTAAAAGAACCAAAAGCGGAAGAATACACAATTACAGGCATAAAAGGCCAAAAAGGCATAAAAGTGCTTAGCGGCTGGAATGGCTTAAAAAACGCCTATAAAAAGGTAAAAAGCATATCTTTTGATTACGCAATTGCCGAAAAGTGCCGGGAATCGGTCATGATTCGGGCAAATTTCGACTGGATAGACATCGGCAACTGGGAAGAATACGCAAAAATATGCTCAAACAGCAATTCTCAGGTATTTATAAGGGACAGCGAAGGCTGTTTTGTCGATTCGGACATTCCTGTCGCCCTTGCCGGCGTAGAAGATCTGATTGTAGTCATCCGTTCCGGGAAAGACGGCTCTCCGGCCGCAGCTTTGGTAACCAAGAAAGGCCAAACTCAAAAAATCCGGGATATTGTGTCTCAGGTTAAAGACTGCGGCAGAACTGATTTACTGTGATTCTCAGGCCGTTTTTTTTCTGACTTGACCATATGTATTTTTCAGCCTATATTTAACTACATGGGAGTTCTCACAAGTCAAAAGATAACGCTTTACTACGAACGTTTTAAAGATATAGATGTTACATTCACAAAAGAAATAATTCAGGTTACAGGCCTGTTAACCCAGCAGGTACATCTAAAATGCGGAAACGATTTTTGGCCCTGCGTAGTATACATGGCTTCATTCCAGAACGCAAAAATAGTTGCCAATACCAAAACAGGCCTCCTCACCAAGCTACAGGCAACAAATAATTATGTTAATCTTCGTTTTTGTTTTAAACCTTTGGGTGAGAATAATACAGTCACATTCTTTGTAGCGGGGCGGGTCATGGGAAGCGCTCCCTACGGCAGTTCGCAGGATGTCAACATGCTGACTATCCAGTTTACAAACCGTCCGCCCGATGACTTAATCGAAATAATGGGACGCGTTCTTGACGCCAATGTGAATTCAAGAAAACGCAAAGAGGTAAGAATTCAATTAAGCGCTGATAATATGCGTAAGCTGAATATCACGTCAGCTGAGTCGGCGGTTTTCATTCAGGGAGTCCCGCGCCGCTGCATATTAAGGGACTTATCTTTTTCCGGCTGTAAGCTGATCATGATGGGAGTGGCGAAATTCCTGCTTGATAAGGAAGCGGCGATAAGAATTGAGTTTAACGATCCAAGAGAATTATTTTTAATCAAGGGAAAATTTATCAGGGCAGAAAATGTAGAGGGGAAAAAAGAAATGGTTGCCCTTGGTTTGCAGTTCGAGGAAGCGGCCACTCCAATGGGTTTTAAAATAAGATTGAATGACATGCTCAGTTCAGCGCGCGCGGATTTCCGCGGAACGGTGGAAGAAGAAAACCAAACCTGATATATCAACATGAAAGGTCAGATTGTTTTTTTGCCGGTTCCTGAAAATTTCAAAAATCAATATAACGCCTCTGACGGGACCTTCCCGATAGACCCCAATATTCCTATCCCCGCGGAGCTGCCGGATAAAAACCAGGAAGCCGCCTTGTCAGGTTTAAACATGGAAATGATTATTTCCGGAATGTTACGCGTCATCGAAGAAAAGCTGGTAAAACAGGAATGGATTGATTATTATTCAGGCTTTGTCCTGTTCATGCGCCCGGATATTCTGGAAATCTGCCAATCATTCGAAGACAGGAAAAATAATAACCGCGAACCAAACGAACCATCACGAACCCGCGCTGCGGTATCTTAATATCAGTCCGGCAAAGCCAGCGCAAGAACCTCTTCGAAGCGTTCTACCGGATGAAACTCTATTCCTTTTTTTACATGATCCGGTATTTCATCCAGGTCTCTTTCGTTCAGCTTCGGGAAAATAATATGCTTTGCCTTGTTCCGGCGCGCGGCGATTGTTTTTTCCTTCAGGCCGCCTATGGGAAGCACCTGCCCTGTAAGAGAAAGCTCTCCTGTCATAACAAGTCTTTCAGTGATAATTTTACCGCGCGTAAGAGAAAGCAGTGCCGCAGCCATTGTAATGCCGGCGGAAGGGCCGTCCTTTGGCGTCGCGCCTTCGGGAATATGCAGATGAATATGGTTATTGTCAAACCATTCCTGATAAACGCCATAACGTTCAACCGCCAGTTTCCGCGCAACAGTCATGGCGATTGTTGCGCTTTCTTTCATTGTATCGCCCATTTTGCCGGTTAAAGTCAATCCTTCCTTTCCGGGAAGGGACGTAGCCTCTATCACAAGAGTATCACCGCCCATGCTTGTCCAGGCAAGCCCGACTGACATTCCGGGCAAATCAGCCTTTTTAATATCGCCTTCCGGAAAAAGCGGTTTGCCGAGCTGCTTTTCAACGAATTTTTTATCAATATTAAAACGAACAAATTCAGCAGCAGCATTATTTGTAGGCTCCTTAACCGGCTCCGCACTGCTCAACGCAGCGCTCTCCTGAGGGCGCGCCGCTCCAGCTAAAGCAGCCGCGCCTTTTTCATCTTTTAAACCGTTACTGCGCGCCTTGCTGTTTTTACTTATTTCATCCGCGCTGCTCAACGCAGCGCTCTCCTGAGCATCAACTATCTGCTTGGCGAGTTTGCGGTGTATCTTGTCAAGGTTTTTTTCAAAATTGCGCACGCCGGCTTCGCGCGCATACGCGTTGGCAATATGCAGAAGGCTGTCTTTTGTATATTTAACCTGATTCTTTTTAAGGCCGTTCTTATCAAGGCTTTTCGGCAGAAGATAACGTTTGGCTATTTCAAGCTTCTCCGTATCAATATAACCGGGAAGCTGGATAATCTCCATACGATCCAGAAGAGGAGACGGAATGGTATCAAGGGTATTCGCCGTAACAATGAAAAACACATGCGAAACGTCAAACGGCAGATCAAGGTAATGATCGCGGAAAGCGTAATTCTGTTCAGGGTCGAGTACTTCCAGAAGAGCGCTTGCCGGATCTCCCTGGAAACTTGCGCCCATTTTATCAATTTCGTCGATCATAAAGACCGGGTCTTTGGTTTTTACGATTTTCAGCCCTGCGATAATCTTGCCGGGCATCGCGCCTATATATGTGCGTCTGTGCCCTTTAATCTCCGCTTCATCCCTCATCCCGCCGACAGAAAACCGGAAAAAACGCTTGCCAAGCGCTCTTGCAATCGACTTTCCCAATGATGTCTTTCCCACTCCCGGCGGGCCTACAAGACAGACAATTGAGCCTTTAGTGTCCTTTCGCAGCTTCCTGACCGCCAGATATTCAACAATTCTGGTCTTTACATCCTTAAGGCCGTAATGATCGGCTTCCAGAATTCCTTCGGCGTTTTTTAAATCAAAAATTTCGGGAGCCGGTTCGTTCCAGGGAAGAGCCGCAATCGCGTCAAGATAGTTTCGCGTAACAGTAAATTCCGCGGAGTTCGGCTCCATCAAAGAGAATTTTTCCATCTCCTGATCTACTACTTCCCTGACTTCGCCTTCAAACTTAAACGCTTCAAATTTATCCTTAAAACGCTGA
Source organism: Treponema sp. (assembly GCA_031256445.1). Lineage (GTDB taxonomy): Bacteria > Spirochaetota > Spirochaetia > Treponematales > Breznakiellaceae > WQXQ01. The sequence continues at coordinate 21,780 of JAIRQN010000086.1, read as the reverse complement.
TAATCCGTGCTTTTCGCGTCAGTAGTCATGCCAAGCTCAGCCTTAATGGCTTTCAGTTCTTCTTTTAAAAAATAATCCCGCTGCGATTTTTCAATTTTTTCGTTTATCTCTCTTTGAATCCTTTTTTGAATCCTCAGCAGTTCCTGTTCTTTTTTAATAAATACCAGAACCTGTTCCATGCGCTTTCGCACATTTAAAACTTCCAGAATTTTCTGCTGTTCCGTCTTGTCAATATTAAGGATGCTGGCGATAAAGTCCGCTATTTTTCCGGGATGATCGATATTGATCATGTTAAGCCGCATTTCTTCGGAGAACAGCGGATTGTTTTCGCTGATCTGTTTCATTTCAGAAATAAGCGCGCGGGTAAGGGCTTTTACTTCGTTTGTATTGTCTTCCTCTTCCTCAAGATAATCCACAGCGGCGATTATCGGTCCTGAAGGATGAAGAGCCTTTTTAATTTTAAAACGCTTTAATGTAGAAATAAAAATGTTAACGCCGCCGTCAGGCAGGTTGATTTTTTTTACTATTTTGGCGACTGTCCCGACAGTAAACAAATCGGTTATAGCCGGAGAATCAGTTTCATTCTGAAGCATTACAAGACCGACAAGGCCGTCGCCGGAATTGGCGTCTTCCACCACTTTAACATCAGCGGGATTCCCAATCATGATGGGCGTAAAAATCCCGGGAAAGATGGGCCTGCCCATAAGAGCCACAAGCGGCAGCTTATTGGGCAAAATTTGATCTATAGGTATAATGCCTTGTTCAGTCATAGAATTATTACTTTACAAATTTAGATTATTGAAAAGTCCGAGATACAAGCGACCAGCGCGGAGTGACTAATGAAAAATCCCAATATTCACCTGTCACTCCTCACTTGTCACTTCATATTCCCTTGCTTAACCTTTGATACTGTAAAATGCCTTTCTGCCGGCATATTCGGCGATGCCTTCAAGCTCGTCTTCGATCCGGATAAGCTGGTTGTATTTGCAGATGCGGTCTGTGCGGCTCATTGAACCGGTTTTAATCTGGCCGGTTTCAAGGGCGACAACAAGATCGGCAATGAAGCTGTCTTCGGTTTCGCCGGAACGGTGCGAAACGATTGCGGTGTAACCGGCTTTTTTCGCCATTTCCACCGCTTCATAGGTTTCGGTCAGGGAGCCGATCTGGTTCACCTTAATCAGAATTGAGTTACAGGCGCCCATTTTAATTCCCTTGTCAAGGCGTTTGGTGTTGGTTACAAAGAAATCGTCGCCCACAATCTGCACTTTAGCGCCGAGACTCTTTGTCAGCTTCACATAACCGTCCCAGTCATCCTGATCCAGCGGATCTTCAATTGAGATAATCGGATATTTATTTACCCAGCCGGTGTACTTTTCGATCATTTCATCGGCAGAAAATAATTTGTCAGGATTGGATTTCCAGAATTTATAGCCTTTCTTTCCGCCTTCTTCATAGAGCTCAGAGCTGGCGCAATCAAGGGCTATCATCATCTGCTCGCCCGGCTTGTATCCCGCTTTTTCGATTGCTTTCATAATGTAGTCAAGAGCGTCATCATTCCCGATATCGGGCGCAAAACCGCCTTCATCTCCGACTGCTGTGTTTAATCCGGCATCGTGGAGTATTTTTTTAAGACTATGGAAAACCTCGGCAGTCCAGCGGACAGCTTCTCTTATGGACTCGGCGCCAACCGGCATGACCATAAATTCCTGAAAGTCGATCTTGTTGTCGGCGTGCTTGCCGCCGTTGACTATATTTGCCATTGGCACAGGTAAAAGGTTAGCGTGGAACGCGCCCAGATATTTGTACAATGGTACGCCAAGAAATTCCGCCGCGGCGCGGGCTGTCGCCATGGAGACGCCTAAAATCGCGTTAGCGCCCAGCTTGCCTTTATTTTCCGTTCCGTCCAGTTCTATCATTGTCTTGTCAATATCAACCTGTTCCAAAGCGTCAAGTCCCATTAATTCAGGCGCTATTATATTATTAACATTATCAACCGCCTTTAAAACGCCCCTGCCCAGATAACGCGCCTTGTCGCCGTCACGCAATTCAACCGCTTCATAAGCGCCCGTTGACGCGCCCGATGGAACCGCGGCGCGGCCCAGACTGCCGTCTTCAAGCATGACATCAACTTCAACAGTGGGATTCCCCCGTGAATCCAGAATTTCACGAGCCTCAACATACTCAATTAAACTCATAATTTCCTCCAATTTTACTAAATTAGTTAAATTTTGCGGTATTTTCATGATATAGTCAAGTTAAAAATTAAATTAAATACTGACCTTTTCAAAAATATAAAAAATCACTACACTTATATTAATTAATATGGAATTTACCGATTATAGCCTGCATCCTGATTTACAAAAAGGTATATATGAAGCCGGTTATATAACATGCATGCCGGTTCAGGAACAGGTACTGTCCCATACTTTTGGACAGAATTCGCCTTCTAACCGGACGAATCAGGATTTATACGTTCAATCACAGACAGGAACGGGAAAAACAGCCGCTTTTCTTATTGTAATATTCCAGCGGATGCTGGCGGAAGAAGCTCTTTTTAAAAGAAAAGCGCTTATAATGGCTCCCACAAGGGAATTAGCCGTTCAAATCGAAGAAGAAGCGAAAATGCTCAGTAAACACCTGCCGTTTGAAACAGGGAGCTTTTACGGAGGCGTTGGCTATTCACAGCAGGAAAAACTGTTAAAGGATAATGTGCAGATTCTTGTTGGAACTCCCGGCCGGGTGCTGGATCTGAATAAATCCGGACGTATGAATTTAATGGAAATCTCGTTCCTAATCATAGATGAAGCGGACAGGATGTTTGACATGGGTTTTTACCCCGATCTGCGCAAGCTGATAAAAGTAGTGCCTCCGGCAGACCGGAGGCAGACCATGCTGTTCAGCGCAACCTTGAATTCATGGGTAAAAAATCTTGCATGGGAATATACAAAATCCCCGTTTGAAATAGAGATAAAACCGGAAATTGTCACAGTCGAAGAAATAACGCAGATTTTATACCATGTCCCATCGGAAGAAAAAATGCCGCTGTTGCTGGGCATTTTAAAAAATGATCGGCCGGACAGCGCGATTATTTTCTGCAATACAAAAAAAAGCACGGAGATTGTCGCAAAACGGCTGAAAATTAACGGTATCGGCTGTGAGTTTATTATAGGAGATCTTCCGCAGGCAAAGCGTCAAAAAGTAATTGACGATGTAAAAGCGGGAAAAATAAAAATGCTTGTCGCCACCGATGTAGCGGCCCGCGGCCTTGATATTGAAAGCCTTTCGATGGTTATAAATTACGACGTTCCTTTTGAAGCTGAAAATTATGTTCACCGTATCGGAAGAACAGCGCGGGCAGGAAAAACAGGCAAAGCTGTAACCCTGTCAAGCGAACAGGACGTGTACGAACTGCCCGCGATTGAGCGTTACATCGGCAAGAAAATACCGTCAGAAATCGCGAATCAGGAACTCTACGAAGAAGATAAAAGCGCAGGAAAGTTTATTCACACAGAAATCTACGAAGAGAGGAACAGGGAAAAGAATCTCACACACAGGCGAACCGAAAGCTCACGATATAAAAGCGCCGATAAAAATAATTTTCCCCAAAGACGCAAAAGCGCGAAGGACGCGAAGACAAAGAAAGAGAACAAGACTTCACATCAGGACGCATATGGCAGTGACGCGCAGATTCAGGATTTATCGCGCCTTACCATGGAAGAGCGCATGGCTCTTTACAAAAAGAAGTACGCGGGACCAGAAGCCAAACACGGCGGGAATAAAAAACACGGCATGCAGATAAAGCAGCATCATGCAGCCAACGCCGGAAGACCGGCTCATGTTATGCCTGCGGCGCCGGCACAGGAAGAAGAAGCTCCGGTTAAAAAGGGAATAATAGCAAGAATAATGGGATTATTTAAAAATTAAAGGATAACAAAAAATGATAACTATTACGGAATTAAGCCTGATTTTCGGAGAACGGACGCTCTTTAAGGACGTTAATCTAAAGTTCACTCCCGGCAACTGTTACGGGATAATCGGCGCGAACGGAGCGGGAAAATCCACTTTCCTGAAAATTCTCTCAGGAGAGATTGAGCATGACAAGGGAGAGGTTTCCGCCGGTAAAAATCAGCGTATCGCCGTTCTTAAACAGGATCACTTCGCGTTTGAGGAATATCAGGCGCTGGAGACTGTGATAATGGGTTATCCGAAACTTTATGGGGTGCAGAAAGAACGCGAGGCGATTTACGCAAAGGAAGATTTTACCGAAGAAGACGGGCTTCGCGCCAGCGAGCTGGAGGCGGATTTTGCCGATCTTGGCGGCTGGGAAGCGCAGGCGCAGGCGGGTATGCTTCTTTCCGGCCTTGGCCTTGATGAGGAAGATCACAGCCGCCTTATGGCGGAACTGGACGAATCAAAAAAAGTGCGCGTTCTTCTGGCGCAGGCGCTTTTCGGCAATCCTGACATTCTGCTTCTGGATGAGCCAACCAATGGTTTGGATCTTGAATCAATCTCCTGGCTTGAGGATTTTCTGATTGATTTTCCCAATACGGTAATTGTCGTCTCGCACGACCGCCATTTTCTGAACGCGGTTTGCACAAATGTCTGTGATATCGACTTTGGAAAAATTACGCCGTATTCCGGCAATTACGACTTCTGGTATCAGATGAGCCAGATTCTGCAGCGCCAGGCGCGCGATCAGCTGAAAAAACGCGAAGACAAGGCGCGGGAATTAAAGGAATTTATACAGAGGTTTGCATCTAACGCAAGCAAAAGCCGGCAGGCGACAAGCCGTAAAAAAGTGCTGGAAAAACTAGACCTGGAAAATGTTCCCGTAACAAGCCGGAAATTCCCCTATGCCGGCTTTAAACCGGACAGGGAAATAGGCAACAATGTTTTAAATGTTGAAAATCTGAAATTCACTTTTGAAGGAACGGCCCTTTTAAAGGATTTTTCGCTGACAGTAAATAAAAACGATAAAATAGCCTTTGTGGGAATTGAACATTCCTCCAAAACCGCGCTTTTCGATATTATTTCCGGAGTCAAAAAAGCGGAAGCAGGCAGTTATACATGGGGGCAAACCACTTCATTTTCCTATTTCCCGAAGGAAAATTCCGCATATTTCAGCTCTGATTTATCAATAACTGACTGGCTGCGTCAGTATTCCCCGGATCAGGACGAAACCTATGTGCGCAGCTTCCTTGGCCGGATGCTTTTCTCGGGCGAAGAAGCGCTGAAGCCTGTAAACGTCCTTTCCGGCGGCGAAAAAGTCCGCTGCCTTCTTGCGAAAATGATGCTCTCGGGAGCCAATGTCCTTATTCTGGATGAGCCGACAAACCACCTTGATCTGGAAGCGATAACGGCTCTCAACGACGGGCTTACCGCTTTTCCCGGAGTAATTTTATTTAACTCCCACGATCACGAATTTATTAACTCTATCGCGAACCGTATTATAGAGATTCTTCCGCAGGAAGAAAATCCCGGCGGCATTATTGACCGCATGATGCAGTTTGATGATTATCTTGCTGAAAAGAACATAAGGCAGATGCGAAGCGAAGCGTATCATAACACTCAGAGACTTAGAATATAAATTTTACTCGATATTTTTATACCTTCGGTTTTTTTCTGACCTTTTTGCAAATAAAATAATTACCCAGGCCGGAAGGAGTCTCAGGCTCTCCTGTAAAAATCTCAAATTCTTCAATTATTTCAAAATTTGCATTTGTAAATTCCTGCAATGGCGGAATATTTTCTATAACTACATAAATTTCATCGTAAGGCGCAGAATCAAGTTCGCTGTAGTCCCTGATAAAAAAATATTTTTGATCATTGTTCAAATAAGGGACAAGATTTCCGTACTTCCATGTAGCGGTATATCCCCAGTCCCTGAAATAAAACATTAAAATATAAACCGGAGTATTGGCATCCTGCGCGAAAGCGTATTGAGCCGGTTTATCAAAAAAAAGATTTTCAATTTTATTTTTATTAAAAGCGCCTGGCAAGAAACAGCAGCACAGCAATACTGCGGCTATTGCTGCGATTTTACGCGATTTAACATGAATGGAACCAATCAGCATTACAGGTAAAATTACAAAGAACGGAAAAACAGGCATACCATAACGCAGGATTTTATACGGAGCTATTGCAAGAGTAACAATAAAATAAAGAAGCGCGGCCAAAAAGAGAAACAGCGCGTGTCTGTTAAATGTCATTTTTATTTTTTTAAAAACAATGTATCCTGCGCAAAGCAAACAGAACGCAATGGCCTGAAACGCAAAAAAGTGATCTTTCAGCAGCGTAACGGCCGCGGCCGTTGAATGTTTCAGATTTTCAGTAACATTTGCCGATATTGTCCGTATCGTTTCAGTTCCCCGGTATGAGCCAAAACCTGCGTAGTATCCGGGGTACAAAACCTTTGCGGTTATAAGACCCATAACCAATATAAAGAAATAAAATAATATTACTTTATATCTTTTTTCCCGGTATTTGACAGTGACAGCGTATAATCCAAGCAAACCGATAAATATAACAGTATAATACCCTGTCAACAGGGTAATACCGGTAATAAAAGCATAAAATATTAACTGCATGACAATGAAACGTTTGCTGCCGCTGAATAAACCGTTCTGTAAATCCATTGTTTTAATAAAATAATAACTCAGAACAATGAACATCGTTTCCTGTATTTGATACGGTCTTATAAATAATGTATTGGAAATGGCCGCAGTTGATAAAAAGGCGCATAAAACGGCGGTATATTGCAGCAGAACGGAACCGGGAAATAAGATCCTGATCAAAAGAAAGAAGAATGTGAAAGATACGGTAAAAAGAATCAGATTTAATACCGCTCCTCTGAAAATTACAGGTTTAATGTCAGCGGATCTTATTCCTGTAAGCGATATACGCAGCAATGAATAATAAAGATTTGTATGCGGAGGGTCGCGGTTATCTTTCCATAATGATTTTATGTCACTAATCACGTCACTAAAACTGTCATTTGCGCCAAAACTTTCTTCTTTGATTTCTTTCCCGGTATATTCCTTTTCATATTCGTAATTTTTATTAATAATATAATCCTTGTAATTGGCAAGCGCAATTGTCATTCCTTCGTCCACATGAAATCCGTTTTTCTGCGTCAGCCAGAAAACCCTGATTCCCAAAACAATGGAATAAACAGCAAGCAAAACCAGAAGGAACCGCAGATTGATTTTCATTGCGCCTCCCTGATTAAATAATGCGGACGATGCTTTACTTCGGTATAAATTTTTGCTGCATACTGCCCCAATATTCCCGTGGTGAAAAGCTGGACTCCCGAACAGAAAAGAATAATACAAACCGTTGATGTCCATCCGCTTACAGGATCGCCCCAGATGAGTTTTCGTATAACTATAAACGCGATAGAAGCGACAGACGCCAGGAAAATTAAAAACCCTGTCAAAGAAGCGATTGCAAGCGGCTTGGATGAAAAAGCCGTCATTCCGTCAAGAGAATATAAAAACAATCTCCAGAAAGACCACTTTGTTTTTCCTTTTTTTCTTTCAATATTTTCATATTCAAACCATTTTATTTTAAAGCCAATCCACGGAAAAATACCTTTGGAAAACCTGTTTCTTTCCTGAAGTTCCAGAAGCGCCAGAAGATATTTTCTGTTCATTAAACGGAAATCCCGCGCGCCGTTTAAGACTTCTATATCGGAGATTTTTTTCATAAGGGAATAAAAGCGTCCGGCGAAAAATGAACGTATCGCCGGCTCTCCTTTGCGGGTTACGCGCCTTGTGCCTGCGCAGTCAAATTCACCTGAAGCGACTGCGTCCAGCATACCGGGAATAAGCGAAGGAGGATCCTGTCCGTCAGCGTCCATTGTTACAATGTAGTCTCCCTGCGCAGCCTGCAAACCTGCAAGCAAAGCGGCCTCTTTTCCAAAATTACGGGAAAAGGAAATAAAATGTACGGCTGAATCAAGGCTTGCAAGGCTGCGCAGAACTGCAAGAGTATTATCGCGCGAGCCGTCATCAATAAAAAGAATTTCAAAACTTTTATCAATTGGCGTTAATGTTTTTTTTATTTCATCGAAGATTGGCGGAACTGACGCTTCCTCGTTAAAACAGGGTATAATTAAAGAAACATCAACATTTGACAATTTTTTATCTCCAATTATAACTTTTCATTAAGATTATAATTATCCGGCGGATCAATGGCAATACTCCAGTGTCCTGTTTTATTCATTTTTTTTAAAAACAATAAAACGCTGTCCTGTATAATTAATTACAGTAAACAGACACATACCCGTAAATAAAGCCGTATTCTCCCGTAACCTGACAGAGAAGCCGCTTAACAGAAAATTTATTAAAGGTTTTGATATGCCGTACGCGGTAATATATGAAAACGCGATTGTCAGAATAAAAGAAAAAGCCATTAATACCGACCATTTTCTGACTTTAAACGTGAAATATTTATTTAAAAAAAAGCTTAATATACTGGTAACAGCATAATTGCAGACAGAAGAAACCCAATAGCTTAAATGAGCCGCGTTATACAGCATAAACATTATGGCGGAGCCTGTAACAGTATTGATAATTCCTACAATTAAAAATTTAAAAAACTTTTTATCAAAAAAATAATTAAATATCATTAAATTAAATCTTACTGAATATTAATATAAAATCTTTCCAAATACGAAATTCGCCTGCGGGCGTCATTATGTCTTTTGCTCTGGGGAAATTCCCGCACAAGGCGGCGGTAATAATCCAGCGAAAGCAGGATGTTGCGGCTTGCGCCGCCCGCTTCGTAAAACTGTCCCAAAAGCCAGTAAACCTCGTCACTGCCCGAGGGATAACGCATCATAAACTGATTGAGTAACGCTATTGCCGCGGCGGCGTCTCCGTCATCAAACATTTTTTGCGCCCTTTGCGCGGCTTCATTGGAAGTGGCAATACCGCCCAGCAAATCAGCGGATTGCGCGCCTACAGTTTCCTGCGGCGAAGCGCCCTGCGCGGACTCCGCTTTTTCTTCCGCTGCGTCTGAAGCAGGCGCGTCAGCCGGCTGTTCAGAAGCAGGCTGCCTTGCAGCCAATGCGCCCTGCGCGGGAACTGCGTTCTGTGAGGAAACAGCGGTACTCTGTACAGGAACAGCGGTACTCTGTGCAGGAACAGCGCTTTGCGCGGGAACTACGTTCTGTGAGGAAACAGCCGCGCTCTGCGCGGGAGCAGCGCTTTGCGTTGGAGTTTGCCTTTGCGCCGCGGCCGGCGGCTGTGATGTTACATTACTGCCGCTGCGCAGTTGAGCTTCATCAAGAGCGCCTGGCCATCGCGGCTGCGCCACTACCCTGCCGCGATCAATCAGCGGATTAAACCACCCGGCGTCTCCTGAGCCCCGTGCCGAACTTGCCGGTTTCGCTTCCTCCGCAATTACCTGCACATGATCATTTAAAATATAATCCCTGATAAAATCCTGTTTGTAAAATTTCAATGAATATTCACCGGCTTTTTCAGCTTTAAAAATAAAACTCTGCCCATCCGGATCGGAGCGTCTTGAATTATAGTCAATGCCCTGACGTGAGGCAGCTTCCCCCAAATACACCCAGCCTGTTCCGCGGAATGGGATTTCGATTGTTTGCCCGGTAATAACATTAACAGTGCGCGAATGTGTGATAATTTCGCTGTTCTGCGGCGTCCTGCCCATTTGCGTTAAATTGTCAATTCTTGCGGCGGGAACGGATGGAATAACCCGGCGCGGTTCTTCGCGTTGAGGTTTCGTTTCTTCTGCCACAGCCTCTTCTGCCTCAGCTTCTTCTTCCGCGACAGTTTCTTCCGCATCAGCGGGTTCTTCCGGCAAAGCCTGCGCCTGTTCAATCACAGGCTCTGGTACAGGTTCGGGAACGGACGGCGTCTGCGCGGCTTCCTGCGGGATTTCAGCGGCCTCATCTTCAGGCTCTATAATGACAAGCAGAGGTTCTTCAGGGATTTCCTCCAATTCTATTTCCTCTTGCGCGATCACCTGCTCTTCTTCGGTTATCACTTCTTCTGTTATTTCTTCCGCTGTTTCCTCCGGTATTTCCGCTGTTATTTCCTCGGTTGGCTCTTCTGTTGAATCTTCAACTGAATCTTCAACTTGCTCTTCGCGCTGTTCTTCAATTGCATCCTGCGCCGCTTGCGGTTCTTCCATATTAATTTCCCCGCTAAGATCATCTGTCAGCTGTTCATTGTCAGCGGGAGCAGGAGTCCCCGCGCATGAAACCGCCAGCAAAAACAAAAAAAGAAAAGGAAAAACTATTTTAAAATATTTTATCCTCATGGCAGCCTCACGGAACATTTTCCATTAGCTCATCAACAGCGGTTTCGATCTTTTTGCGCCACTGTTCTTCTCCGGAGGCAAGGGGATCCTGCCAAAAAACTGACGCGTCCTTTTCATTCCAGACTGAGCGTTGTTCCCGCTGCAGCAGCACATCGGGAATAAAATCAGGTTCATCAGGTAAAAAAAGTTCCTCGGCGGGAATTGGAATTTGCCTGCTCACATTAACCGGACCGGAAGGAATTTCTTCTTTTTTTGACCCTTTCACCGATAAAATTACTGATAAAACGAGTAAAATAACAAAAATCGCAGCGGAAACAAGAACAATTTGCCGCTTTTGAGCGGCAGTCAGCGCATGAAACCAATCCTGAATTATCTGAATTATTCTCTCCAAAGATCCCCTCAATTTTATTATACCATAAATGAATCAATGTTAATATATAGCGGCATAAAAATATCTTGCAATTGGCATGCATAAATGTTATTGTGAAATATGCATGTTGAATTAAATTCACGCGGTAACGGAGCGTGTCCAATATGCGTTTCCACAGGGAAATGCAGAATCCAGGATTCGCTTATTGAGAAATTAAAAACCTTTATTACAGAAGATGACCTGATGGAACTGGTTATTTATTCATGTCCGCATTTTAAAGAAAAATAACCCTAAGGCAAGATATGAACGAGCGGCTGAGCTCCCTGTTGAAACGGCATGAAGAACTGTCTCTGCTAATTCAGGATCCTTTGCTGGTAAGGGATCAAAACCGTTACCGCAATGTAATGAAAGAACATTCCCGCCTGAACGAGATCGCGTCAGTTCACGGCGCAATCACAGAGCTGGAAAAACAAACGGAAGAGGCAAAAACGCTGCTTCAGGATGAAAAAGATCCGCAAATGCGGGAACTTGCGCGTGACGAGCTGAAGGAACTTGAAGCAAAACTTGCTGATAACAAGGAAAAGCTGAAATTTATGCTCATTCCGAAAGACCCTCTCGACGAGAAAAATATCATCATGGAAATAAGAGCGGGAACCGGCGGCGAAGAAGCGGCGCTCTTTGCGTCGGATCTGTACCGGATGTATTCCCGCTTTGCGGAAACAAAAGGCTGGAAATTTGAAATAATGAATTCCAATGACACCGAACTTGGCGGCATTAAGGAAATTGTTTTTTCGATCAGCGGAAACAATGTGTACGAGAATATGCGCTACGAATCGGGAGTTCACAGGGTACAGAGGGTCCCGGCTACAGAAGCGTCGGGAAGGATTCACACTTCGGCTGTAACGGTAGCCGTTCTTCCTGAAGCCGACGAGACAGAAATTGACATCAAACAGGAAGATTTAAGAATAGACGTAATGCGCGCCGGCGGTCCGGGAGGCCAGTGCGTTAATACAACAGACTCCGCTGTGCGCATAACGCATCTGCCGACAGGGCTTACAGTTCACTGCCAGGACGAAAAGAGCCAGATTAAAAACAAAGCCAAGGCGATGCGAATCCTGCGGGCGCGCATCTACGAGGTGGAAGAAGCCAAAGCGGCCGCCCAAAGGGCGGAAGCCAGAAAGACGCAGGTCGGTTCCGGCGACCGCTCTCAGCGGATCAGGACATATAACTTTCCGCAGAACAGACTGACAGATCACAGAATCAACCTGACGCTTTACAAGCTGGATCTGATTATGCAGGGGGATACAATAGAACTCTTTGACGCGCTGAAACTTTCAGCTAAAGAAGAGCTGCTGCAATCCGCCGGAAGCTTCGCTGGAAGCGCAGGCGATCCCGAACAGACCGCCGCCGCATCCTGAAAACACGCGGCTTTTCCATGACAATCCGTGAAGCATTGGCGCAGGCATACGCTGATTTAAAATTCGCTGGTATTGATACTCCGGGTCTTGACGCGTCAATGCTGCTGGCGCATGTTTTGCAGATCAGCCGCACGGAACTTTATTCAAGAACAGGCCGTCTGTCAGAAAAAACATGCATACAGTTATGCGATCTTATTGAAAGAAGATGCGGCGGTGAATGTACCGCCTATTTAACCGGTAAAAAAGAATTCAGAGGCCTTGAGTTTACGGTTAATAATTCGGTACTGGTGCCGCGCCCTGATACGGAGACTTTGGTTGAAGCGGCAATGGAGATACTCAATAATAATTTACGCCGCGAAGGCGCCAAAGACGCGCAACGGGAAGAAGAGAAGATTAATGTTTTGGATTTATGCACAGGTTCCGGGGCCGTTGCGGTTGCGCTAAAACATGAAATGCCGCAGATGGAAGTCCACGCGGCTGATATATCCGCGCAAGCTCTTGATGTCGCCAGAATAAACGCCGCCCGTCTTTTACCCGGCAAAACCATCCATTTTTACCAGGGCGACCTCTTCGATGCTCTTTCCTCGCTTCCCCCTTTTAATTGTTCATTTGATCTTATAATTTCCAATCCTCCTTATGTTTCAACTAACGAAATCCAGGCCTTATCCGCGGAAGTGCAGAATGAACCGCGCCTTGCTCTTGACGGAGGCAAATCAGGACTGGAAATAATTGAACGTATTGTAAAAAGAGCGGCGCAATTTTTGCAAAAAGGCGGCTGGCTGCTGCTGGAGGCGGATCCCCGCCAGATGAAAAAAATCCAAAAATTACTTGAAAAATGCGCCTTCGCAAACATAAAATTAAATAAGGACCTATCAGGGCAGTACCGGGTTATTGGAGGCAAATTTGGTTAAAAAACCTGGATTTTTGGCAGTTTTGGCATTTATCCTGTTCTCCTGCAATTACTCAAGGCCAATAACGCCTGCGCAGGCGGCTTCGAATCAAATCAGCGCCGCAGACAGCTTTACAGCAAACGAGGCGCAGGCCGAAAATCAGAAAATAAAATATAACCTTACCTTTCTTGCAGCTGGCGATAATTTGTTCCACGAGACAATTATTAACTCTTTTAAAAAGGACAATGAATATGATTTTTTATCAATCTATTCAGAAGTAAAAAACCTTGTAGAAAGAGCCGATCTCGCTTTTATCAACCAAGAGACGGTAATGGCGGGAGAACGCTTCGGCCATACGGGGTATCCGGAATTTAATTCCCCGCAGATTCTCGCAAGGAATCTTGCCGATACAGGTTTTGACATAATAAATCATGCCAACAATCACGCGATGGACAGGGGGAAAGCAGGCATGATCGCGACTCTTGATTTATGGGAGACCATACCGGGAACAACCGTGATAGGCGCGAGAAAATCAGGGGAGCACCATAAAATCATTATTAAAAATAATATTACGCTCGGGTTTTTATCATACACTTACGGCCTCAACGGGATTCCGCTGCCTGAAGACAGCCCCAATCTTGTTTCCCTGATTGACAGAACAGTCATATCACAGGAAGTTACGGCGCTGCGTCCGTTATGTGATTTTTTGGTTGTTTCACTGCATTGGGGCGAAGAATACATGAGAGAACCTTCGGAAGAGCAAAAAGATCTCGCTCTTTTTTTGGCGCAGCACAATACAGACCTTATAATCGGCCATCATCCCCATGTTTTGCAGCCGGTCGAATCCCTGCCAAGAGCGGACGGAAAAGAAATGCTGTGTTTTTATTCAATTGGAAATTTTGTATCCAACCAAAGAAACAAAGAAAGGCTGCTGGGCGCCATAATGCTTGTAACATTTACAAAAGAAACCCTGGACGGAAACATCACGGAACTTTCCATTACCGATTCGGGATTAATTCCTGTTATCTGCCATTTTGAAAGGGATTTTTCCGGAACTAGGGCATATCCGCTTTATTCATACACAGATGAACTTCTGGAAAAACACAGGCAGCGTTTCAGCGATAAAGAAATGACCCTGGAATATTTCAATAATGTTATGGATGGCCTTGGAACAAAAATATATTCAGACGATCCTTTCTAATCCCGGAGGAATAAAATGGAAAAGACAAGATTTGGAAAAACGGAACTGATGGTCAGTAAAGCAGCTTTTGGCGGCATCCCCATAATGCGCCTTAACAAAGAAGACGCGGTACGGTTAATAAAAGAGACAATAAACCTTGGCATTAATTTCATTGACACAGCGCACGGTTACGCGGACAGCGAGGAAAAAATCGGCGAGGGCATCAGGGGAATGAAAAGGGAGGATATTATTATCGCGACAAAATCCCCCGCCGATGACAGAAAAACATTTAATGAGCATCTGGAACTCAGCCTGAAGCGCCTTGGCACAGATTATATAGATATAATGCAGCTTCATAATATCGGTTCAGCCGGTAAAAGAGACAAAGTATTCGCTTCAGGCGGCGCTTATGAAGGGTTGCAGGAAGCGGTAAAAGCCGGGAAGGTGCGGTTCCCGGGCTTTTCCAGCCACAGCAATGAATTGTGCCTGGAAACAATGAAAACCGGCAAGTTCGACGTTGTCCAGTTTCCATTTAATTTTATAGATGACGCCGCCGCTAAAGAAATTATTCCGCTTGCCAAAGAGATGGATTTGGGATTTATCGCCATGAAGCCGATGGGCGGAGGAAAACTTGACAACGCGCGGCTGAGCTTCCGTTACCTGATGCAGTTTGACAGTATAGTACCCGATCCAGGCATAGAGAAAATTGAAGAAATACGCGAAATTACAGATATTATATCAAGCAAATGCACAATTACAGAAGATGATAAAATGGAAATTGAGAAATTACGCGCCGAATACGGCGGGGTTTGGTGCCACCGCTGTGATTACTGCCAGCCCTGCCCGCAGGGAATTGATATAAGCTGGGTATTATCAACTGAAAGCTGCGAAAAACGGTTTACCCTGGAACGCTTTAAATTAATGCTCGGACAACCCATTGAAAGAGCCAGAACCTGCCTGGAATGCGGACGCTGCAAAGAGCGATGCCCTTACCGCCTGGATATACCCGCGCTGCTTAAGGAAAATATAAAACATTGGGAAAAAGTTACGGGCTAGATGACATCAAGCTTCCGCGGTATCCGCCGCAGCGGCAGGAAGACTCTTTTTGCCGTGCTTAATAGCGGCCTTGCATACCTTGCATATTTTAAACTTCTGTCCGCCGGCTTCCTGCTCGTAAAGGACTTTAACATTATTTCTTTTGCATACCGGGCATTCGCCGCGGCCGCGGGCGAACAGTTCTCTGATACTTCTGCCTCTGTGCGGTTTAGACATCTATTTCCCCTTATCTTCAGCTTTGGCTTCTTTTTTCTTTTTTTTGGTATCATCTGTGTTCAGCTTGTAATCTACAAGTTCCAGAATGACAACTTCCGCCGCATCGCCTTTTCGTTCACCCAGTTTAAGTATGCGGGTATAGCCGCCGTTTCTTTCTTTCATCCTTGGCGCGATGTTTGTAAAAAGTTTAGCGACAATCGCTTCGTCAAACAGGCGGCTTGAAACAATCCGTCTGTTATGAACAGTATCTTCCTTTGCGCGGGTTATCATTTTTTCGGCTGTACGGCGCACAGACAGGGCCTTTGTTTTTGTAGTCCTGATCCGTTCCATTCTGAACAGCGACGTTACCATGCTTCTGTGGAGCGCTTTACGGTGCGCCGCCATTCTTTCCAGCGGATTAAATCCTCTTTTATGCTTCATCTTCAGTTTCCTTTGCTTTGGAATCCACGCGTACAGCATTCTTCAGAACGCTAAGGTCTGTAATCCCAAGGCTCAAATTCCATTCCTTGAGTTTTTCCTTGATTTCCTGAAGAGATTTTTTACCGAAATTACGCGTCCTTGCGATATCTTCTTCGGTCTTCCGCGTAAGCTCCCCTATGGTTTTTATATTTGCGTTTTTTAAACAATTTGAAGAACGGACGGAAAGTTCAAGCTCTTCTACCGGCGTATTTAAAATGTTGCGGATACGTTCATTATCTTCATCCAAATCGTCCTCGATGCCAAGATTGTTTTCATCAAAATTGATAAAAACAGAAAAATGATCCTTGGCTATTTTGGCGGCTTCGGCCAATGCGTCATCCGGTTTGACAGTGCCGTCAGTCCATATTTCCAGTACCAGTTTATCATAATCGCTGCGCTGGCCGACCCGCGTCGGTTCAACGGCAAATTTTACCTTCTTAACGGGCGAGAAAATTGCGTCTAACGGAATTGTCCCTATTACTTCGACATAACGCTCGTTTACTTCTGACGGCACATAACCGCGTCCCAGATCGATTTGAATTTCAAACTCAATTTTGGCGTTATCCATCAGGGTCATTACATGCTGCCCTGTCGAAAGCACTTCTACCTGTCCCAGACGGGCAAAGTCATCGCTTTTTATCTCGTTCTTGCCTGACCATTCATACAGCAGAATATCCTGATCCAAATCTTCCTGCAATTTCAGCCGAATCTGCTTAAGGTTATTAATAACTTCAAGAGTATCTTCGATAATGTTGGGAATTGTCTCAAATTCGCTGGATACATTATGGGCTGTTCCGTTTGAGTCATAAGAAACAATTTTTACCGCGGTAATTGCATACCCCTGAATTGAGGAAAGGAGAACCCTTCGCAATGTATTGCCAACTGTAGTGCCAAATCCCGGTTCAAACGGGGCGGCAATAAATTTGCCATAATTGGAATTAAGCTCTCCATGTTCAAAGGTAAAGCTCTTCGGGCGTTTGAATCCTTTCATAAGGTTCCTACGGGCCATTTTCTCCATCCTTACTTAGAGTATAATTCGATAATCATTTGTTCCTTAATGTCGCCAAGATCGGTTATATCGCTTCTTCTTGGCACAGCAAGGAACTTCCCTTTCATCGCGTCAGGATCAAGACTAAGCCAGGGCATTACTCCCGACTTTCCGAATTCCCGAAGCGAATCCTTTACTATTGTTAAATTCCGGCTTCCATCCGCAATGCTGATTTCGTCATCCGCATTGACAAGACAGGAAGGAATTGTAATTTTTTTGCCGTTTACGCGCACATGCCCGTGCAGCACAATCTGGCGGGCCTGGCTTCTGGATGACGCAAAACGAAGGCGGTATACGGCATTATCGAGACGCCTTTCAAGCAATACAAAAAGATTCTCGCCGGTAATTCCGGGCATTCGTAAAGCGCGTTCAAAGAAAAGCCTGAACTGCTTTTCCTGCATGCCGTAAATTCTTTTAAGTTTTTGCTTTTCGCGAAGCTGTACGCCGTAATCGGAACGCTTGCCGGCGCGGGATTTTGGATCCTTTCCCGGGGCAGCCCGTTTTTTATTAATTGGACATTTATCGCTTTTACAGCGGTTCCCTTTCAGCATTAATTTTTTCTGTTCTACGCGGCACAACCTGCAGACAGGGCCGGTGTATCTTGCCATATTCCTTCTCCCTTATATACGACGAGTTTTTCTTGGTCTACAGCCGTTATGCGGAATGGGGGTAACATCACTAATCGATTTTACCTTGATACCCATCACGCCAAGCTGCCGGATAGCCGATTCTCTGCCAATACCCGGTCCTTTTATAAATACATGCACTTCCCTTAAACCGGCCTGAAGCGCTTTTTGAGCGGCTGTTTCTGTTACAGACTGGGCGGCGAATGGCGTAGATTTTTTTGCACCCCTGAACTGCAGCATACCGGAACTTGCCCAGGAAACAGCGTTACCCATCAAATCGGTAATTGTAACAATAGTATTATTAAAGGTCGCCTGAATGTAGACATTGCCTTCATAAACTGATTTTTTTTCTTTTTTCTTCTTTGCTGTAGCAGCCAATTCACTCCTCCATATTTATATTATGCGGTTTTTGGTCTATTTCTTTTTACCGGCAACAGTTTTCTTTTTACCCTTGCGCGTACGCGCGTTGGTTCTTGTGCGCTGACCGCGCAGCGGCAGTCCCTTGCGGTGACGAAGCCCGCGGTAACAGCCAATATCCATCAGACGCTTGATATTCAGCGCGACTTCGGTGCGAAGACGGCCTTCCACTTTATAATCGCTTTCTATAATGTTCCTCAGTTCATTTAATTCTTCCTGAGACAGATCATTAATCATCCGCATTGGATCTATTTTTGATTTTTCGCAAATCGCATCGGCGCTCGAACGGCCAATACCGAAAACATAGGTCAATGCGATATTCACATGTTTATTCGGGAGGTCAACCCCCACAAGACGCGCCATATAACCTCTACTTTGTGCGCCCTGCGCGCACATTAAAATCGAAAATGAAACGAAGTTTCATTATTTATCCTTCCTAACCCTGCTTTTGCTTATGCTTGGGATTCTGGCAAATAATACGAACAATCCCATTCCGTTTAATAATTTTGCATTTATCACAAATGGGCTTCACGCTGGTTCTGACTTTCATCTTTATATATTCTCCTAAATCTCCAACTTTTACAAGTTCCTTTTATTGCCTGAGCCTTTACAGGTTTCTTCCGCGCAGCCGTCCGCGTTTAACAAGGCCTTCGTGATGGTGCATTTTCAGCAGCCCTTCGATCTGGCTCATTGTATCAAGCCCAACGCCGACCATAATGAGCAGCGACGTACCGCCCATTAGATATGCAACCGATGTGGGGAATTTAAAAGCCCACTGGATAAAAGTCGGAATGACCGCTATCAGTGCCAAATACAATGATCCCGGCAGCACAATGCGGTTCAGGATTTTTGTAAGGTACTCCTCAATTTTCTCGCTTCTGATCCCGGGAATGGAACCGCCGTGCTCGCGAATCTGCTTCGCTATTTCTATCGGGTTTAGAGTAACCTGAGTATAGAAATACGCAAAGAAAATAATAAGAAGCACATATAAAATATTGTAAAGCGAACCGCGCGGACTTAACCAATTCGCCGCTCTGGCAAGCCATGCGACATTGCCTCCCACAGTCTGCGCAATCTGAAGCGGGAATGTTAAAATTGATGAAGCGAAAATTACGGGAATAACTCCGGACGGGTTAATCTTGAACGGTATATACGTATTCTGCGCTCCATACATTCTCCTGCCCACAACTCTTTTCGCGTAATTAACAGGGATTTTTCTCTGTCCCTGCTGTTCAAAAACTACAAGCGCGATAACGGCAACGAACATGATGAACACAATAATAACGAATACCGGATTTAAATTTCCCTTTCTCATCATATCCAGTAATTCCCAAATCGCCTGCGGAAGACGGGCGACAATACCAGCATAGATCAGCAATGATATGCCGTTGCCTACTCCGCGCTTGGTGATCTGCTCGCCTATCCACATAAGGAACATGGTTCCTGTTGTTACGGTAAGCATGGCAATTATTGTGAAAGGCACAATTCCGATATTAAGAAGATTATCAACGCTGCGGGAAATAATCTGCGCGTACTGCGTTACAGCGTATGACTGAATAAGGCATACAACAACAGTTCCGTAACGCTGCCACTTTTGAATTTTTTTCTTGCCGCCGTCTTCCTGGGATATTTTTTTAAGCGCGGGAAATACGATAAGCAGAAGCTGCATTATAATTGACATGGAGATGTAGGGCATGATGCCGAGCATGAATACGGAGAAGTTGGAGAAAGCGCCGCCGGCAAAGAAGTCAAGATAATCCACAATCGGGTTTCCGGTATTTACCTGATCCATAAAATAACGGGATAATTCACGCACGTTAATTCCCGGTATCGGGAACACCGCACCAATTCTGAATACCACCAACATTCCGAAGGTAAAGAGAATACGCTCTCTGAGTTCTTTAACTCTGAAAATACCGATTAAGGGATTAGCCATTTATTTTTTCCCGCCTGCTTTCGCGCTTTTATTTTTCGGCCGCGCTTTGGGAAGAGGAGGATTCAAATTTACTTCTCCTCCCGCCTTTTCAATTTTCGCTATTGCTGACGCGGAAGCCGCAGCAACCTTAAAAGTCAGTTTTTTCGAAATATCGCCTGTTGCCAAAATCTTGACTGGTTCTACGCCTTTTAAAAAGCCATTCTTTGTAAGCGAAGCGAGATCGACAGTTTCGCCGTCTTTATAACGTTTTTCAATTTCGCCAAGATTGACAATCTGCCATTCTTTAATAAAGGGATGATTTGAAAAACCGCGGTGAGCTAACCGTCTGTAAAGGGGCATCTGCCCGCCTTCAAACCCGACGTATGTTTTTCCGCCGGAGCGCGCCTTTTGCCCCTTGTTGCCTTTGCCTGCCGTGGTTCCCCTTCCGGAACCCTGACCGCGTCCGATAATCCGTTTCCGTTTGTTTGCGCCCGCGGGGGCATGTAAATTAAAATCGTGCGCCATTATTTAACATCCTCTACTTCAACCAAATGAGAAACCGCTCTTACCATTCCCTTGATTGCCGGTGTATCTTCCTGTTCGGAACAGGAACCGATTTTTCTAAGGCCCAGGGAGCGGACTGTAGCGCGCTGTTTCGGAAGAGCGCCTATAGTGCTGCGTACAAGACGAATTTTTATTTTAGCCATATCAACCCCACAGCTCATTAAGGGACTTACCCCTGTTTCTTGATACGGTTTTGGCATCCATTAATTTGCTGATACAGTCAAATGTCGCCTTGACTACATTGTACTGGCTGGACGCCCCAATAGACTTGGACAGCACATCGGTAACTCCGCCGGCTTCCATTATCGCCCTTACAGGGCCTCCGGCGATGATGCCTGTTCCTGAACATGCCGGTTTTAACAATACCCTTGACGCTTTAAAAAGGCCGGTTACTTCATGCGGAATTGTGCCGTTTTTCACAGGCAGCCTGACCATATTACGTTTTGCCTTGTCAATGCTTTTGCGGATCGCCTCGGATACATCATTGGCTTTTCCAAAACCGAAGCCTACTTTTCCTTTTCTGTCGCCGATGACTGTCAGCGCGGAGAAAGAGAAACGTCTGCCGCCCTTAACGACTTTGGCGGTACGGTTAAGTTTTACCAGTTTCTCGATAAATTCTTTTTCCACAATATCGCGATCGCGGTCACGATCGCGTCCCCGTCCCCGTCCGCGGCCCCTGCCTTCATGACGCTCAACGCTTACCGCGTCATCTGCTGAGGATTCAACATAAACCTCATTATCATCTGTGGCTTTATTTTCCATGTTATATTCAACGCTATTATCCATTATGCCCCCTAGAATTCAATTCCCGCTTTCCGGGCTCCGTCGGCAAAAGCCTTTATAATTCCGTGATATAAATATCCGTTGCGATCAAAAACAACTGTCTTGATGTTTTTTTCCAACAGACGTTTTCCAATAATTTCACCTAACTGTCCGGCTCCCGCGACAGTTGTTTTAATATTTTTCAAATCTTTTTCCAAAGATGAAGCCGAAACAAGAGTGTGACCTTTAATATCATCGATTATTTGAACAGAAAGACTGCGATTACTTTTTGTAACTGTCATCCGCGGACGCTCCGCGGTTCCGCAAATCCTTTTTCGGATATGGATTTTTCTTCTGAGCCTCTTTCTGTCTTTTTCAAGCATTTTTTGTAACATATACCCTACCTAAAACCTATGGTTTTATTTAACCCCCGACTTGCCGACTTTACGCTTGATGATTTCATCATCATAACGGATACCTTTACCCTTGTACGGCTCAGGTCCTCTTAACTTGCGAATTTGGGCTGCGAATTCACCGACACGCTGTTTGTCAATTCCGTTTATCGTAAT
>JAIRQN010000008.1 GCA_031256445.1 Treponema sp. | reverse complement strand
TCCTGCATGGAAGCGTTTGCCTGGTTACTGACATTACCGGCGTCAAGGTTATAGTCCGTAAACATAGCCTGTACTTTTGTATTAAGCTGACGGGCAATCGCTGTCCTGGCGCGGGCTTCTGCGGTTGTCATGGACATGGATGGGGATGACTGTTTCGCGATTCCTATACCCCATATTACGTCCTCAGGCGGGAAATCGTTCAGCCAATCCGGTGAGTTGGCCGGTCCTATGGCTGCCGCCGGCGCAGAGCTGCCACCGGTGGATCCGCATCCCATTGCGAATACCGCTATAATCATAACGGCAAACAATACACTAATCTTTCTCATAAAAAACTCCTTTGAAAATATATTAAGTTTCTCAAGAAACCTATATGCAGGCCAATGCCGGTTTTCCCATATTAAAAGGATTTATTATACAATAACGACATTCCCGACGCGCCATTTTTAAAGAATACAGGCGATAATGTAATATTGTTCATTGGGTTATTCTCTGACCTGTAACCTCTTCTTATTGACACTTCCTTGTCGTAAAGACCGGGGCGGACAAAACCATAAATCGCGCCGATCCCGACTATTGCAAGTCCTCCATAGGCGAATATCTGGGCTGATAATATTTCTGATTTATAATCGTCGTAAGTATAACCGACTCCAATAGTGGAATACATTTCCTGGGCAGCAGCAGCCATACTGAGACCGGTAAAATAGCCTACCCACCCAAGGGCATCAAGACCGCCGACCATTATAAAACCGAAAAAATCACCCATTGTTAGTGACCCCAAACCAAAGCCAATATTCAGAACGCCGGAAAAGAATTTACGTCCGCCGGAATAAGCGCTGGTCGGCTTTGCCGGGGTAACAGGTCTTGCCTGGGCGGGAGGTGGAGATGCCGCCGGTCTGGCAGTGTTAGTGGTTGCGCTTGCAGATGGCGCCTGCGCGGCAGGCCTGGCTGCCTGCTGCGTACCCATTAACGAGCCTATTTGCTGATCTTTCCGTACATCATGCGCCGACTGAACCTGAATAACGGCTGTTTCTACATTAATTGTTTTAAAACGAATACGATAAACATCTCCCATATCATCAATACTGCCGGAAACAATGGATTGAGCGCCCAATTTCTGACCGATTGCCTGGGCTGAACTGTCGCTTACCTCTCCGGACAGTTGAAACTGCATTTCCTGCTGGATTAGCTCAAGGTTTGCCCTGTCAACAACAGTTACCCTATCGCTGTTAACAAGATACATCATCATTTCGTCAAGCACATAGCTTGATAATTTTGAGGAATCAGATTTGAAGTTTAACACTACTACCTTAATTGAAATTGGATCCGCATTGCTGGGATTTAATCTTTCTGTGATCCTTCCCGCTCCTGCTTCTATAGCGGTGTCAATTGTAAAAACGCTCGGAGGAGGCGGCGTAACCGGGGTTGCCGGCTGCTGATTTCTGCGCGCCTGGGCAAATAAATCTCCTCCTCCGGCAAAAATAAATAATATTATACCAAACCAAATAAATTGAAATTTTTTCATCTTCATTACAATATCTCCTTATTTAAATAAAAGTATCATGCAAATATTATACAATATAGCCACTTTTTTTTAATATGTCAAGCAATTGACGGAAATTTGGATAAATTTTTAATTAAATTACACATCCGTATTTCCATCTGCCTTCGGCATTTACCACTACCGCGGCAAGGGATTCCCCATAAAAAACCGCCGCAGTCTTTATACAGGATGATTTTTCTTTGTTATTAATTGGCGGCGTATAAACTGCGGGAAAGAGATATTTTTCCTGTAATACCGGCTGCGGAGGTTTACCATGTTTGATTTTTTCATATTCCTCCCCTGAGATTTCATACCAGGGCATACCCAGGGAACTGATAACATTTTTATCGATTTTTTGCAAAAAAAAGCCATTATTTTCCGTATTTTGATCTTTAAGTGAAAATCCCGCTACATGCGTCCTGACCAATGAGCAAAGATGCGCGCTGCTTCCGGCGGCGGCGGCTATGTCTCTTGCCAAAGAACGAATATATGTACCGCTTGAACAATAAACTCTTATATCCGCATATGGCGGCTCCCAATTAACCAGTTCCAATTTATAAATAAAAACAGACCTTTCGGCCATTTCCGGCATTTTTCCGCTGCGGGCAAGCGCTGACGCGCGTTTGCCGTTAATATGTACTGCGGAATATGCGGGGGGCGCCTGCATAACAGGGCCGTTAAACGCGGCAATCGCCTGTTCTACTCTCTGGCGTGAAGGAACCTCTGAACGCGCAACCGGAACACCTTCCGGATCAAGGGTGTCCGTCTCAATTCCAAAATATATTCTGCCTGTATACTGTTTATCGCAGTGGGTAAACCATTGGGCAAGCCTGAGCGCTTTTCCGGCAAGAACCAACAACAGCCCCTGCGCGAATTTATCCAGCGTACCCGTGTGACCGACTTTCCCTGTGCCAAAAGCGCGTTTTATTTCCCGTAACGCGTCAAAGGAAGTAGTTCCCGGTTTTTTGTTTAACAGAATTAGTCCAGAATCAGCCATATTTCCGGTAAGCCTGTAATATTAATGTGAAAATTTTAAAACATATTCGTTTGACCAGGATGCGCCCGCTTCAAGAGAAATGTTAAAATACGGCAATATGCGGTTTGCCTGATAAAATCCGCCGTCATAAACCGGATCAAGAAAAAGCGAAAGAGGCCTTAAAGAGCCCAGCATTATCTGCACTTCGTTAATAACATCCTGAATTTTAAGATACCCGGCGCCGTTAATCAGCTGTTTTGCCGGCGTATCCTTTCCGCCGGAATCCGTTGTAAAAAAACGGACATTCTCATCGCCGCCGCCTGCGAATGAAAAGTAAATATTGGTGATAAAACAGAAATCGCATTTGCTTTTGCCGGTGTTCTTTATCAGGTAATCCACAGTTAAAACATCTTTTTTTAAAAGATAACATTTGTTTATTTCAAGCGGACCAAAAAGCTGTGCGCCCGCCGCGGAATCTTCTGTCTGTTGGGCGTCTTCGCATAACGCGGGCATTTTAAAGCAGGATTTACCCTTGCGATCCTGGGAAACCGCCTGGAATTTTTCATTCATGCAGAGGCGGGACCCCTGCGGATAACAATTTTTTATTTCATTTAAATCCGTTTCCGGCGGCAGAATGACATCGGTAAAAGCGGCCCGCCTTACGCGATCTGACGCTCCGCAGTCCAGATAATTCCATTCCTTGGGAAGATAATCAAGCTCAAAAATGCCCGCTCCTTTCTGTTGAATGTAACAATTTATTCTTGTATCCTGAAAGAGATATTCCTTTGCGCCGTCAAGATCAAAATCATGCTGAATTAGCGATGAAGTAAATTTTCCCTTTTCCCTGGATAAATACTCCGCGCGCAGAAGCGAGCTGTATGCCGATTTGCGAAGAACATGGCTGTTCCTTCCGCCGCATGGAGTAAAAAGAGATGAATCCTGAGCTTTCCAAAGCTCTTCCCTTGCGGCCTGTTTTCTGTATCTGTCTCCTTTCAGTTGGTTTATCAGCACATTGGTAAACACCATTTTGGAATAGATGCCGTTCGCTTCGCATGAATCTATCAGGAAACGCCGCGGCGAAAAATCATTTTCAAGGGCGCTGGAATTCGGGAAACTGGCTCTTTTATTAACGCAAAGGGTTTTAATTATTTTCCCCGGTAAAACAGTTTCCGCCATATCCCTGGAAAGCGAAAGTTCTTCAAAAAAACGATTCCATGCCGTATCCCGGGCTTCCGAAGCGGCGCAGGCTGTTTCGGACGGGAAAACCGCGATAATTTTTTCCTGTGATGAATCCGCGCAGAATGAATTTTTTTTATTAATGCCGTTAATTATATCGATAAAAACATGAGAAAAACTTTTTTTTGCCAGTTCATTCTGCGCATCAAGAGAAACGGGGAAAATAGTCAGAAGTTTTCCCTGATCTTCGCTGATGCACGGTGAAAAAAGCCCGTTACCTGACAATCCCGCCCTGATAAATTGTTCCTGTGACAGAAATGTATAGCTCATGTCGCTGGCGCACAGGGAAGCGCCGAGATTCTGTTCCCATGCCATGCCGGGTATCCAGCAGCCCTGCGGGCGTTTGCCGAAATGTTTGCGAAGATATGTAGTCATATACTCCACTTGCCCGATTCTGTCCTGCGGGGAGATTAACGGCATCATTGGCTCATAAAAACCGCCGCCAAGCAGTTCCACCTGTTTGCGGTTAACCATATCTTCGATGAGCATGAATAATTCAGGATGGTTTCTTTCTACCCAGTAAAGCAATACGCCCGAATAATGCAGCACAGCCTGAATGTTCGAATAACGGTAAAGATTGGAAACAAAAGGGCGCATTTTTTTGTCATAAACATATTCAAATTCGCTCTCATCGGCTCCCGAGGGAACATGCGCGTGAGTTCCAAGAATTAATGTTAACTTGTTCTCTTTGTTCACTTAACTACCGATTATCCTGAAAAGCAGCAGTGAGCTGACAGAAAAAACCAGCGATAAAAGCCCCATAGAAACAAGTATCAGCGGTTTGCCCCTTAGAAAACGGGGAACGGCTTCCAGCGCGGCTCTGCTGCGGATTTCGCAGAGTATCAAAAACACGATGACAGTTCCCAAAGCAAAACCAAATGACAGCGCCAGCGCTTCAAGAAAGCCGCTTGCGATATTTACGCAGACAAAAGCGCAGGCGGCTGTAATGCCTCCCAAAAAACCGATGGAGCATCTGCCGTTCCTTTCCTTTTTGTAAAGATAGGTGAACACAAGGAATTCCAGTCCGTTGTAAACTATGTAACTTACGGGAAATATTAAAACATAAACGAATAAACCGCCCGTTATGGAAGAAATCACCCTTGAGAATATAACCCATAATAAAACAACAGCGGCAAAAACAATGCTTAATTTTACCAGGGTTAATATTCTGTCAGGATTTCCGACGGCGGCAATGCCCCTGATGCCAAGCCCGCATTGCAGAACAAGATTCATGGTAAACACGGAATAAAAAACAAAGAGCACAAGAGGCATTTTATCCATTTTTTAACACCTCCGGAAAAAGAGCGTTTCTGTAATACTGATACAGAGTAAGCAAATAACCCAACAGCAGCAAAGCCCCGGCTGAAGAAGCGAACATTCCTATCGGGAAAAACGATCCTTTTTTAAAATACATAATTGTTATCATTCCCTGTGATGTGCCGGGAAATGAAAGCGAGCAGTAAGATAAAGGTTCCCTGACAATTGAAAATGCGATAAGCAATCCGGCAAGAACAGCCGCCCTGGAAACCGCATTTGATACATTCTCAATAATGTCGATATGCGCGTTATCGTTAACCGGCGATGCGTGCAGCGATGCGTGCAACGATGCGTGCGGCAACGCGTGCGGCGAAGTCCCTCCCCGCGTTATTTGCCCGAATATTCCGGATCCGGCGCAGTACAGCGGAATCAGTAAAAGAGGCAGGAAAACCTCCAGCGCCGCAAAAGGGCATAAAAGCCAGAACAGCAGAAGGAAAATACTGCCAAAAAAAGACGCAAGACATGCAAACAGGTTTTCCCTTCCTTTCTGCGGGAAAATTTTCCTGCTTATCTCGGTTGAAACCAAAAATGAATAAGCCAGTACTGTAAGAGCGTATACCCAAAACAGGCCAAGGGCGACTGTAACAGCCCACGAAAGGCGCGCGCTTGCCATGATCAAAAGTCCGGCGCCTGTAAGCCCTCCAAGCGGCGAAAGCGAACCCCAAAATGAATGCTGGTTTTTTATGTCCATTTTTATTTACCTCCGCTTCCTGACGCAGACTCAATGCGCGTGACGTACATCTGCAAAATGCTCTGCGGAATAAAATCGAAAACCTGAACAGCGTGAGAGCTTAACGGAATTATTTCGCTTACCTTCCCGTTATCTGAAACAACCGCTCCAACGGGAACAAGAATCCCATCCTGAAAACAGGCGAAAACAAACATTCTTTCCGCGTTATTCATAAGATACCAGTAACCCATCAGCTGGGCTTTTCCGCCGGGTTTCGGCGTATATGAAACGAGCCTGCGCGAATCCCCCGCTGTCAATAAAATATTATTGACTGACCGCAAAAGGTAATTTGCCTGCGCCGGCTGGGTTAATATCCAAACCAGGGAAATAATAATTAAAAGTCCCATTATCCATCCCAGAAAAATCGCCTTGTCTTTGAGAATATTCATATTTTTCATGGAATGCTCTCATTTACGCCGCCGCGCTTGTTCAAAGACAGCAATATCTTTTCTTCGGCGAAACGGATAAGGGGCGTAAGGCAGTTTACAAATGCGAGGGCATAAAAACAGCCGGAATAATCCATACACCGGTAGCGGAAAAACCATGACAATACGGCGCCTAAAATAACAGTAAAAAGAATACCGGGTTTTAATTTCGCCGCGCTTGCGGGTTCCGCGGCAAGAATGAAAGCCGCGGCAAGAGTACCGCCGGAAAAAAGACCGTATAATATGTCTCCGTTCCAATAGAGTCCGGAAGCGCCGTTTAAATCTCCCGCAAAACGAACAAGAAATCCGTAAACCGCCAGAAAAACAAGAGGCACCCAGCCTCTGTTAACTCCAAAAGCGGTAATGATTACTGTCCCGGCCAAAAGAGCGAAAATTCCCCTGTCAGTTATCAGCGATAAATTATTGGAAAAAAGAAAATTAATATATTCTGACGGAAGCTGCGCGCCGGTAACCGAAAAAACAGTATTATTCAAAAATAAAGAGATCGAATCGGCCATTGGAGCAGAATCGGCGGTTATTGCGGTAATGGAAGAAGCGCCAGGCTCTTGAGCAAATGCAGACGGCCAGGAAAAACGCATAAAAAGCCAGCCGCCCAGAGCCGGATTCAGCCAGTTTGATCCAAGACCGCCGAATGAATATTTTACAACAGCTATTGAGAAGGCGACTCCGAAAGCGGCGTATACGGGATGAATTGAATTGGGAAGCATCAGGCAAAGAATCATGGCGGTTGCCGCCGCACTGCCGTCAACTATTCTGGAAAAGCCGAATTTTCTGCAGGTTAACAGGAATTCTATTAATACCGCAGTAAAAAGCACGGTTAACGCCAGTATCAGGGAACGGCCGTTATCGCCAAGAGCGGATTGCAATACCGCAAAGAAGGCGCAGCCGCATACAAGCCACATTCTTCCTATGCTGGGATATGATAAATTAATCTGCGGTTTTAACGTAAACAGTTTTATTTTTTTATCAGGCACCCGCCGCCTCCGTGTTTCTTTCAAAAATCACTTCCGACAGCGGCAGCGACGACGGGCAAACTATTTTACAGCACCCGCATCCATGACAGCCCGTATCCCCGGTTTTTTCAATTCCAAGCGTCCTGATACGCTTATATATATTCTGCGGATCAAGCCCGATAGGACAGACTGTCCTGCACTCGCCGCAATTTATGCAATTCTGCCGCTGATAAATTTTTGCCTGGCTTTTTGCCATGGCGACTATCGCATAACATGTTGATCCTACAGGTTCGTCAAGATACGATACTTCCCTTCCCGAAAGAGGGGAACCAAGCACAATGCGTTCAGGCTTTCCGGTTAATCCGCCGCATTGCTCAATCAACTCTCCGATTCTTGTGCCTATTCTCGCTTTCATTACCTGAGGATACCTTACAGCCGAACCTCCGACAGCCACATACCGTTCAAGAATTGGTTTTTTGAATTTTACAGCGTCATATACAGCGGCAAGAACAGCGGGTCCAAGAATTAAAAAGGCGCCAAGACTGAGTTCTTCTTTTTTCTCATATGTCCTGAGCGCAAGTTCAAGTTCCCTGTTGTTCCTCTGGGGATAGCGGGAACCTGTCAGTACCAGCGCGGCCGGGTATTCAAGAGTCTGCGAATTTTTTATAAACATTTCGCCGATTTCTTTCTCGCGGTGCGAGACGGCGAAAATAATCTGCGTAACTTTGGAAGATGCCTTGGCGACAATTGCCGCTCCTTCAACAACCGCTTTTATCCGCTGCTGGCACAGCGCGTAATCGGCGACATGCCAGGGATCGTCAAAGACACAGCGTATAACAAGCGTCAGTTTATCATTTTCCTTTCTTCCCGCGGAGATCATTTCCGATAACGGCCTGCCGGAATACTCCATTTCTACAATGCCGAATTCGGAGATTATCCTTTGCAGATCATAACAGTTCAGGCCTGCCCAGGGAAAAACCTCTTCTCTCTTTCCGAGCTTTTCAAATGAGCCTTCCATCCTGATAACAAGCGCGTCGTTTTCAAAACCGTCCCTGTTTTTCCAGGAAGCCTTTTTGATCACCCTGCCCGGAACTGTAGCGTGAACATTTACGGTTCCCGCTTCCGTGGCTCTGGCAATCAGCATACCCTCTCTGACCATATCCCCGATTGAGATGGTCGGAAAAATTCGTTTGCCTATCGGTATGACAGAAAGAGACGGAAGGTACGCGTTTACAACAGATTTTTTTGACGGGGCTGTCGGATCATTGTAAGAAATCCCTCCGTGCGGAAACGAATATATTCTCATTGTCTAGGCATCCTTTTTGGATCTCCACCGGGTCCAAAGAGAAACGGTATCCCTCTGAATATGTACATTATTTTTATTATATTTTAACACTTTTTTTCTGTTTATGTCCGCAATATGCGGTTTCCCGGAAAATCTTCGCAGACCTGTATATTGGATATCCGAATGAATCCCGGAATTTTTTTTAATAAAAAAACCTGGAACAAGAAAAAACAGCAAAATAAAAAAAGCCGGATTTTCAGCATTGCGCGGGAAATTTACAAACCTCCGGTCAGGAACAACAGGCTCGCTGAAAGCGCTTCTGTTTTCGGGAGCCGCCTGGTTCCCTGAATTGACGTTGTTAAAAAAATCCATCATATGCTTAAGGGGGAAAGGCGGGAAATCATCAATGTTTACCGCGGCAGATGAACCGTGTTTTATATCCGCTGACGGCAAACCGTCCTTGTCAAATATATAGCCGGGATATAATGAAACGCCGGAATTATTTTCCGGAAAGGAACCCAATTGGCGCAGCGAAAAAGACGCCTGAAAATCCAGATGAGCGTAATATTCATGCTCGTCCATTATATGATCAAATCCGTTGTTTGAAATCATTTCGCCGGGCATTAAAGACGTCATCAGCAATGCCGTAAAGGCGGCAAGAATAAAAGGCAGCATATAAACTGAAAAAGCAAAATCGGCAAACCGGCGTTTGATTATCATAACAGGAATAAAGCGCCTGTGCCTTCCGCCGGGGGAGGAAACCGCTTTAAACGACAGGAAAAACAGGATACCGCACGCAAAAAAAACAGTTATCACAAAAAAAAGTTTTAATTCGCTGTTCAGAATAATTAATCCCATGGCGGCCGCGAACGCGGGCAGAGCAAACCAGCAAAACAAATACGGCTTAATGACATTTTTAAAAAAATACTCCGGTTTACCAGCGAATCCATGCCTTCCTGATCTTATGATAATTTCATATAACGGTTCGCGCAGCATGATAAAAAACCCCAACAGCAGGGCGCAGGCCGCAATTCCGCCCGCGCCGAAAAAAACAAGCGAAGACAGCGCGGGCAAAAGAACAAGCGCGTTCAGGGAAGCAGGATGTTTTTTCCTTTTTATAATGCACATAACAAGAAGCATTAACGAGGCAAGGCCGTATGCAATAAAGAAAACCGGAAAAAGCGATACAGACTTTCCAAATCCGAAATATTCAGCAGAAAACGGAATGCCGTTGAGTAAAATTGTGAACTGATCATTCATTGACGCGGGTGCCCAGCTTCCCGATTTAAGCGGAATATAAACAAAACGCCTGCCGTCACGCACAAAAATATTTTTTAATTTTTCGGCATATCCGTCGTTGCGGGGATCAAAGGAGCTGACCCTGGATGAATATTTCTCCAGCGGAATTGCCTGCAGGGAGCCGAAATCGTCCAGCATAACCCACTGCGATGATTCGCCTACAGGAGGGCCGGAAAAATTTTCCTTTCCTTTTTCCAAAAGTTCCGTTAAAACACTGTCATTTATCCCTGCGTCAGTTGACAGAATCGCGTATCCGCCCCTGAATGACGTATCTTCCGAACCGCGGAACAGCTCCCTGCCATATCCTGAAAAATAACCAAACGATAAAAGACCAAACGCGGCAAACAGCGATGCAAAAATTAAAAGTAAAACGGAACGGGGGAAAGACATATCAAATGTCCAGGAGGTAAAAACCTATGGCAATTGCAATTCCAAGAACGGCTCCAACAAGCACTTCCAGCGGAGTATGCCCCTGAATTTCTTTTACAGATTGAAATTCCAGTCCAATTTTATCCGCGGTCATTTTTCCGAGCGTATTAAGCGCCTTGGCCTGCAAACCGGCCGCTCTTCTTACTCCAAGCGCATCCCTTAATACAACCATTGTGAAAATCAGGCAAAAAACAAATAAATTAGACGATATGCCTTCTGAAAGACCTGTTGATGTCGTTAAAGCGCAGACAACCGCGGAATGGCTCGAAGGCATTCCGCCTGTGCGCCAAATCGCCGTTTCTATTGCCTCTCTGGAGCTTTTATTCTTATGGGATACCAAATATAAAACCATTTTCGTGATCTGCGTAAAACACAGACTGGAAACAGTAGACAAAAAAATCGTATTTGTAATCAGGGAATGGAAAGCGCTCGCAACTGCCATTGTAATATACTCCATTAATATGAAGTTTTTGTCAATATGTACATAAAAAATAAAAAGGCATGTTTACAGCCACATGAGGAAAATTTTAAAATCAATGCAGATGGAATTAATCACGGGTGAAAATGATAAAGGGCGCAGACTGGACAGAATACTGCGGAAAGCGCTGCCGGATTACCCTCTGCCGCTGATACACCGTCTTCTGCGTCAGGGAAAAATCCATGTGGACGGAAAACAGGCCCAGGCGCAGGATCGCGTTGACTGCGGCTGTAAAATAACCATTAGGTCATTAAAAAACCCGCCGGATATTGCGCCATCAGTTGAAAATGTTTCTGATCGCTGTCCTGCTCCTGATATTTTATTCCAGGGGAAAGGCCTTCTGGCAGTAAATAAACCTGCAGGCCTTGCCGTACACGGCCCTGGCAGTCTGGATGAAATGATTCGCGGTTTTCTTGCCGGGAAGCTGCCAGTGTCGCTGTCTTTTAAGCCGGGCCCATTGCACCGGCTGGACAAGCCGTCAAGCGGGATTGTAGTTTTTTCAACGAGTATAGAAGGCGCGCGTTTTTTCAGCGCACTCATGAGGGAAAGAAAGATTCGCAAAACCTATCTTGCCATTGTAGAAGGAATTATTTTAAATGACGATACCTGGGAAGATGAATTAACGCGGGATGTTAAAATAAAAAAAACATTTGTATCCGGAAGCGGAACAAATAATGTTGAAAATTCAGGCCGAAAACACGCGATTACCAGAATTACGCCTGTTTCGGTAAAAGAGAAACGAACATTGATAAAAGCGGAAATTGAAACCGGCAGAACCCACCAAATTCGCGCACAGGCAGCCGCCCATGGGCATCCGCTCGCCGGAGATATAAAATACGGAGCGGTAAAACATCATAGCGGCGGACAGGTAAACGGCGGAAAACAGGCAGTCAGCTTTTTTCTGCACGCATGGAAACTGGATTTTATGGAATACCATATCGAAGCGCCGCCGCCTTCTGTCTGGCCTGTTTTCCCTGAGGGAAATATTTCCCTTTTATAGCTCCCCGCCTAGAATTATTCACTGCCTAGACATTTATTCCAATCGCCTCTCTTATCGCCTCCACAAGCGTTTTTTTGCCGGGAAGGCGTCCCGCTATACCGGGGATTTCAACCAATAACGGATAACGCCCTGAAAGCTGCCATTCGATCATGTTATCGCCAAGCCAGGAAGCAGTCTCCTCTGTCAGAATTAGCACCTGACAGCCGCCTGAAACATTATCAATGTCCGGCTGTGTGATCGTGTTTTCGGTAATTTGCGTGAAGGCTTTAACCGCTTCTTCAGCGTTTCTTACGGCCATTCCTTCGATGCCTATAAAACGGAACGCTATGACAAGTTCTTCATCGCCAAGAAAAAAATAATCCACTTGCTGATTATCTTACAGGAACAGAATCAGCAGCGCTACAAGAAAGCCCCAAAGACAGATACCTTCGGCAAGACCGGCGTATGGCAGAGCTTTGCCGGACAATTCCGGGTTCTCGCTTAACGCGCCCATCGCGGCGGCGCCGACACGGGCGACCGCTATTCCGCCCGCAATGCACGAAAGCCCTACAGCAAGCGCAGCGGCCAGATATTTGATCGCTCCCGCCATGGTCAGCTCCGCTACGGCTTCCTGGGCAAAAACAGATACGCCTGTCATGCAAAGCATTGCGCATACCAATAAAATTTTCCTTTTCATATCCTCTCCTAATTCTTAATATTTTTTATTTTAAACCGAAACGGCGCGAATTCCACTCCCGTTTCAATAAAAAATTTATTAAAAAATTCATAATACTGCAAACGAATAACCTGAATAGCCACTATCATTCCTTCCAGCACAATTATAATGGAATTTCCCAGAAGCATTATCAAAATAGCCGAGAATGTGCCTGTAACGCTTGAAAAGGCAAGGTCTTCGGTAAAACGAAAAACAATATATGAAAGAACCGCGTGAGAAAGGGCAAATGCTCCGACACGGAGGAAACTAACAGTATTGGAAACATAATTTGAAACAGTTTCAAGAACTTCCACAAATCCTTCCATTATAAAAAGGAACAGCCCTTCTTCCAGAACAGGTCTTTTCCCGGAAATAATCCGCCAGATTACAGGACCAAAGAAAATAAAAAACAGCGGAATTAAAAGTCCGGCAAAATCGTATAGCTGGAAACTGCCGCCCAATAACAGCCGTACCGCGATTGACAGCGCATACCAGAACATCAGCATCCCGGCAAGCCCTGTTTTGGAAAAAATGGCGGCATCATATTTTTTAAGAGTAAAGCGGTTATAAATATTTATAATAAGGCCAAGCGAATTGATTATTACGCCGATGCAGACAGTAAAACCGAAAAAGTACAAAAGTTTTGTTATACTGCCTCCTTCTTCCGCCATCGGAAGGATATGAAGAATCCTTTCCACAGGATGTCCGGTAATAGCGCCTGTCAATGCCATTGTGGGAACTGTCAGTAATTTTTCGTTGGTAAAAACAGAACCGGCCAAAAAACCCATTATCATTGAAGAGACGCCGATGGCGACAAGAGGAGTGGAAAAATTGGCGAATTTCGCGGACAGTCCGGGAATTTTTTTTATTAAAATACCGGCAATTAAAAGCACCGCTCCCTGCCCTGCATCGCCGAACATGATTCCAAAGATGATTGTAAAAAAGAAAGCGACTACCGGCGTCGGGTCAATTGTTCCGTACAGCGGCGCGCCGTAGGAAAACACCAGAGGTTCAAAACCTTTTACAAACGCGCCGTGCTTCATGGACACCGGCACTTTTTCGCTTCCGCTCCGGATGGAAGGAACTTCATGCGGCGAATAAGTGCGGATGGCTATTCTGCCGCCGGTTAATTCAAGAAGGCCTCCCGTAATTTCCTTGACGCGATCGGCGGGCGTCCATCCGGAAAAATGATAAACGCTGTCTGTAACGGTAAAACGTGATTTGATTTCTTCTATCGCATAGGCTGTCTGCCATGATGAAATAAGCCTTTTTATTCCCGCTGATGCATTGTTTCGCAGATTTTCCTTTTCATTGCGGATTATTTCAAGTTTGGATTCTGTCTGCGCAAGCTGCGTTTTCAGTCCGGACAGTATCTGTGACGGAACTCCCTTGTAATCTGCGGGAACAGCGGCCGGTTCAAAAGAAAATTTGTTAAGCTGCGAATCGAGGGCAAACCGGCCTTTGCGCGAGCTTGCCGCGAAAATTTTTTCTCCCGCCAAAGACGCGTCCGTATCCGCCTGCTCCAGCGGGATTATTACCGCCCTGTCCTGCAGGCTTTCGCGTAACGCACTGAGGTTTTTCGGATCGAGACGCCCTATGCGAAGCGTAAGATATGAAAGATGTTCAAGGTCGGAAAAAGGCGCGTTCATTCTGGAAAAAGCGTCTGTTTCTTCCATTGCGCCGCAAATACGCTCCTTTTCCCGCTCAGCCTGACTCTCGCGCTCCATTAATAATTCAGCCGCCATGCAGATATTTTCCGCAAGCGCTTGATCTTCTTCTCCAGGAAGAAACGCCTCATCGCCTGATTCCGGCTCAATGCCGATTGAAAGATACGCCGCGGTATTGCGCAGTTTTTCCATAATACTGCTGATATTCGCGGTTTTTTGGCTTTCCGCCGAGGCAGAAACCGGAAACTGAACCGCCGCCCGCTTCCCAAGATATTCCAGTACAGCGTCCATGTCGTTTTTCATCACTGTAAGTTCTAAGTACCTCATCTTGCGCGGACGCAGCATTATCCGGCCTCCAGCAGTTTTAAAACGCCGCCTGAGTCCATTCCAAGAGCAAGCCCTTCGGCGATACTTGTCAGAAGATCCTCTTCGAACTGTTTTAGTTTGATAAAGCAAAAAAGTGCGCTTACCGACATCGGCAGATTGTGAAAATTATGCAAAGCAAGCCGGTACAGGTAACGGGAAGCCGCGTTTTGAAAATACCGCGGATCGGCTGACCAGTGCGCGCCGGTTTCTTCGGCATTGAGGAATTTTTCCCATTTCCATTTTTTCCAGGATTGCCTTGTATCAAGCGGCAATTTCAGGGATTCAAAAGCTTCTTTTCCAAGATAGAATCCGGCAATATTTATTTTCATCAGATAATTGCCCGTTACATCCGGACTTTTGTTATAATAACTGCGCAGGCGCAAAGCCCAGACGCAGTTGCGAAGGGAAATTTCATTAACAAGGAGTTTCTGCGCGATTCTCCTGTCATCATCCGAAAGAGAAGATAAACTTCCGGCAAGACTGGCATAGTAGTGCCTGTCCAGCTTGATTTCAACTGGAGAGAAGTCCATATCCGGCTTTAAATCTTTCAGGTCTTCCAGAAGAAAATTGTATTCGCTGCCGCGCAGCATGGAATTAATATCGGGGTATTTATTGAAGCAGATGCCGGAAAAACGTCCGATGTCGCATAACACAGGAAGTTCCTTGCGCCCCGATGCAATAAAGTGTATGCATGTTTTCAAATCGCCGCATTCATACGCCTTAAGAACCCGGATTAACAGTTCAGGCGGCTGCGAATAAGAATTGATAACGGAAAGAATCTGCGCTACCGCGCGCCTGATTATCATGATTTCAGAATTGGCGGGGTTCAAGACGCTTTGCGGCAGACTGTCCTGCGTTTTATGAAAACCAGCGGAAATAATCCTGTCCAGTTCGCTTAAATTACGAAGTCCGGAAAGCGAAGAAATTCTTTCCCCTACAAAGGACTTGCCGATGATCCCGCAAGCTTTTGCGTACGCATATGCGTTGTCATCCTGCATCATCCTTCCCCGGCAAGAAATTTATCAAACATGGATGCAAATTTATTAATATCCGTATTTACACCCGATATTTCTTTACGGTATTCATCAATGGCTTTTTGATACTGTTCTGTTATTTTTTCCTTTTCTCCGCTCAAAGACGCTTCAAGTCTATAAGATTCCTGTTTAAAAAATTCATCGTAAGACGCGCGGTTTTTTTCTTCGTTTTCATGGATTCGCCTGTCAGCTTCCGCTTGAGCGTCTTTTACCAAAGCGGCAGCTTCGGCTTCGATTTCCAGCAGATGATCCAGCGTATTCATGACAATCAGCCCGAAGCGGCAAGCAGCTCTTCGTATTTGCGTATTATTTTATACGCGCTCTGCGCATCCTTTTGCGCCTGCAGCTCGATTTGAAACTGCGGGTTCTCCATTAACTCCGCCAGGTGTTTAAGCAGCCTAAGGTATTTCTCTGAGTCTTCCAGCGGAGAAATAATCATAAAAAGAAGATAAACGGGTTCTCCGTCCAGGGAATCGTAATAAATGCCTTTCTGGGAAATGCCAAGTACGCCGTGCAAGGTATCGACTACGCTTGTCTTGCCATGAGGCACCGCGATACCTTTGTGTATTCCGGTTGACATTTTGGCTTCGCGGGAAATTATCGCTTCCAGAATCTCGTCGCGGGCGTCTGTTTTAAAAGCATGACAAAAATGATTAACGAGCTCTTCAAACGCCTCATCCTTATCTTCCGCCTCCATATCAACTTTAATAAACTCCGGTAACAACACATCCTGCAGAACCATAAAAACCTCTTTGCCTAACCTCTGGATTACGGAGTTTCCAGGGCTTCCTCTACACCCGCATCAATGACTTCTTCCGGAGCGTTATCCTGCAGGAAATTAATCACAGGCGGATTTAATTCTTCTTCCAGCCAGTTTACTGAACCGGCTTCGGTGGAAAGCTTGCGGCCTTCGTCCTCAACGCCGCTGCCTCCCGGAGTGCGGCTGAGCAAAGCCAAACCAAGACTGATAATCAGAAACAGAGACCCAAGCACAGTTGTCGCGCGTGTAAGCACATTCCCTGACCGGGAGCCGAAAGCGGTGCTGGATCCTCCGCCAAATATGCCTCCAAGACCATCCCCTTCCTCGGTCTGAATCAATACCAGCAAAATCAACAGAATAGCAATAATAACGAAGAAAACCAGCAGAACAACGCTTAAAATTCCCATATTTAATACTCCAGGAAAAAATCAATAATATAGAACCATTGTACTGAAAGGAAAAAACTTATGCAATGCCCTTTCCTGTATTTTACCTTTCATGCGTTTCTTCGCGGGCAAGGGAAATATAAAACGCCAGGCGTGTAAATCCCCAAAAATAAAAAACTGTTTTCTTTCACTTGTAATTTTCACCTGATAATAATATTATACTTAAAACGGCGGAAAAACCGCCTTTTTTATATTAAAAGCCCCCGGTTTTACTGAAAAAGCCGCGTTATTGCGTCAAATATACAAAAAATAGGGAAAATTTTGAATAATGTATCAATTTACAGGATAAAAGGTTTCCATCTTGATAATAAATAAAAAAACATTCATTCTGTTTTCTCTTATCTTTTACCTGCTTATTTCTCTGATAGCCGTTACAGCTTTTACAATTTCCGCGCGTCAGATTAACCATTCATTCATTGAGCAGCAGCTCTCCATAGCCTCTGAAACAATCCGGCTGCGGCTGGCTTCCATTGTCAACAGCGAACTTGCGCTTGTGCGCAAATTGGCGGATACTCCGGTCATCCGTCAGTATTTCCTCAATCCCTCCGATCCTGAACTGGCGTCTTTGGCGAATGTGGAATTTGATATTTATCTCCAGCATTTTAATTTAAATGTGGTTTTCTGGGTTAATGATGTTGATAAAATATTTTATTCTACAGGCAATGAGCCCTATATTGTCGACCCCGATGATCCTGAATCTTACTGGTATAACTTAACGCTCTACCGGACAGAACGGTACAACTTTAATATTAATTATAATCATAACATGCAGCAAATAAATCTTTGGATTAATGTTCCGGTATTCAGTGAAAAGGTAGGCAAGGAAAATCCCATCGGCATGCTTGGCACAGGCATTAACTTAAGCGAGTTCTCTGATTTTATAGTCAACGCATACAAGGATTTCGATGAAAATATCACGCCTTATACATTTAACAAATTCGACGAAATCACATCGGCTGCGAATTACGATATTGTTTACAATAAAGCGCGCCTTGACGAACATCTGGGCGATACCGGAACAGAGATTCTCAAGGCAGCGCGCGGTCTTCCGGACGGGGAAAGCCATCGTTTTATTTACGACGACAGAATATATCTGGTAAGCTCAATTCCGGAAATGGAATGGTTTTTGGCGGTAAGCTATCCCCTTCCCGGGCTTTTGGCGATTAATCAATCCATGAACAACGTATTTTTCAGCATGCTTCTTTTAATTCTTTTTATATTAATTGTTATTAATATATATATTACCCGTTCAGAAACAGCTTTGGAAAAACAAAACGTGCAATTAATAGAGGCGAACAAAAAATCAGAAATCGCCTCCCGTGCAAAAAGCGATTTCCTCGCGGCAATGAGCCATGAATTGCGCACGCCGCTGAACACTATTATCGGTTTTTCAGAAATTGAATTACATAAATCGCCGTGCAATGAAACGAGGGATAATGTCACCCGCATACACCAGTCGGGCATGCATCTTTTAAGGATAATCAACGACATACTGGATTTATCAAAACTGGATTCCGGAAAATTTGAAATTACCCCTGACGAATATGATACCGCTTCCATGATCAGCAGCATGGTGGATATGAACATAATAAGAATAGGCTCAAAATTCATTCAGTTTGTTCTGGAAATTGACGCGGCTTTTCCGGCAAAACTTACCGGCGATGAACTGCGCATCAAGCAAATAATGAACAATCTTCTTTCCAATGCCATAAAATACACCAGAGAAGGAACAGTGCGGTTATCAGTCAATAATAAAGAATTGCAGGCAAACCAGGTTCTTGTTACTTTCACTGTCAGGGATACCGGTATTGGCATAAGAGCCGCAGATATTGATAAATTGTTTGACGATTATAAACAGCTTGACACAAGGGCAAACAGAAACGTAGAAGGAACCGGCCTTGGTCTTTCCATCTCGAAAAAAATCGCGCAGATGATGGGCGGCGACATTACAGCGGAAAGCGAATACGGCAAAGGTTCCTGTTTTACGGCGCGTATAATTCAGGAGCGAAACGATAATTCGATCATCGGGGAAGATACGGCCGCATCATTGCGCCGTTATCAGCATATCTCCTCATACCTTGCTATGGAAAAGAAAGAAGAATACGCGGCTAAAGAGACAAACGCTGTGCGTTATACTATACTTGCGGTAGATGATCATCTGAATAATCTGCTGCTGATAAGAGAACAGCTAAAACCATACGGTATACAGGTGGACACAGCTTCTTCGGGACAGGAAGCCCTGGGAAAAATACAGGCATCCGGCAGCCGCGGCTACGACTTGATTTTAATGGATCACATGATGCCGGGTATGGACGGCATAGAAACAATGAAAACAGTCAGAAATGATGATCGTTATGCGAATATACCAATTATAGTTTTAACCGCAAACGCCCTGCGCGGCATGAAGGAATATTATCTTGAACAGGGTTTTACGGATTTTATCGCGAAACCGGTTGATCAGCAGACCCTGAATGAGGTAATCAGAAAACAGCTGGGCGAAGGGAACAGCGGGCAGGGAGCAGGAGACAAAGAAGCCGCCGCTTCTAAAGTGTTTTCAAGTGAGATTATAAAACAGCGCATTGATATGCTGAATCATATTTGCGCCGCTTTTGAAATCAACATGGATGTTGACAATGAATATTTCAGCCGCTTGATTGATTTGCTTGAATCTTTCAAAACGATATTATATTCTGAGCCGCAATCAGAAACCATGACGCTGCTGGAACGCCTGACATCGCTCATAGGCGCCGCGCAGCGTAAAGACACGCAGGCTGTGCGCGGCATGCTTGGAGCCTGCTGCCAGGAATTTCAATTGTGGGCGCAAAGCCATATGCAGGAAGCGCAGCCTGAAGCAGCCGAAATTGTGCGGCGTCTGCAAAAAGCAATTCTGGACGGCGATACGGCGGCAGCCGGAAAAACGGTAAAGGAACTGGGAGCGGCGGCGCTGAATCCGGCGGAACGAGAAATATATTTCAGCATATATGACGCGCTTATGGATGATAACAATGAAAAAGCGCTCAGGGGAATAAAAGAATGGTTAAAATGATTATTGTTGAAGATCAAATTCTAATGCGCGACCTGCTGGAAGAGCATATCGGCAAACAATCCGATATGGAAGTCGCGGGCGTTACCGACGATGCCTCAAAAGCGCCGCAGATGTGCAAAGAGTTAAAGCCGAATTTGATATTAATAGACATTGTAACGAAATCCGGCTGCAGCGGACTGCAATTCGCCAAACAGATACGCGAAGAAATGCCGGATATAAAAGTCATTGTAATGACAAGTTACCCGGAAATAACCTTTATGGAAGAAGCAATGAAAATCAAGGCGCACAGTTACCTGCACAAAAGTTCAGGAATAGATCATCTTGTTTATGTCATCAGAAGCACCATGAGGGGAGCGGGCATTTATCCAAGTCCGGCTGATATTTCGCCTTTTGCCCAGGTTTTTTCTGAAAAAGAACTCGCCATAATCAACTATGTATGCCAGGGAACCTCCCGTGATGAAATGGCGAAAATTTTGGGCGTGTCGGAATCCATGGTAAAACAATATATTACTTCGATACTGAACAAATCAGGTTTTGACAGCATTTCCAAATTCGCCATATACGCTGTAAGCCAGGGTTTAATCGTGCCCAAGGCGCCTATCCAAAAGTCCAGTAAAAACTGACCAAAAGTACAGTCAGAACTGTACCTTTTTCCTTTATTTTCAGGATATCCGGCATTACTCTTGACATTACTCAGTTTAATAACAATACGTGATTATCCGCCATTATGCAGACATCACAAGTACAAGGGAGATTCTTTTTTTATGAAAAAGAAAATGATTTGTTCGCTTCTCGTTTTTTTGCTGGCCGGAATCACAAACCTTAGCGCGCAAATGTCCAAAAAACAATTACAGGACATGTACATAACCTACCTGAAAGGCGAAGGATATAATCCTGCATTGGACAGGGACGGAGACGTGAATTTCACCGCAAAGGGACAAAAATTTTACATAGAAGTAATAGATAATGATCTGTCATCGTTCCATCTCGTGCTTACGGAATTTTTGGATATCGGAGGCGCTTCAAACAGGCTGAAAGCCCTCGACGCCGCCAGCGCTGTAACGCGCACGACAAGCGTAGTAAGGCTTTATATTACTTCAGGCGGTAAAATCGCGATAGATACCTATATCTTCCTCGCGAAACCTGAAGATTTTAAAACGCATTTTAACCGTATGGTTAATATAATTGTTTCCGCAAGAGAAGAATTTCTTGCCATGATGAAATAGAAATGGCAAAAAATAAATTTTAACAAGGAAGATTCTAAAATGAAAAAGAAAAGTGTTTTAAGCGCCGCGGTGCTGCTTTTAACGTTCTGCCTGGCAGGGTGCGCCGGCAGCGCTCCCGCTCAGCAAAGCGTATCATCAACGCTTGCCGGCACATGGGTTCCGCTGGAAGATCAGGAAATTTATGACAACTTCATAGAAGAAAGGCTGGAACTTTCAGATGACGGAACGGGCATATTTGAAGGTTACACCACCCTTAAATGGAAAGCGGAAAACAGCCGTCTTGTATTGACGTTTCTTGAAATGGAACTGGAACTTGAATATGATTATAAATTATCAGGTTCAACGCTCACGCTTACAAGAGAAAACGGGAGAAGCGTAAAATATAAAAAAGAATAGCTGTTTACCCGCCAGGTTAAGCATAGATACTTAAAGAAATTTTACCACGGAGGACACGGAGTTTTTGAAAAAAGATTTCTTTTCCTCCGTATAAACTCTGCGTTCTCCGTGGTAAAATTTTTTATAACGAATTTAAGCAATGGACTTGTTCGACAACTGGGCGGTGTCCGAAAAGTTGGAAAACTTCTTCGGACACCTTCATTAATTACTGTTTTTTCGTATTATTTCGCAGAAATAAGAGAAAAAACAAAGGCTGTCCGTGAAGTAACCAACTTCTCGGACA
>JAIRQN010000090.1 GCA_031256445.1 Treponema sp. | reverse complement strand
CTAAATCACTTTACGTTAAGGGGCATACAAAAGTTTCGTTTGTACTTATGGCTTCCGTTTTTTCCTTGGCGGTTATCAAGTATCTGCAATTTCTTGTTTCTTGAGAGTTTTGCAAGAGGCTCAATAGAAAACCAAAAAGACATGTCATCAAAAGGATTACTGTGTTTTTCCGCTTTTAGACTTTTGATCTTTTTGGTTTTTTCCCGCAAATTTCTTTTTCCCTCATCGTTCGCAAATCCAGCGCTCATTTATAAAGATAAATATAGAAACCAACTCCCGCTTCTTTTATTTCGCTTTTTGTAAAAGATGTCTGATTAATCATTCCGGTTAATTCTTCTTTTAAATAGGCGTTTTTGGCCAGGTTTACAAAAGTTCTTCTGACCCAGAAACGCTCAAAACCGGGTTTTGATATTTTACTGATTTCTTCTTCCAGGCTTTGTTTGGAAACGTCGCGTCTCATGTCAACAATCAGGCAGATTCCGTCTTTTTTTAACACGCGGTGCATTTCACATAACGCAAGAACCGGTTCCTTGAAATTTTTAAATGCCGCGGAACAAAAAATAAAATCAAAAGTATTTTCTTTAAATGGCGCCGCTGAAACATTGCCTTCCAAAAAAGTAACATTTACATTTTCCCGCATTGTGTTTTTTTTGCAGATTTCCACAAAATCAGGGCTTATGTCCATTCCGGTGATATTAAAATTCCCCATCTTTGCCAGCTCTATTGACATATAGCCCGGTCCCGGCGCTACTTCCAATACAGCCGATCCGTCTTTAATGTGTTTAGCGGCTTCTTTCGCGTAC
The DNA here is from genome assembly GCA_031256445.1 of Treponema sp. GTDB lineage: Bacteria > Spirochaetota > Spirochaetia > Treponematales > Breznakiellaceae > WQXQ01. Next base: position 5,462 of record JAIRQN010000090.1, on the reverse strand, counting down.
TCCCGCATTTCGGCCAGCCTTGTCTCGCGCGTATTTTTGTCATACCACCGGGCAAAAGAACCTGTAATCCCAAGATCTTTAAACTTTCTGATAAACGAAAAAATTGCCATAAATAACCTCCTTAATTATTATTTACCATTTTCTGTTTTAGTTCATCATCTTTTTTATTGAAAAAATAATAAACCGCGGGCAAAGGACTATCTTACCGAAGCGGCGAAACTGTACCGGAAGATGCTGCTGTCTGTAAAAGATTCAGTGAAGATATTTGAGGATTCAAGCCCGAATACTCCGTGCAGAGTCGGGATAATAGGAGACTGGGTTGCGCGTATTTCAATGATTGGCGTCAGCGAAAAAAATCTGTTAACTGTCGCAAACCTTATTAATAACTATGTTTTATCTTTTACCGAATACGAGCTTCGTTTAAAAAAACGGAACACGCCGAAGGAAATCCAGGCGATTCATGAGATGCTCAGTTTTAGCACAATGGCCGCTCCAAAACATTCAAAAGGAACATCAAAGGGCAGTAAACTAAAATCTATTAATAAACACGATTTTGATGAACAGTTTTTTTTCGGGCTGCATTTAATCATCGCCGGAATTGAATCCGTGGGCGTGGGCGGCAGTTCTGCTAAAGACCGTTTTCCAGTTCCCTGTTGCGGATAAATTCGCGGATTACAGAATCAAGGCGTTCAACTTCAATAGGTTTTGAAATATAGGCCTGAAAGCCGCTGCCAAGGAACATTCCTTCGGCGCCTATAATGGCATTGGCCGTAAGGGCGATTATCGGGATATTTTTTGCGTACTCTGTGCCGATTTCGTGGCGGATAATTCTGACCGCTTCTATGCCGTCCATTCCGGGCATCATGTGATCCATAAAAATCGCGTTATATTTAACATTTTCGCTGCGGATCAAATCGACAGCTTCCTGACCGCTGGCCGCGCAGTCTACCTGCATGCCATAGGGAATCATCATACCCCTGGCAACATCGCAGTTAATGTCTACGTCATCGACAATCAATACGCGCGCATACGGCAGCTGCAAACGCACACGCTGCGAATTCATGATGCGTTTGTTTTCCGAATACCTGAACTCCTTCAGATTCTGCACTGTGTTTGGACCAATAACTGCATCAGTAATTTTTTTTTGAAGAACCCTGGCGGTAAAAACGCTGCCTTTCCCATACTCACTCTGCACAGTTATGCCGCCGCCCGTCATTTCGGCTATTTTTTTTGAAATTGGAAGTCCAAGTCCGGTTCCTTCAATCTTGCGGGTAGAATAATTTTTAACCTGAATATAATCAGAGAACAGATTATCCAAATCGTCACTGTGAATGCCTATGCCTGTATCACTGACCTGTATTATCAGCCATACAGCGTCTTCCATTCCGCTGTCCTTTTCGCACCTGACGCTCAGTTCTACTGTTCCCTCCATTGTGTACTTAAAGGCGTTTGACAACAGATTATTAATAATCTGCTTAATGCGAAGATCGTCTCCGAAAAGCGCGGCGGGCAGATCTTCATTTATATTCAGAATAAACCTGATCGGTTTTTCGCCTATGCGCATAACGCTCTGGGTAACAGCGTCATTTATAAGGCTTGGAATATCATACTCTGCGGGGCGAAGCTCCAGCCTGCCCGCTTCTATTTTGGAAATGTCAAGAATATCATTAACCGTGGAAAGCAGAGTCGTGCCGGCGTTATTGATTTTAGCAAGGTTCAGGTAAACATCTTCGCTCAATTTTCTGTCTTCCAGCAGAAGCTCAGAAAGCCCGATGATGGCGTTAAGCGGCGTGCGCATTTCATGGCTCATATTGGCAAGAAATACGCTTTTCTGCCTGCTCTCTTCATGAGATTTATTTTTTTCAACATCAATTTTTATGAAGATTAAAATTAAAATCAGCGCGAGCGTTACGCCCAAAAAACAGAGAATCAGCGCCATATTTATTACAGGCTGAAGAAAATAGTCTTTCGGAGTAACAAGACCCAAATACCAGCCGTTGGACAGTTTCCTGAAAAAAGTAACAGAGATTTCTTTCTTGTAACTTAATATGGGCTTCCTTAAAATTTCTGTTCCGTTTTGCAGATCTTGCGCGAAAATTGAAACAGGTATTACAGGATCATTTAAATATCTTCCGACAAAATCACGGTTTGGATGAGCCATCATTTTCAGATCATGGCTTACCAGCATGCCATACCCGTGCTGAACAAGCGCCGTATCAACTACTTCTTTTCCCAAAATATCTATCAGTATCCGCAGGCCGACAACGCCAAGCCTTTCGCCGTCATCATCATAAATACAGATTGAAAATATAAGAACCGTTTTTCCGTTTACAATATCCGCGTATGAAAGCGTTTCAGCGATGTTTCCGCCGGCGGCGACAGCGTTATGATACCACGGGCGTTCCGCCGGAATAAAATTTTCCCTGTCCCAATAAAAATCCTCTATAAACAGCGGCGCATCCTTAAAAGTTTCAAAATAACCGAAAATTCCATTATAACTTGCATGATAAACCCCGTTATTGGTCAAATCCCCGGACAGATCGTAAAAATATTCATTTATTGATTCCGCGCTGTCTCCGCGGATTATCATTGCGCGCACTGTCCGGGAAATACATTTTAAGTTAATCATGGGATCGATTAATTCAGCGTTAATATGTGTCTGTAGATAGGAAAGAACATTATCAGCGTTTTGCACCAGATAGCCCTGTACAATATTACTCATAAAGGCATAACTAAGCGCAACCATTATTAAAAAAGCGAAAATTGTGAATATTATCTGCCTGTATAAAAGGCGGTTTGGTTTAAATCTTCCCATAAAACACCTGCATTTTTACAAAATGAGACTGTTCCAAAACATCCGCGGAACAGTTCGCCTAAATAAAAATCTATTTAATAAATAATTCAATGACAATAAGAATGGATTTTTTTTTATTTCTATATTATGATCTATGGTACTAAGGAGATAATATGTCGATTCATATTGCAGCAAAGAAGGGTGATATCGCGGACGCTGTGCTTTTACCCGGCGATCCGCTGCGAGCGAAATTTGTCGCGGACAATTTTCTTAAAGACGCGGTTCAGTACACAAACGTGCGCAACATTCTGGGCTACACAGGAACCTACAACGGAAAAAAAGTTTCAGTTCAGGGAACCGGAATGGGTATTCCGTCAATTTCGATATACGCAAATGAACTTTTCCGTGAATATGACGTAAAACGGGCAATCCGTATAGGGACCGCTGGTTCCATTAATAAAGATATTAAAATTCGCGATCTTGTGTTTGCCATGTCGGCATGCACAGATTCAGGGGTAAACAATCACCGTTTCGGCGGCAGGAACTACGCTCCCACCGCTTCGTTTTCACTGTTAAAAACCGCCTGGGATATCGCCGTATCCAAAGGCTGGGAGCCAAAGGTCGGCCCTATTGTTTCAGAGGATACGTTTTACACTGAAGAGCCGGATGACTGGAAACTTTGGGCCAAGTACGGCTGTCTCGCGGTCGAAATGGAAAGCGCCGAGTTATACACCCTTGCCGCAAAATACGGTCGCGAAGCTCTGGGCATCATGACAATCTCCGACAGCCTGGTTACAGGGGAAAGCACTTCCTCCGAAGAGCGGCAAAACACCTTCACCCGCATGATGGAAGTCGCGCTGGAGACGGCAGTAAGCTGAGGGAAATAAAATGTTTGCCTGATGGGCAAGGATCGGTTTTTAACTGAATACCCATGATAACATGTTATTCGCCTTAATTCATATCTATAACGGATAAAGCCCGTTACCCTTCTAACATCTCCAGAAACTTGCCGTTTTTCCAATTTCCTTCAATGGTTCTGCCGTCAGCGTATGTTACTTTGCCTTTACCGTGCGGGATGCCGTTAACAACATCGCCTTCGTATACAATGCCGTTTTTACCCGTGATTTTTCCTTTACAGGGAATCATCTTTTGATTGGGCGCGATCATAATATTCCTGATGTAAGCATCATCAATGTTTAAAATCATTTCAATTGTTTTTGCGTCATATCCCGCATGTATCGCCAGCACTGCGGTTTTTTGGACTGTTTTTAATATCATTCTCTTTTTATTATTTTCAAGATTAATAATATTTGACAATATTCTGTCTATTACAAGGGCATCCATCCCGTGGCAAGTCAGCTTTAATCCAAGTTCCATTATGTCTCTTTGGTTTAATTTATCCGCGTCTATGTAATCATCCAAACAAAGCAGACCTTCTTTAAGTGTTTTATCGCTGATAAATCTGGTTCTTTCAAGAATACGGTTGAATTCTTTTTTAAAATCTTCATAAACAACAACAGACATATTATCTTCGTTTATATTGTCAATATTTACATATGAGCTTAACAGCAATGCAAGTACTATTTTATTATATCCTTGCTGTATCGCCAGCACTGCGGTTTTTTGAACTGTTTTTAATATCTTTTTCTGATTATCATTTTCAAGATTGATAATATTTGACAATACGCTGTCTACTATATGACCCTGAATTTTATCGAAAATTAACTTAAGGCCGAATTCCATTACATCAGTCTGGTCAGGTTTATAAACATCTGTGCGCTCTTTCAGAACAATAAGTCCTTTACGGCGTGTTTCCTCGCTCAGTAACATGGATCTGTCGAATATGTTTTTAAATTCGTTTATGAATTCTTCATTGGTCATACATTGCTCCTGTTAAAGCGGTGCCTGTCACCAGCTCAAGTATAATCACTTTTATCAAACCCGTAAATAGCCGGTTTTTATTATTTCTCATCCGGTTTTTCCCTTTTTTTCAACCTCTCCGGAACCGGGCCTTAAAGAAATATAAACCGCAAGGACGTTATGTGACATTTTTGTCTGGGTTACCCGAATGTATAATAAAAACCATGAATATTATCGAATATCAGAAAACAGCCGGCACTGTAAATGATATGGAGATAAACCAGGATAAAAAACATAAACATGGCGAAATATCGTAAATTGCACATAACGGGTAACAGGCGTGTCTGCGTCCCTTATGAGAGCGCGGTTATCACTATTTATATTTCAATTTTTGAATTATATCAAGATCTAGCCCGGTAATTTCACATACAACTTCAAGGGAAATACCTTTTGATAATGCTTTTTTTGCAACTTCCAGTTTTTCTTCAGCTACACCTTCGGCCTTTCCTTCAGCTCTGCCCTCAGCAATACCCTCAGTTCTTCCTTCTGCGAGTCCCTCAGATCTACCCTCAGCAATACCTTCAGCTCTTCCTTCGGCCTTCCCTTCGGCCTTCCCTTCGGCACGGCCGTCAATCTTCCACTGCTCAAGCAGCATTCTCTCGTCTACTTTCCGGAGATTCCTCTGCATATGCAGATAGCGTATTGATTTCCATAAAGACATCTTTTTCGCGCAGTATATCGGTTTTTCCAGTTCAGGGTACTTTTTCCCAAGCATTTCATACTCCTCCTTCTTTTGACACTTTAAAAA